>CAJQKV010000008.1 GCA_905479015.1 uncultured Cyclobacteriaceae bacterium
ATAAAATAGAGGTTGTTGATGGTGATGAAATGAAGTTATTGCACACTATTTCAGACGTCTCTCTACCCAGGTATATGGTCAGTGAGGGAGATTATGGCTATATTTCGGAGTGGGTAAGTTTTATAGATCGGGGTCGTATTTCCATTTTGGATTTAAATACCTATGAGATTTTAGATACGATTAATGTGGGGTTTGGAGCAGAGGCTTTGGTCATTAGAGATAATAAACTCTACGTAAGCAATAATTTTGAGAAGACCTTGAGCATAATGGATTTGACTACACGGGAAATCATTCAAACGATTACCGTAGGCACATCACCTGCTGCGATGATCATAGACCAAAATAGGGATCTTTGGATCCTTTGCAGTGGGGGGTACAATGCGGATTTCACTCTTGCAAACAACGGCTCATTGGTACGACTTGACTCCAATGATGAAGTGATACAGGAAATTGCATTAGGAATGAATGTAACTGGTAAAATGGCTGCCAATGTCGATTTATCTACCCTTTATTTTTACAATGGTACGACCGTATACAGTTACGGTATAGGAGACGAAAGCTGTGATACATTCATTGAGAATACTTCTGCCATTGCTTTTTATGGAATAGGGGTAGCCCCAGATGGAGATGTATATATAGGTGATTCAAAGGGATTTCAATCGCTAGGAAGTGTCTATGTCTATGATCAAATGGGTGGGGCGAAAGAAGAATTTCAAGTAGGAAGAGGGCCGAATGGTTTTGTATTTATACCTGATTAATTCATTGGTCAAAGACCTGTTTTAATAGTGCTTCAAGGCCGGATTTTACTGATTTTTTACCTTCTTGAATGGCTTGTTCTATTTCCTTCTTTTTATTAGATAATTTGGGATTTTGGAACACATATTGAAGCAGCTGGTTGGAAAGTCCTTCACGAAACCATTGTAGATTTTGATGCTTTCTATTAGTATAAAAATAATCATTGGTCTTCGTGAGGGTGATGTATTCGTCTATATAGTTCCAAACCCGATCTAGGTTGGTAGGTTGGCGTGATGAAATGGTTTCAACAGGGACTTTCCAGTGGTTTATATTCTGGGGAAAATAATGGAGCGCTTGTTCAAAGACTATTTTGGTACGGAGGCTCTCTTCAATATTTTCTCCATCACTTTTATTGACCAATATCATATCGGCCAGTTCCATTAAACCTCTTTTGATACCTTGTAACTCATCCCCTGCACCTGAGATCATTAACAATAATAAAAAGTCACTCAAATCTTTTACCGCCACCTCAGATTGGCCTACGCCAACCGTTTCAATTAAAATAATATCAAAGCCCGCCGCTTCGCATAAAAGCATATTTTCTCTGGTTTTCTCGGAGATGCCACCCAGATGCCCGCTGGTAGGGCTCGGTCTGATGTATGCATTTCTATTTTGCGAAAGTTCATTCATTCGTGTTTTATCTCCCAAAATACTACCCTGATTTAAGGTGCTGGTGGGATCGATAGTTAATACGGCTATTTTATGACCTTTTGAGATTAGAAATAAACCAAAAGCTTCTATAAAAGTGCTTTTCCCCACACCTGGGATCCCCGTAACTCCAATCCTCAAGGATGTTCCCGTATAATTTAAAATGGAATCTATTAATTGGGTTGCCGATCGTTGATCTTCTGGTAGTTGACTTTCACATAGGGTAATGGCCTGACTCAAAATCAATCGATCTCCAGTGATGATTCCTGATTTTAGTTGGTCTAGTGTAAGATTTTTTTTCGCTAATGACATGGTTTATGATACCTGAGGCTTCATAAGTTCAATTTATGCTCACTAATTTAGGTCATTTGTGCTTTTGAATATACTACGACTTAAATTATAATGTAAAGTGATCACGTGGGTGCTTCAGCAACTATTCAAATCTTCATCGAACCCACTGCATGGGGTAATAGATCTACGCAGAGATTTTAGCCTATAGAATATATTCGCTCAAATCTTTATTTTTAATAATTCCAGTCAATTTCTCATCAACAAGGGCTTTATCGATTAAAATTTTTGAGTGGGCTCCGATGGTATCGGGAATGTCAAATAAGATATCGTTGAGGAGTTTACTCATGATCGTTTGTAAACGACGTGCTCCTATATTTTCCATTTCTTCATTGATAGCAAAAGCTTTCTCTGCAATCTCTTCAAGCGCATCATCACTGAATTCGATAGAGACATTTTCGGCTTCGATTAAGGCGATGTACTGCTTGGTTAATGCATTTTTTGGCTCTTTTAGAATCTTTAAAAAATCTCCTTTGGTAAGATTATTCAATTCAACTCGAATCGGAAACCTCCCTTGTAATTCAGGAATCATATCGGAGGGCTTGCTAAAATGAAAGGCACCTGCGGCAATGAACAATACATGATCTGTCTGAATGACGCCATATTTGGTAGTTACGGAACTCCCTTCAACAATAGGTAAAAGATCTCTTTGGACGCCTTCTCTACTCACATCAGGGCCAGATTTTCCACTGCGTCCACCGGCTATTTTATCAATCTCATCAATAAAAATAATTCCGGTATTACTCGCCTTATATAATGCCTCTTCTTTGACTTCGTCCATATCAATGAGTCTTTGACTTTCATCTTCAAGTAATAATCTTTTGGCTTCTGAGATGGTTACTTTTCGCTTTTTAGACTTTTTGGGCATCATATTGCTAAGCATATCCTGCATATTAATCATAGAGGATTCATCAATCATACCACCGCCAATCATACCTAGGTTGCCAGAAGCGGCAGCTTTGATATCAATCTCTATTTTTCGATCGTCTAGCGTACCTTTTTGAATTTTTTCACGGAATTTTTCACGCGTCTTTTGGTTGAGCTCATGATCAGTCATATCTGTTTGAGCATCTCCTCCGGGGAAAGACTTTCCTTTGAGGGGGGGGATTAGCGCATCTAAGATGATGTTTTCAACAATTGCTTCTGCTTTGGCTTTTACTTCTGTCTTTTTTTGTGTTCGAACCATATTTACGGCTTGTTCAACGAGGTCTCGTACCATGCTCTCAACGTCTCTACCTACATAGCCCACTTCGGTAAACTTTGAGGCTTCTACTTTAGTAAATGGAGCGTCTGCGATTTTTGCTAGTCTTCTGGCAATTTCAGTCTTACCTACCCCAGTAGATCCAATTAATAGAATATTATTGGGAATAATATCATTTTTAATTTCTCCTTTAACGTTCATTCTGCGCCATCTATTTCTTAGGGCAATAGCCACATTTCTCTTGGCATCACCTTGACCAATGATATATTTATCTAATTCGGCAACGATTTGCTTGGGTGTAAGGTTTTCCATTTTTAAAATAGTTGTTTTAAAGCGCTTGTATTTGTTTTGATCGAGAAAAATTGGCTCGCTGCGGCAGCATGTATTTTGGCGTTACTGAATTGAAACTCATACGCCTTTATCTTTAATAAAAAACCAAAGCTCAGCCCAGCTCCATAAGCCATTTCATCTACATTGAATGCGACTCTTTGCCTGTGGTTATAACCCAAATTAAGTTCGATACGTTTTCCAATAAGTAAGGCCGTTCCAAAATTGAAATATCTAAAAATTTGATCTAATCGCCTGATTTTTTGATTGGGGTTAGATACATACAAATCATTGGTAGAACGAACCAAATCTGTGGCCGTAATGGTAAAGCGAAACGGCATATGCTCAGGCTTAAAAGTGGTACCTATCAAAACATCAAATGGGAGTGAAGTTTGCTCATCAGCTGTAAAATCAGAAAGTAAAAAACCTAAGTTTTTGATCACCATACCGACCGAAAATTTTTGGTAGGGACTTCTGTAGATGCCTCCTAAATCGAACAGCAAGGCATTGGCACCTGTCGTTGAGATATAAGAGCCTGCCATTTTTAGATTGATGCCCAACGTAAAAGGACCCATGCTGTGGGATTTTCCGATGTGAAGTACATAGTCTTGTGCCTGGAACGTACCAATGACCGTTCCTAGATCGTCCGTTTCATCGAAGGTGCCATAATCAGTAAACAAAATGCCGGCAGTCAGCGGGCCTATTCTTCCGGCACTAAATTGCGCGATGGCACTCATTCTGTTGATACCTGCTAAATAGGGATGATACATTATATAAACATCTCCTAAAGTACTGTCCCCCAAGATCGCTGGATTGTGATATCCCATGGCAATATCATGATCATCGCTTGACACGGCAGATCCTCCGAGCGCAGCAGCGCGACTACTATTGGGAAGGTTTAAAAAATGAAAGCCTTGCTGGGCAAATAAGGGTGACCAAAAAATCAAAAAAAACAAAGTGAATGTCGCTTTCAAATAGATTCTGTATTTTCTTCTGGAATAATGAATTTTAAAGGTTGTTTAACTTTCTGATCGAGTAAGGCAATATTCAAAACATCATCCACATTTTCCACATAATGAATTTGTAATAATTTCAGGTATCGATCATCTATCTCATCAATATCTTTCTTGTTTCTTAGGCTAAGAAGGATTTCTTTGATCCCAGCACGCTTGGCAGCCAATATTTTTTCTTTCACACCGCCGACAGGCAATACTTTACCACGTAATGTTATTTCTCCAGTCATGGCCAGTTTAGCCTTTACTTTTCTTTGAGTAAAAAGAGAGGCCAGTGCGGTAAGTATGGTGATGCCCGCAGAGGGTCCATCTTTTGGAATAGCGCCAGCAGGTACATGGATATGTAGATCATAATGATCAAATATTTTGTAATGGATATCGAGGACTTCAGCATTAGATTTCAGATAGGAGAGGGCTGTGACAGCAGACTCCTTCATCACATCACCTAATTGACCTGAGAGGGTGAGTTTTCCTTTGCCTCTGCTCAAGCTAGATTCAATAAATAAAATATCACCACCTGCAGGTGTCCAAGCTAAGCCTGTGACAATGCCGGGAAAGTCATTGTGCTCATACGTTTCTTTATCAAAAATCTCTGAACCTAAAATACTGCGGACCTGTTGGGAATCCATTTTCGATTCAAAAGGGGTTTCCATGGCTTTGGATTTTGCAATATTTCGGACCAAAGCAGCAATTTTCCGTTCGAGACTCCGCACACCTGATTCACGAGTATAGTCATTGATTACTTTTTCAATGGCCTTTTGATTGAATTTTAAATCTTTAGAAGTCAAACCATGCTCAGTGATTTGTTTAGGGATTAAATGTTTATTGGCAATTTGAACTTTTTCTTCCAAGGTATAACCTGTGATGTCAATGATTTCCATACGATCAAGCAGGGCGGGTTGAATGGTTTCTAAAGAGTTTGCCGTAGCAATAAAAAGTACTTTACTCAAATCATAGTCTACTTCTAGATAGTTGTCCTTAAAGCTACTATTTTGTTCGGGGTCTAAGACTTCCAGCAATGCAGAGGAAGGATCTCCTCTAAAGTTGGCGTTTATTTTATCAATTTCATCTAAGATAAAAACAGGGTTTGATGATTTGGCACGCTTGATATTTTGTAGAATTTTACCTGGCATGGATCCAATGTAGGTCTTTCTATGGCCTCTAATTTCCGCTTCATCATGAAGCCCACCCAGTGACATGCGAATGTATTTCCTACCCAGAGCCTCAGCAATAGATTTACCCAAAGAAGTTTTACCCACTCCAGGAGGTCCATAAAGGCAAATAATGGGACCTTTGAGGTCATCTTTAAGTTTTCTTACGGCCAAATATTCCAGTATTCTATCCTTGACTTTATCAAGCCCAAAATGATCTCGGTCTAATATTTTTTGTGAATTCTTAAGGTCAAAATTATCTGCAGTTAATTCATTCCATGGCAAATCAACCAGTAATTCTACATAATTCATCGCCACGGGATATTCTGCTGCCGCTGGATTCATACGCTGAATTTTATCAATTTCTTTGAAAAAATGAATTTTCACCTCTTCAGGCCAATTCTTTTCATCACCACGGGTTTTTAAGGTTTCGATTTCTTGATCAGGCCCGTCATTGCCAAGTTCGTTTTGCAGGATGCGCATTTGTTGCCTCAGAAAATAATCTCTTTGTTGTTGATCAATATCTGTATGAACTTTTTTCTGAATTTCCTTTTTCAATTCGAGCATTTGAAGGTCCTTCATCATGAGTTGTAATAACTTCTCTGCTCTTTTGATAGGATCATTTATCTCTAATAATTTTTGCTTTTCAGCAACCTCTGCATTGACATTTCCTGCTAAAAAATGGGTCAAAAAAGAATGGCTATCGATGTTATCTAAAGCAATTTGCGCTTCCTTTGGAATCTCGGGATTGAGCTTCATGATCTTATTGGCCGTATCCTTAAGTGATTGGACAATGGCCTCAGTATTCTCTTTTTCTAAATCAAAATCGAGGTCGTGTAATATCTCATATTTTGCTTTGATAAAAGGCTTTATGCTAGTTAAGGCTAACATTTTAAAACGTTTTTGCCCTTGAATGATGATCGTCGTATTGCCATCTGGAAGGACCAACATTTTAAGAATCTTAGCCACCGTACCTATGCTATTGAGATCGCGTATACCCGGTTCTTCAATTTTGAGATTTTTTTGTGCGGTAACCCCAATGATTCGGTCTCCTCTATAGGCTTGCTTTACCAGTTTGACTGACTTTTCGCGACCGACGGTTATGGGGATGACTACCCCAGGAAACAATACGGTATTTTTAATGGGAAGTATGGGAAGTTCATCGGGCAATTGATCGTCGGTGAGTGAAGGGATTTCTTCAGAGGTAATTAATTGAACGACTTCCTCGGGATCTTCCTCGGAAAAGTCAGGATGAAAAATCTGAAAATTTTTGCTCATACTATGTCAAAGTGGCAGTTTTATGCCTTTAAAGGAGTTATTAATTGTTTATCCCTTAATAGATCAATACTTATGCCAAATAATTTAATGTCTGCTTTTTAAGATTATCTTTACCCAGTAGATTTAAGTATTTCATTTGGATCTCTAAAGTAATTTTAAAAAAGGCCAACTTATGAACCCAATTAAGGTCTTATTTTTCTTAAGTATTTTAAGTATAAATCATCTTGTCCATGCACAAATTGATTCAGCTACGGTGCTTAAGGTCGATAGCGATAACCTTTCGTCAAATATTATTATCAATCGATATGATTTTGAGAACATCAATAAAATTCCTCGTTATTTTAAAAAATCTCAAATTGCTTTGCTCAATAAACTTGAAAAAAAGAAAGATTATCAGACCCAATACAGCGTTTTATCTAAGTATGTGCTGAATTTTGGTATCGAAAATTTTTATTCTGAAACTCGATTGCTTTGGCGACTGGCAAAGTTGACTGAAATGTTTGGTGATTATGAAGATGCCAAATCTCTGTATCGGTTGGTCTTGAGACACCATCATGGTGGGATCAATATAGATGAAATAGAGTTGTATTATGATTCCTTAAACAATCAGGAAGTGGCACAGTTTGTACCTATTGAATATTATTATGAGATGGTGGAGCATCGAAAACTCATCGATACCTTGATGCCGCCGAAGGGCGTATTGCTCAATATGGGTTTTTCCATAAACAGTAGGGGCGCTGATTATGGACCGGCACTGAGTCAAAATAATGGGGCCTTGCTTTTCACCTCGCAAAGAGAAGAGCAGAGCCTTGAGATCAACAAAAAGAAGAATGAAGATCTATACATTAGTTATCTGGATGCTTATGGCACTTGGTCTAAAGCCTATGCAATGGAAGAAATTAATTCTAATTACAACGAGGGGTCAGCCTGTTTAAGTGCAGATGGGAATACTTTATATTTTTCCCGATGTGACTGCCCCTCGTGCTACGGGGATTGCGATCTTTTCAGTGCTTCCTTGAAGGATAGCATATGGACGGACATAAAAAATCTAGGAATCAATGTAAACAGTTTAAGTTGGGATTCACATCCTTCTTTATCTCATGAAGGAGATACTTTATTTTTTGCATCAGATCGTTTGGGAGGTTTTGGCTTATCTGATATTTATTTTACTACGAAAAAAGATGGATCTTGGACGCAAAGTCAAAATATGGGTCCCATCATCAATACCAGAAATAATGAAGTGAGTCCTTTTTATCACCCACTTTTTGGGGTTCTTTATTTCTCATCTAATGGACAGCTTTATAATTTTGGGGCATTTGATATATATAAATCATATCTAGTCAAGGATAAATGGAGTGAACCTATTAATATAGGGCCTTTGGTCAATGGAACTGGGAGTGAGTTTTATTTCACCATTGATGCAAGTTCTAAAGATTTATACTATGCAAGATCATCTTCCAAAGATTTAGATAAATTGGATTTATATTCTTTCCCACTTCCCATGGGTGCCCGACCTGATGCGATCTCACAATTGAAGGGAAGTTTGACGGATGCCTTGACAGGAAGGCCTTTTGGCGGGATTGTGTCGGTAGTAGACATGGATCAAGGGGTAGAGGTTGCTCCAAAATACCTGAAAGAAGATGGGACTTTTGAGTTTGATTTAATCGATCAGCGAAATTATTTATTGGTGATACAGGGAGATGATTTCTTTAGGATAGAGGAAGCATTTTATTTAGATGGCTATGTGGAGTTAAATAAGATGACAGAGCCTATGACTGCCCGCATGAAGTTTGAATCTATAGAGTTTGACAATGGAAAGGCTGAAATTAAGCCTGAAATGTATGGAGACCTCAATAAAATTATTAATTTTTTATATGACAATATCGAGTTTAAGTTAAAGATCTCAGGGCATACAGATTCACAAGGATCCCAAGCACTGAATTTACAATTATCCAAAGATCGAGCGGAAAACATTAGAGATTACATAGTGCTTTTTGCAGGTATTTTGGAAAGTCGTGTAGGTTGGGAGGGATTGGGAAGCTCCGAGCCTTTAGTGAAAGAAATGACAGAGGCGGATAAGAAAATTAACCGCAGGGTAGAGTTTCAAATCTACAGAGAGGGTGGATAGGGTAAATAAAAGGCTCAGATTTGTGGTGAGCGAATGAGTTTAGAACAACTTGATGATGTCGTTGAGGATAGCATAGCTCATCAATGCCAAGAGCAACACCATGCCTACTTTTTGAGCATTTTCTAGAAAGGTATCAGAGGGCTTTTTTCCGGTAACTATTTCCCAAGTTAAAAACACTACATGCCCACCATCTAATGCAGGTATGGGTAAGAAATTCATAAAGGCGAGTACCATGGAAAGCATTCCCGTAATACGCCAAAACCTTTGCCAATCCCAAGTACCACCAAAAATTTTCGCAATGCCTATAGGACCAGAAAGTGATTTACTCGCGGAGACTTCCCCAGCAAATATTTTTTTAAAGCCTTTGATGTTATCCCAAACAATACTGAAAGCCAATTCAGTTCCTAGTGGGACAGATTCTGCAAACGTATATTCAACGGTGGAAATTTCATTCAATCGATTGGCTTGAAAGCCAATTTTACCTTCTTCATTGACCTCAATAGTTAAAGTTTTTTGGACATTAGATCGATTAATTAATAAAGTGATTTGGGTCCCAGCCAAGGTATCCATACTTGCTTGGAGTTGATCGTAAAATTCAATTTCAGCACCATTTAATGCGATGATTTTATCGCCTACTTGGAGTCCACCAAGATCCGCAGGGCTGCCTTCGATGACCGCACCAATATCAAAAATTAATCTATAAAAAATAAATTTTTGGGCATTGTTTTCTTCTGCAAAATCATCGACAAAATCATTGGGTATGGGTATAGTTAGTCTTTTTCCATCACGGTTTACCGTGAAGTATCCATCACTACTGAGTAGGACGGCTGGACTGGCCAAGTCTCTAAAGCGTTCATAATCTTCGCCATTAATATCAAGGATTCTGTCTCCCGTTTTAAGTCCTATGGATTCACCCAATTCATAAGCTACGATCCCGTATTTGTTTAATTCTTGTTTGGATAGATAGGTATCCCCTTGGGTATATTTAAACCCTATAAATATAACGACACCTAGGATTACATTGACGATGATTCCACCCATCATCACGATCAGTCTTTGCCAGGCGGGTTTGGACCTAAATTCATGTGGCTGAGGTGCGGCGCGCATCGCAGTCACGTCTAACGATTCATCGATCATGCCAGAGATTTTAACAAATCCTCCTAAGGGAATCATACCGAAAGAATATTCAGTATCTCCGAATTTTTTACCCCAAATTTTTGGAGGAAATCCAATAGAAAATTGTTCTACCCGCATGCCAAATGCCTTAGCTGCGAGTAAATGTCCTAATTCGTGCAACCCTACTAAAATGGACAAACCGAGAATCAGCTGTCCTACCATGATGAATACTTCCATTAATGAATCAATTCGTTTGCTTTAGTTCTTGTTTCTTTGTCGGTATTGATTAAATCTTCTAAATTTGGAGCACGAAGATAAGATACTTTTTCGAGGCAGTTTTCAATAACTTCGGATATCTGTAAAAATCCTATGCGATCATTTAAAAATGCTTCGACGGCAACCTCATTGGCTGCATTGAGAATACAAGGATGGTTTCCCCCAGAAGAACAGACGTCATAAGCCAATTGAAGGTTTCTGAAAAGTTTAATATTGGGAGGTTCAAAAGTCAGATTTGAGTAATCAGTAAAATTAAATCTTGGGAAATCTGACGGGATTCTTTTAGGATAACCTAGTGCGTATTGTATCGGGAGTTTCATGTCAGGAAGTCCCATTTGGGCTTTCATAGAACCATCTTCAAATTGGATCAAGGAATGTACTATAGATTGAGGATGAACAATAACCTCTATTTGTTCGGTACGTAACCCAAATAGCCATTTGGCTTCAATGACCTCAAGCCCTTTGTTCATTAATGTAGCTGAATCGATGGTGATTTTAGCGCCCATGACCCAATTGGGATGTTTAAGGGCTTGTTCCTTTTTTATGTTTTGGAGAAAGGCTGCATCCTTACCTCGGAAAGGGCCGCCAGAGGCTGTTAAAATAATTTTTTCAAGTGGATTTTGATGTTCACCTACTAAACATTGAAAAATAGCTGAATGTTCAGAATCAACAGGAAAAATGGGAACCCCAGACGCTTCAGCCAGTTTCATGATGATTTCCCCAGCAACTACGAGTGTTTCTTTGTTCGCCAAAGCAATAGGCTTTTTGGCCTCGATTGCCTTTATTGTAGGCATCAATCCCGCATAACCTACTAACGCAGTAAGGACCATGTCAATGGTACTCATTTGAACGGCATCATTGACTGCTGCCATTCCTGCGTATACTTTGATTTGTAAGGGATCTAAGGCATTAAATACCTCTTTGTAAATAGATTCGTCCGTTACGATAACGACGTTGGGATTAAATTTTCTGGCCTGTGCCACAATCAAAGTGGCATTTTTATGGCAGGTGAGTAATTCTATCTGGAACAGTTTAGGATGGGCTTCTATCACTTCAAGAGCCTGTGTCCCGATGGATCCGGTAGATCCGAGAATAGCTATGTTTTTCAAATTACTTTTATTTTTCTTTGAATGGATGGAGTGCCTCGACTATTTTTCTGTCGTTGCTTAATCTAGGCACTTTGTTTTGTCCGCCCAATTTTCCAATGGATTTCATATATTTTATAAAGGCATCAGCTTTGAGTGTGACCACTTGTAAGGGATCCAATACCGCACCCCTTACCAAATCATCATAATAGCTATTGAGCTGTTGCATGTTCAAATTTAACTCTTTTTTGAAAGCGGATACATCATGGGGTCTTTGAGCAAAAGCGATATACCATTCGTGAAGCGGGAGTCCAGAGGTGGGCGTCACTTGGGGGGCGACCGTATATTCAATGAGTTCCGTTTCAGGAAATTTCTGACAAGTAAGAGTCATGGCTTTCTCCACTTCTTCTCCAATGACATGTTCTCCAAATGCAGAGATGAAATGCTTAATTCTACCAGTCACAATAATGCGGTGAGGATAAGTACTTAGAAACTTCACAGTATCTCCTATAGCATAACCCCAAAGGCCTGCATTACTGTTTAAGATCACGGCATAATTGACTCCAATTTCAACTTCTTCAAGGGTAAGTCTTTTACGTGATTCATTAAAAAAATCGGAGGCTGCAATAAATTCAAAAAAAATTCCACTGTTAGAAAGCAAAAGGAGACCTTTTGAAGCTTGGCTGTCTTGATAAGCAATAAATCCTTCAGATGCAGGATAGGTTTCTATGCTGTCGATGGTTTTTCCTATGGTTTCATATAATTTTTTTTGATAGGGATCAAAATTTACCCCTCCGTATACAAAAAGAGAAAAATTAGGAAAAACATCTTTGATCGATTTACCTTTCCGACTTACCAATTTGTCAAAATACATTTGAACCCAAGGAGGAATACCAGAAATTAACGATAAGTCTTGATTTTCAGTTTCTAGAACGATTTGGTCTACTTTCTGCTCCCAGTCTTCCAAGCAATTGGTTGGGTAGCTTGGCAGCTGATTGGATTTAAGGTAAGTCGGGATTAAATGATTGACGATCCCAGACAATCTCCCCGTTGGAATACCTGAGGTATAGGTTAAGGTGGGACTCCCAGAAAGGAATATCAGTTTTTTGTCCAGAAAGGTACTGTTGCCTGTTTCATTCACATAGGATAACAAAGCATTTCGGGCACTGTTGATGTGGTTGGGAATGGAATCTTTTGTGATGGGGATGTATTTGACCCCACTAGTTGTCCCAGAGGTTTTGGCTAAATAGGCAGGTAGACCTGGCCAAAGAACATCTTTTTTGCCTTTAAGAATTTCATTGATATAGGGCTTTAATTCTTCATAGTCTCGAATCGGTACCCGCTGAGTAAAGTCCGTATGATTTCGAATTTCATCAAATTGATGGTCTCTTCCAAATTGGGTTTTTGAACCTGATTTTATCAGTTTTCTAAACAAGTTAGATTGAAACTTACCTGGATTAAGCGCCCATTTTTTTTGGTCGTAAACTATCCATTTGGCCAGTGGCTTACTTAAGATAGATCGAATCCCCATGTTTGTGAAAATAAATCATTAACGGTTTCAGCTGCTTTCATTATTTCACAAAATTACTATGGTTAAGTTTTGATTGACAGATTTTTGAAAAATCATTTTGATTAAAAACCTGTTTTAACAATTTTTAAAGGGCGGGGCGTAGCTTTTTTGGGTGGATATTTTGTCTTGCTTTGGAAGGCACATAGAAATTTAGTGCCGGAGGGTAAAAAGGAAAATAAAATGTGCCTTTTATTTGAGGTAAATTAAATGGCTTTTAATTTTATTTTTTTCTTCAACTCTTCTATTGAGTATTTGAATTTGGAATTGGTGTCAATCATATCGCTTACGGACTGTAAGGCATAGATCACGGTACTGTGATCTCGACCCCCAAAGTGATAACCAATGGACTTTAATGAATGGTTCGTATAGTCTTTGGCAAAATGCATGGCTACTTGTCTTGCAATGACCACTTCTTTTTTTCGTGTTTTTGCCTTCATGTCATCGATAGAAATATTAAAATATTCACCTACCGTTTTTTGAATGTAATCAACCCCTACTTCTGAGTCAATATGAGAGACTATATTTTTAAGAATTGTTTTGGCAAGCTCTAAATCTACTTCGACATTGGTGAGAGAGGCATGGGCAATCATGGAGATAATTACGCCTTCCAATTCTCGAATATTAGTATTGACACTATACGCTAGATATTCAATTACTTGATCGGATATAATAATCCCATCTGCCTGCAATTTCTTTCTAATGATGGCGATACGCGTTTCGAAATCAGGTTGTTGAATATCTGCGGTCAAGCCCCATTTGAATCTTGAGACCAATCGCTCTTGAAGACCACTTAAATCTTTTGGAGGCCGATCCGAAGTCATGATGATTTGCTTTCCAGATTGATGCAAGTGATTGAATATATGGAAAAATATTTCTTGAGTTTTTTCTTTGTCTTTTAAGAACTGAACATCGTCCAACATGAGTACATCCACATTCCTGTAATAAGCAATAAATTCCTGAAGGCTGTTACTTTTCAGCGCATCTATGAATTGATTTGTGAATTTTTCAGAAGCCACATAGAAAACATATTTTTCGGGATGATTGCGTTTGATTTCGTTACCAATGGCCTGAATTAAATGGGTTTTTCCTAGACCAACGCCCCCATAAACCATAAATGGATTGAATGAGGTAATTCCTGGTTTATTGGCCACGGCAAATCCTGCAGATCTTGCCAATCGGTTACAATCACCTTCGATGTAATTTTCAAATTGATAATTGGGGTTTAGGTTAGAGTCACTGGCCAGTTCTTGCATGAACTGAGGATTTTTATATTTATCATATCCATTGACGCGAGATTTATTAAACCCACTTTTATTTCCACCTACATTGACTGTATAGGGTTGGTTAGATGCACTGCCATTATCCATGACCACGGAATACTCTAGTTTCCCATTTTGACCGATAACTTTTTGAACCGCTTGCTGTAGGATGTGTACATAATTTTCTTCGAGCCACTCATAGAAAAATTGACTGGGCACCTGAATAGTCAATACTTCATCTTCAATTTTCACTGGAACAATGGGCATGAACCACGTACTAAAGCTTTGAGTTGGTATTTGTTCTTTGATCAGCAAAAGGCAATTGCTCCATTTTTCTACGTACATACAGGAGTCATTTTTGTGGTGGTCATTTTTCCTTTTTTGGGATCTTTTTTTTTATTAACAGTTATCAAAGGTGGCTTAAAAAAATTAAACAAAAAAGTGAAATATCATTTGATTTTAAGTGATTTAATCTGCTCTTTTAATTTCCCCTTTTTTTGAATGAATTTCAATGATTACCGGCAAAATTTATTATAAATAAATTGATAGGTTGGATTAATGCATCTTGATCAATTAGTTTTGTTTACCATGAAGGAGGGTCAAGCGACATTCAGCGAATTTTCAAAATCGACTTTCAAAAATTGGCTTAAAGAAATTAAGCAAAAAGGTTCCTATTTAGATTTCGAAAAAGAATTAAAATGGCGAGATCCATCGGGGACTGAGTTAGATCCTTTTTATGATGCCTCCAATACCACAGCCGCGACTTACATCACACATTTTTTTTCAAGCCAACCTTATCCTCAATGGAAATTACTTCACAAAATTGAAGTAAAAGACGATAAAACGGCCAATAGAGAAGCACTCGAAGCACTTAATAATGGTTGTGAAGGCATTATTTTTGATGTAAAGCATCATGCTCCCAATCCCGATATTTTGTATGACCAAATTCAGGCAGCACATTGCAGTATTTTTTTTACCGGATCAAGGACGAAAGATTTAGATGATTTTTTTAATCATTACAGCTCTTTGGAAGCCGGTGCATTCGAAGGAGGTGCAGATAATTGGGCGTCGGGACACGCTCAATTCAGTTTTACCATTGACGCAATTCATTACCGAACCCTCAAAGAATGTTCAACCCTTGTTTTACAAATTATTGATTGCTTAAAAAGCAAAGATCAATCCGTCACGGTGCACTTAGATCATGGTTCTCATTTTTATCATGACCTCACTAAGGTTCGTAGTTTGCGATTTATGGTGTCTGCACTTTGCAGAGCTGAGAAAATCCCTTTTTCAACAGATAGATTTCGCATACACTCCTCACCAAGAAAACGGAAAGGATTGGCTGAAGGCCTCATTTCAAACAGTGCGACAGGACTATCGTTAACCCTAGGGGCTGTAAATTATTTATCATTTGAGTTAGATGCTCAGGACAGTGCTGATGGACAGCGCTGGTCTCGAAATGTGGGGAACTTACTCCGGGAGGAGGCCCAATTAACTTTTGAGCAAGATCCGATAGCTGGAGCCCATTTTTTAGATTTTTATTGCCATCAGCAATGCCTTGCTTTGTGGGGGTTGTTACAATCAAAATTTGGAAACCTAACTTATGCGGAACTGATCGGTGAACATCATTTCCATCGACCTTCATCTAAACTGGAAGGTTTTGTTCCAGGTAAGCCTCCCTTTTTGAGAGGTCCATACCTTACGATGTATACCCAAAGGCCCTGGACGATTCGTCAATATGCTGGGTTCTCTACAGCGAAAGCCTCTAATGCATTTTATCGGAAAAATTTGAAAGCTGGGCAAAAAGGGCTTTCAGTAGCTTTTGATTTGGCCACTCATAGAGGCTATGACAGTGATCATCCTCGTGTGGTCGGAGATGTCGGAAAGGCAGGGGTTGCCATCGATTCAGTCGAGGACATGAAATTGCTTTTTGATCAAATTCCCCTAGATCAAATGTCTGTTTCCATGACCATGAACGGAGCGGTAATTCCCATAATGGCTTTTTTTATTGTGGCTGCAGAAGAGCAAGGGGTAAAGCCAAGTCAATTGACGGGGACCATTCAAAATGATATTTTGAAAGAATTCATGGTGCGCAATACGTACATCTATCCACCCAAGCCTTCTATGAGAATCATTGGAGACATTTTTGAGTTCTGCGCTGCTCACATGCCCAAATTTAACTCCATCAGTGTCAGCGGCTATCACATGCATGAAGCGGGTGCTTCAGCGGAATTAGAATTGGCATTTACGTTGGCGGATGGATTGGAATACGTAAGAAAGGGGATTGAAGTAGGTATTCCCATAGATCAATTGGCACCGAGAATTTCTTTTTTTTGGGGCATTGGGATGAACTTCATGACCGAAATTGCAAAAATGAGGGCAGCTAGGTTTTTGTGGGCCAAGCTCATAAATTCTTTTGGTGCCCAAAACCCTAAGAGTATGGCTTTGCGCGCCCATTCCCAAACTTCAGGATACAGTTTGACGGCACAGGATCCCTATAATAATGTGGGACGGACCTGTATGGAAGCATTAGCCGCTATTTTTGGACATACCCAGTCATTGCATACCAATTCGCTCGATGAGGCCCTCGCGCTGCCCACGGAATATTCGGCAGCCATAGCCCGTGAGACCCAAATATATCTTCAAAAAGAAACGGGTATTTCCCAGGTAATAGATCCCTTTGGTGGCTCCTTTTATCTTGAAAAACAGACCGAAGATCTGATCGATAAGGCGTGGAAAATTATCCAAGAAATAGAAGCTATGGGGGGCATGATTACAGCCATTGAGCGGGGATATCCAAAAATGAAAATTGAGGAGGTAGCCGCAACGACCCAAGCACATATTGATACGGGGGTAGCGTCTATTGTGGGCGTCAATAAATACACCACGGATCAGAAAGATCATTTTGATCTATTGGAGATTGATAACCAAGAGGTGCGTGAGCAGCAAATGGCAAGTATCAATGCCATTAAGGTACGACGTGAGGATCATAAAATCAGTCAAGCATTAAAGAAATTAAGCGAAGCAGCCGCTTCGGGTAAGGGCAATTTGTTGGTTTTGGCCATTGAGGCCGCCCGCCTAAGAGCGACGCTTGGAGAAATAACCTTAGCCATGGAAAAAGAATTTGGAAGACACAAAGCTTCACATCAAACGATTTCAGGAATTTATGCAAAATCGGCCCATCAAGATCGCTTTTTCAAAAAGGCCTTAGCGCTCTCGAGTACCTTTGCCGCTAAGGAAGGTCGCAGACCCCGTATTTTAATTGCCAAAATGGGTCAAGATGGTCACGATAGAGGAGCTAAAATTATTGCCACTAGTTTTGCTGATTTGGGATTTGATGTAGACATAGGTCCTTTGTTTCAAACACCAAAAGAGACGGCCATGCAGGCGGCTGAAAATGATGTACATTTTGTAGGTGCCTCTTCATTGGCTGGGGGTCATCACACTTTGATTCCAAAACTGATCAAAGAGTTAGCGCTGCTCAACCGAGAAGATATCGGTGTCATTGCAGGCGGCGTGATTCCGGAGCAGGACCATGATTTTTTGTTTGCAAAAGGGGTGACTGCTATATTTGGCCCTGGGACTGTAATTTCAAAGGCGGCGATAGAAATTTTAGAGAAATACAGGACCAGTAAAGGGCATTAAATATTACATAGGTTTTTAAACCTTTAACGGATGTCATGTGGCCTGCCTCATGATTGGGCGTGTCAGGCACGTAGGTCCACCCCCTCCTTTGATACTTATATCGATGCCTGCGTAGGTAAAAACTTCGACGCCAGCTGCTTGTAATAGTTCTTGAGTCATTGGATTTCCATGCACCATTAAAACTTTGCGTGGAGCTAAAGCCAGGACATTACATCCCATAGTATCAAATTCTCGGTCAGGGACATCGATAAGTTTGAAGTTTCTACGCAGTAGTTCATTTCTAAAATGAATGGGCATTAATCGCGGATAAATTACTGCCAAATCTTTGTCTATTGGACTGAGTACAGACATCAAATGGAAGACATCATTGGGTCCATTGTAATGGGGCATTTCGGCTACTATAACGGCTACATTGAGAGGTTTTAATAAGCTGCGAAGTTGTTCAATACCCTCATAATTGGTCCGATAAGTATGACCTACAGCCAAGGTGGTTTCGTTGAGCCATGCGACATCACCGCCTTCCAAGGTGCCTGGACTTTTAATTTTACCTAAAATTTTGATGCCAAATTGCTCAAAAATTTGTTTTTGGTGTGCCGGTTCATTGGCCCTCCCTGCTTTGCCCATATTACAAATAATCATGCCTTCATTGGTGCTTATAGAGGCATCTCGACAGTAAATGCTATCAATTTGAATGTCTTTTTCCCAGGGGAGCTCATAAATAATGGGTTGGGTACTCTTGATTAATTCCGTAAAACGCTCATATTCATTTGAACTGTCCTTGAAATCGGGTTGACTCAAATAGTTCAATGCTTTCCATTGTGCAGATAAATGAGATTCATTTCGAAAGGCAGCAGCCACAGGTTTTATCATTAAAGAATGGATTTTACCAAATTCAGAGTGAGCAGTCAATTTCATGAGGATGTTTTTGAGGCTTTCATATAAATGTACACAGGGATACCAGCCATCAATATAATAAATCCGTAAAAAACACTTTCTTGTCCGGATCCAATGACGGCCCAAAGAGAAAAAAGGAAGGCAATAAGGCCTCCTAAAATAGGGATAAATGGTGTCTTTAACGTCTTTTCTTGCACCAGTAAAATCCCATAAGCTGCTACCGTGAAGAGATAAGGAACCAAAACAAGAAAAGTAGAGAGTAAAATAAAAAAGCTATAGGTAGCTACCAATCCATCCAAATAATTCATCATCATCATGATTGAAACAAAGACACAAGAAATAATTAAACCCGTCGCGGGCACCCCTTGTGGGTTAAGTTTCGCAAAAACTTTGGGGAACAGGCGGTCTGTTGCAATGGCACAGGGTACTTGACCTTGTATCAAAATCCATCCATTCAGGGCTCCGAGTGTCGAAAAAACAGCCCCAATGGTGACCAAAGTTCCCCCAATGGGTCCCCACATGATGGCCGCAGCCTCAGAATAAGGGAAGGGTGAATGCATTAATTGTTCAGATGGGATCATTCCCATTATGGACACGCTGCCCAGAAAATAAACCAGAAAAGTCACTGCCAATCCAAAATAGGTGGCTCGAGGAATCGTACGGCGAGGATTGATTACGTCGTTAGAAGGTACTGTAGCGCTTTCAAGGCCTAAAAATGAAAAGAGGGTAAATGCGGCGACGGCGGTAATGGCAGCGCTATTTGAAGATTCAGAAATATTGAGAGGGGTAAAATTTTCAGGCTCAATAAAAAAAAGGCCACAAAAACCCACTAAAAATAGGGGCGCTATTTTCAAAACCGTCGTTACTACTTGCACTATTCCAGCTTCTTTGATCCCTCTGGTATTGATATACGTCACGGACCACAAGATGATCTGACCCATGAGGACTGCGACTAGTGGATTTGAATTTAAAATAGGGAAAAAATACCCAAGATAACTGACCATACCTACAATGATGGCGGCATTTGAACACCAAATGCTAATCCAATATCCCCACGCCACCAAAAATCCTGAAAAGTCTCCTAACCCGACCCTTGTATAGGCATAAGGCCCACCATGCGCATTGGGCAAAACTTTACTTAATTGGCTGAACACAAAAGCGAGTGAAAGCGCACCAAGTCCAGAAAATATCCAACCCACTATACTGATCGGTCCGTAAGCAGCGAGTGCGGAGGGAGTTAAAAAAACCCCAGACCCAATCATATTTCCTGCAACCAATGCCGAGGCTGTCCAAAAACCAATTTTCTCGTTTTTTGCTGACATTTTTGATTTAATCAAGCATATTTGAATATAAGTTTGAAAGATAATATAAATAAATTATGGCGACTCGATTTTTTATTGATCCAGATATTACCAAAGCCTCAACACTCCCCGCTTCTTTTTATAAGGATCAAGATCTTTTTGATGCTTTGAAAGAAAAAATTTTCATAAAAAGTTGGCAATGGATCGGCTCTGATGATCTCGCCCCACTGCCCAATCACTCCCATCCTTTTGTCTTACTTGATCATTATTTAACAGAGCCTATGCTGTTGATTAGAAATGCCCAAGACGAGTTGAACTGTTTTAGTAATGTGTGCACCCACAGAGGGAATCTCATCGCGCAACAGCCTGGAATAGTAACTAAATTCGTTTGTGCCTATCATGGCCGCAGGTTCAGTCAAGAGGGAACATTTGAATTTATGCCGGAATTTAAGGAAGCCCAAGATTTTCCAAGGGCCTGTGATGACTTACACAAATTCAAGCTTAAAAATTTGGGGCCTCATTTGTTTGTGGGCATGCTTCCCCAATTTAATTTTGATTCAGTGCTCGAGGTGATACATCAAAGGATTGGTTTTTTACCTCTTGAACAGTTTAAATTCGAATCTGTCTTATCAAAAGATTATTTAGTCAATGCGCATTGGGCACTCTATTGCGATAATTATTTGGAGGGATTTCATATTCCTTTTGTTCATCAAGATTTGAATGATACCTTGGATTATGGGGATTATAAGACAGAAATTTATGATTACTGCAATCTTCAAATTGGCTATGCTAAAGATGACGTTGAAGTTTTTGATTTACCTGAAGGGCATCCTGATTTTGGAAAAAAGGTAGCTGCTTATTTTTATTGGATATTTCCGAATATGATGTTTAACTTTTATCCTTGGGGTTTATCTATCAATATCGTTAAACCTCTTTCAATGAATAAGACCAAGGTCGCCTTCCTTACCTATGTTTGGGATGAATCAAAATTTGATAAGGGAGCTGGAGCGCTTCTTGATAAAGTCGAACGTGAGGATGAATATGTAGTTGAGGGTGTTCAAAAAGGACTGAGATCTAGATTTTATCAAGCCGGTCGTTTTTCTCCTAAACGGGAGAAAGGAGTGCATCATTTTCATAAATTGATCGCTGACTTTATGAATGCTGAGGATGAATGAAAAATCCTAAAGATGGGATAGGTAATCGTTTTCTGAAAAACATTCACGCAACCATGTCAAGTTGACTTCATCCAAAGAAGAGGACCCCATAGGGATAAGATCTAAAAGTTGTTGTTCTGTTCGCAGACCGATAACTGCCGTCTTGACGGCCTCATGGGACAATACAAAGGCTGTGGCGGCATAGGCTATGTTTTTTTTGAGCAACTGTTTCTGAAGAAGATCGATGTCTAATTCGGAGCGATCTAAGTAGGGACTAGGTGATTTACCTTTAAGCAGGCCTTTCGCCAATACACCACGAGCCTGGACGCCGATGTCTTGGGATTGCAACAAGGGCAAAAGGCGGTCTTCTGATCTTCTATCGAGTAAGCTGTATTGAAGCATGACGCTGGTGATATTGGATTTTTTCACGTAAGCACGAATGACATTAGGCCTGATAGATGAGAGGCCATAATAGCGTATTTTACCCGACGCAACCAATATTTCAAAAGCATCGATGGTTTCGTCAATAGGATCCTCAATTGTGCCTCCGTGAAGTTGATACAAATCAATGTAATCTGTACCCAATCTTTTCAAGCTCTGCTCAACAGCAGACAAAATATATTTTTTAGAGGGGTTCCAATGCCAAGTTTTGCCATTTTTATCCCAAACATTGCCCACTTTGGTCGCTAGGATTACTTCTTTTCTTCTAGATCCAAGAGCTCTTCCAAGGATAGATTCGTTCCTACCTTGATCATAAAAGTCAGCGGTGTCGAAATAATTAATACCTAAATCAAGGGCTTGGTTCAACAGGCTACTATGGTCTTCAATACGTGGGTCTAAAGACATACAGCCGAAGCTGAATTCGCTTGTTATTAAATTAGATTTCCCTAGTCTTCTGTAATTCACTTCATCTTGTTTTTGAGACTAAATTGACATGAGATAGCTTAATTTTAGCTATAAGCCAGATTATCTACCCTTCTTTCTAGGTACAATAGGATTATTTTTATCCCCTCTCTTTTTGGGACTTTTATATTTACGCTTCATTTTATCAACATACCTTATCTTGGCATTGATTTTTTGATTTTTTGATTTTTTCTCATGAAAAGCTTCTCCAGAGGGTGCTGCCAATGGTTTTTTCAGTTCGAGGTTGGGCTGACTACTTTTGGGTAATTCATCTAGGGTTAAAACCGTTGATATCTCAATACGATCAGGTAAGGCCTCGTTTGGGATTTCAAAATCCATCAACCTTTCTATGGCTAACTTTTTATGATTCTCATAAGGACTGAACAGAGAGATTGCGTTGCCTTTTCTTTCTGCTCGACCCGTTCTTCCTATACGATGAATGTAATTTTCTTGAATTTCAGGAAGATCAAAATTAATAACGTGAGATACTTCTGAGATATCTAAACCTCTAGAAATTAAATCAGTGGCAATCAATATACGATGGGTCCCAGATTGAAATTTTTTAACCACATCAAATCTGTAATTTTGAGATTTATTCGAATGGATAATTCCCATTTGCTCAGGGAAGGTTTCATGGATTTTTTCAAAAAGCTCATCGGCTAATTTTTTACTCGAGACAAATACCAATACTTTATGCATGACTTCCTCATCGGCTAGGAGTTCTTTAAGGAAGTTAATTTTCGTATTGAAATTAGGTACAGAATACAGAATTTGATTAATATTTTCCAATGGTGAGCCAGCAGGCGCAGCTTCTACACGTTCAGGTCGCTTGAAAAATAAATTAATTAATTTTTGAATTTCATCATCTAATGTAGCTGAAAACATGAGGTTTTGACGTTTTTCGGGAAGCAAGTCCATTAAATTTTTTAATTGCGTTCGAAAACCTAAATTGAGCATTTCATCAACTTCATCGATGATCAGTGTTTTGATTAATTTGGTTTTTAAAATACCGTTGAGCATCAAATCCATCAGCCTACCCGGTGTACCAACGACCACATCGGCTCCTTGATGTAGGGCGTTCATTTGGGTTTTAATATTGGTTCCGCCATAGGCCCCGATGGTGGAAACGTCCATGTACTTCGTTAATTTTTCTGTTTCTTCAACGACTTGAACCACCAATTCTCGCGTGGGGACAATGATCATGATTTGTGGTGTCAGTGCCTTATTAAATTTCCACTGTCTTAAGCAAGGAAGCAGATAAGCATAGGTTTTACCCGTACCTGTTTGTGCAATCCCAATGGTATCACGACCGGACATGATGACTGAAAATATTTTGTGCTGTATGGTGGTGGGGCGGGTGAGTTCCATATCTCTGAGGGCATTTTTCAGAGAGGCATTTAAATTAAGATCATCGAAAGTCATGCCACAAAGCTACCACAGATTGATGGACTAAATAGCATCGTATCGCGTTCATCGCATTTTGACAAATGCAGCATCATAGTCTATCTACCTAAGGGGGATTAGTGTCATTTATAGTTAGATTTACATTCACAATAGAAATAAACTTTATGGATTGATATGTGGTCTCGAATTTATTTTTTACTCATTTACGTATTTAGTTTAAATGTGTCAAGTAGCGCCCAATCTGAGCTGCCTTATAAAGAAATTCCTAGTTATCCCGCAAATTACACGCAGAGTACGGTCATATCCCGGATGATAGATGGACTGGGGTATCGCTATTATTGGGCCACCGAGAATTTGAGAGCATTGGATCTTGATTTCAAACCCGATACCCTTGCTCGGTCAACTTTTGAGACGATGGAGCATATTTATGGTCTTTCTTTTATGATTTTAAATGCGTCGAAAAATCAAGTAAACCACCGAAGAGATCCTGTTCAAATGAATGCAAAGGACTTGCGGTTGGCGACGCTTTATAATTTGAAATCCGCCAGTGCGGCGATGGCATTAGTTGAAAATTTAGAGGAGTTAAACATTCTTTTTGAGAGTTCAAAGGGGAGAAAGCCACTTCCTTTTTGGTATGTGCTTAACGGACCACTGGCCGATGCAATTTATCATACGGGCCAAATGGTCTCTTTCAGAAGAACTTCAGGAAACCCCATGAATCCCAAAGTAAATGTTTTCATAGGAAAGACAGATTTATAGAATCTTTGCGATAAATGTGAAAGCCCATAGTATTGATATTAACTTTACCTTATGATTCAACAAAGGCCCCTGACCGATTGGTTGCCCATAACCCAAAAAGAAGTCGAAGATAGAGGATGGTCCCAATTAGATGTGATCATCGTTTCGGGTGATGCTTATGTCGATCATCCTGCCTTTGGTGCGGCAGTGATCGGCCGGATTATTGAAAGTGAAGGGCTTCGAGTGGGCATCATACCTCAACCTAATTGGCGAGATGATCTAAGAGATTTTAAAAAATTTGGTGCTCCTAAATTATTTTTTGGAGTCACTTCGGGTTGTATGGATACGATGGTCAACCACTACACCGCAAATAAAAGAAGGCGTAATAATGATGCCTACACGCCAGGAGGAGAAGCGGGTTATCGGCCGGATTACGCAACCGTAGTTTACAGTAATATTCTTAAGGATTTGTATCCTGACGTACCTGTTTTGATTGGGGGAGTAGAGGCCAGTTTGCGTCGAGTGACCCATTATGATTATTGGTCAGATACTTTAAAACCTACGATCTTGGTTGACAGTAAGGCGGATCTATTGGTGTATGGCATGGGTGAACAACCCTTGAGAGAAATTCTCAATTTACTTAGAAAAGGGGTTCCATTTAGCTCTCTGAAGACCATAGCTCAAACTAGTTACCTCCAATCATTAGATCAAGAGATACCTAAAAACAAAAATTGGCCAAAAACGATCACCTTGAGTGCTCATGAAACCTGTCTTCAAGACAAAAAAGCTTATGCGGCCAACTTTAAGCACGTGGAGCAAGAGTCCAACAAACTCAAAGCCCATCGTATAGTACAACCTGTGAAAACATGGAATGCCATTATTAATCCGCCTTTTTATACCATGACGGAAAATGAGATAGATCAGTCTTTTGACCTGCCTTATACTCGACTTCCACATCCCAAGTACAAAAAAAGAGGCCCCATTCCGGCGTATGAGATGATTAAATTTTCCGTCAACATGCACAGAGGATGTTTTGGAGGGTGCAGTTTTTGCACAATTTCTGCCCATCAAGGTAAATTCATCGCCAGTAGGTCTAAAAAGTCCATCATGAAAGAGGTGGACAAGGTGACCGAAATGCCAGATTTTAAAGGCTACATATCAGATCTTGGAGGACCCTCAGCGAATATGTATGGTTTGAAAGGCAAAGTACAATCCATCTGCGACAGGTGCGTGAGCCCCTCTTGCATTCACCCGGTAGTTTGTGACAATCTAGATACGGACCACAGCGCGATGACTCAGATATACAAAGAGGTTGACGCCCATCCCAAGATCAAAAAAGCTTTTGTAGGGAGTGGGATTCGTTATGATTTATTGGTCAAAAGCTATAACAAAAAAGCCAATGATAGTATTGATGCTTACATGGAACAAGTCGTGACGCGTCACATTTCGGGGCGATTGAAAGTGGCTCCCGAGCATACCTCTGATGAGACTTTAAAGGTGATGCGCAAGCCTTCTTTCAAACATTTTCATAATTTCAAAAAGAAGTATGATGATCTCAATAAAAAGCATGGCTTGAATCAAGAATTGATTCCTTATTTTATTTCAAGTACCCCTAATTGTAAAGAGGAGGACATGGCCAATTTAGCGGCCGAAACTAAAGATATGGGATTTAGATTGGAGCAGGTTCAGGATTTCACGCCTACCCCCATGACGGTAGCTACCGTGATTTATTATTCAGGCTATCACCCTTATACAATGAAGGAGATGTTCACTGCCAAAACGGAGAAGGAGAAGAAAGATCAACATATGTTCTTTTTTTGGCACAAAAAGGAATACCGTAAAAAAATCAAAGAGAACCTAGTGAGCAAAGGCCGTGAAGATTTAGTCGAGCGTTTGCTTTTCAGTGATTCATCTCAAAACAAAAAATTGCCTGAAAACAAGCGAACAAATTTTCGCAGCAAGCGCATAAAAAAGTATTGATCCTTAGACTTTTTCTAAAAATATTTTTCTGATATTGGATACCGTGTTTTTGTATTCTTCCTTACTTGACATCACTTTCCACTCAGGGTGATTGATAAAGGTGTTCCAAGTTTCATTGCGATGCTCCAGATCACGGAAATTCAGCATATAAACCAAACTGGGCTGATAAGGACCAACAATCATTTTAGAAAAAAAGATAGGAGGAAGACCCACCTTGTTAAATAAGGTGATTTCTTCCTCATTAAACATCTTAATTTTTCTACGTACCGCATCTTCATTTTGGCCTTCATAGATACGTAATTCAAAGAGACCAGCTTCCTTTATAGGATCGAGCATCTGTTTCAAGCCATCAAAGGCACGAAGCAAAAAGGAGGAAATACGATTGTAGATTTTACCTGAAGCAGTATACTCACTCATTTTCTCAATGAAATCTGAGGTTTCTTGTAGTGCCAAGCATTGCTGATAGACCTCAAAGTTGGGATAAGTGAATAAAGACCATAATTTCTTAGGTTCCGGATTACCTACTTCTTTGAAGATCAGGGGGTCATGACCCGAAAGGATTTTTATGGCTGGATTTAAGGTCTCTTTTAAATATTTTAATAATGCCGACTCGGCGCCCCCAAAGGTGAGTTCATAACTCTTGAGTTCATAAATTTCGTTTTCTAAATCTACTGTTTTGACCATATTTTGCGCGGCCGCTACCCCAAAGGTTGAACTCAATACCGAGGCGGCAATAAATTTTCTTCTTTTCATTAGACTTAATGATTTGTTGTGTTAGAATAAGGAATTTCATGAATTCAATAGATGCTTTAAGGATTTATTGAACTTTATTTAAACTTAAAAATAACCAAATTTAATTTCAATAGTATTTGTAAATAGACTTCTTTTTTAGCCTTTCTCATTTCTCTCTTTTGTTTACCAATTGGATCAAATCAATATTATTTCCAAGCAAGATATCTGTAGGATTGATTCTTCCTTTTTCTGGACCACTTTCTAGTTTTAGCACACCTCGGGGACAAACGGCCGAGCAAATGCCACAACCGACACAGCTTGATCTTACAATATTTTCTCCTTTTTGTGCATAAGCTCTTACATCAATTCCTTGTTCACAATAAGTAGAACAGTTTCCACAAGAAATACATTGACCCCCATTAGTTGTAATTCTAAAACGTGATTTAAAACGCTGAACAATGCCCATATATGCGGCCAATGGGCATCCGAATCGACACCAAACCCGGTTCCCGAAAATAGGATAAAACCCGGTACCAATAACACCTGCAAACCATGCCCCAATCAAGAAACTATAGCTGTCTTTAATCCATTGAGAGTGAATTCCCAGAAAAGAGGGCGAGCCTGTAAAATAACAATATAAGGTAACGAGGGTCATCACCAAAGAGAAGACCAATACCGCGTGAATCAACCAACGTTCAAGCTTCCACGCGTGCAAACTTTTATCAGAATGTTGCCTGTACGGATCTCCTAAGGTTTCTGCCAAACCCCCGCAACCACATACCCAACTACAATACCATCTTTTCCCAAAAAAGTACACCATAACGGGGACCATAACCAGTGTGAGTACAATCCCCCAAATCAAAATAAACAGTCCGATACTGCCACTATTTCGTAAATCGTCTAAATTCCAGTCAAAGAAAAAATCGTAGTCTAAGGGGAAGGCATTTTTAAAATCATAACCGGGCATGTTTAAGCTGGTCATGATCTCTGGAATTAAAAAAGCAAACACGATCTGAAAAAATAGCACCGAAGTGGTACGCATTACTTGGTATTTATTACCTCTGTATTTGATGTACATGCGTAAAGCCATAACCACCATAATCGTACAATATAGAAATCCATATACAAACCACTGACTGGCAGGACCCCCATTTAAAAAGAGGCTAATTGGGTCTACAATAAAGGTCCAGTTAACCACATAATCAGGCATAAAATACAGAAGTAGGTAAAAAGAAACCAAATAGATTAAGACGAGCCACGCGATCCAACCTCTATTGGTGCTGGCTTTTAAATAAATGCCATCATTTTTGATACCTGCTTTTCCTAGTAAAATAAGATTGGGTAAAATAAACAACAAAGAGCCTAAAATCCCGAGACCAAAAGTAAGCATCCACATCAAACCTGCGTGCGCTTTTACATAGCCTTTGCCTGCTATTTTAGCAAGATCAAAACTCAATGTGTGTGGCTTTCCATAAATTTTATATTGATATTGTTCGCCTTTTTTATCCCAGTTTTTCTCAGCGTCGTATTGGGCAATGAGTAAGTCATAATGGTTATTGGCTACTTCATAAGCATGGCGCACTCGATCGGAGAATTCGAAAATAGTTAGGGGATCAGCTGTAACAAAGGCTTTGGTAAGTTCCGTTTTGATTATCTCGTTTTGATAACCTTTTTCCATGATAAAGGCATCTAATGCCGATGGCGATAAATGAAAAGAACCCGTAAAAATAGTTCCCGTAAAAAGGGACAACCCTATGAGAAAAATAACCAATCCTATATTTTGTATGCGTTTCATTTTTTATGCCTCACTAAAAATCCGTTTCCAGCTTTTCTTTTTTAATTCAATCGACGTATTATTTTCTTGGTTGAATTTGGATACAATTTCGGATGCGTATTTTTTATAAAATTCAGGATCAAAATTGGCATCGGAGAGATGCGCCAAAACATAGCTTACCGATTTCTTTTTCGTAAGAACCTTGTCAAAAAACGCATGCCGCATGCGCATACCAAAGTTATTGATGCCAATAAACTGGTGGGTATTTTTATCATAATTAAGATGAATACACATTTTTCCATTTTTATGCCCCCAGTAAAAGCGGGCTTCGTTTTCTTTGGGCTTCGCCCACACCCAACCATAGGTTTGATATTCGATATCGAAAAATTTTGCAGAATTAAACCAATGCCCAGGATGATAGGCGGTTCTATGTTTACAAATGGTTTGAGCCAAGGTTTCACCCATCATTCTTCCTGTATACCAAACTGCTTCAATGGCCTTTCGTTCTCCCATGGGCTCCTGTTGTTCTGCACAATCTCCAATAGCATAAATATTAGAAATATTGGTTTCTAAAAACCGATTTACTTTTATGCCCCTACCTGTCACTATGTTGCTATCCTTAACAAAATCAATGTTTGGTGAAACCCCTGCCGTTAAGCCCACGACATCACAAAATATTTCTTCCCCTGTTTTTTCAATGATTACGGAGGTTACTTGACCCGAGGCATTGGCTTTTATTTCTCTTAATTGGGTACTCAAACGCAAGTCGACATGATGTTCCCTAATATGTCTGTTGATCATCTCAGATTCTTGATCCGGTAAAACGTCATTCCAAAAACTTTTTTCTCGAACTAAAAAGGTGACGGGAATATTTCGGCTGCGCAGCATTTCAGCTAATTCAATACCAATCAATCCACCACCTACAATTACCGCGCGTTTACACACTTGATTATTGGGTGCAAATTGCTCTAACTGTTCCAAATCTTGTTTGTGATACAGGCCCATAACGCCTTTGGAATCTTGACCTGGCCAGCCAAATTTATTGGTTTTTGAACCACTGGCAATCACTAATTGGTCATAAGAAATTGAGGTATTGTCTTCAAAAAATATACAGTTGTTGTCGGTGTCAATTCGGTTGACAAAACCTTGTTTTAAATCAATTTTATTTTTTGCCCAAAACCAATTTTCATAGGGCTGTGTATGTTTAAATTCCATATGTCCCATATAGACATACATCAAAGCAGTTCTCGAAAAAAAATAGGGCGCTTCTCCAGAAACAAGAGTAATCTGGTTTTTTGAGTTTTTTCTGATGTGCCGGGCAGCAGTCACTCCAGAGATCCCATTTCCGATAATTACAATATGTTTCATTCTTGAATTTTTTGATAGCGCTGACGTGTTAAAGTTAAGGACTTAAGACGATTTATCCGGTAACGAATTCAGGCTAATAATATTTAAGGAGCTATATTTTATCTTTTGAATGCAATGGGCATGAGATAAAACCATGAATGACTTATTTTAATAGATCAATATTAGGAAAGTGTTCATGTAGATTTTTTAATATAGGATGTTTGAAGACCTAATTGGAGGAAAAAATGGAGATTTGAGTACCTATTTTTCTAAGGGATTAGAATGAACTAGCATTGTGGCGATGATAAATATACAGATCCAAAAGAAAACACTATTTCCCCTAATATTAATCATCTTAGCTGGTGAATCCGTATTTTTTTTACCTTTTGTAATCCAGCGTGTATTCAGGCCCACTTTTCTAGATGTATTTGAGTTGACCAATTATGAACTGGGTATTTGCTTTTCTATTTATGGTTTGGTAGGATTATTCTCTTATTTTTTCGGTGGGACGTTAGCGGATAAGTTTTCACCGCGGATATTGATGGCCTTGGCTTTGGTGTTTACCGCATTAGGAGGCGTTTGGATGACCGACTATCCCGCTTATACAGATCTCAAATGGCTGTATGGTTATTGGGGATTTACTTCTATCTTTCTATTTTGGGGGGCTATGATCAAACAGACCAGGATTTGGGGCGGAGCCAAAAACCAAGGCATAGCCTTTGGTTTTTTAGATGGGGGTAGGGGACTGGTAGCTGCGGTATTGAGTTCTGTCGGGATATTAATTTTTGCTCATTACATAGGAGATGCTACAGATTTAACCTTGTCTGAGCGACGAGATGCTTTTAAGGGTGTACTGATCTTCACTTCTGTGTTTGTTGCAGCCATTGGTATACTGGTTTTTTTCTTTTTGGATAAAAACGGGGAGCCTGATACTTCAACGGATGTGTCACAGGTTTTTGTTTGGAGTGATTTTATGAAGGTCATGAATATGCCCTCAGTTTGGTATCTCACCATGATTGTATTTTGTGCATATATGGGCTATAAAGTGACTGATATATTTTCTTTATATGCCAAGGAAGTCATGCTTTATGATGAAATTTCGGCCGCTGGAATAGGATCCATACTGCTGTATTTGAGACCGCTAGTTGGTGTAATTATTGGGTTATTGGCGGATCGTACCCAGGGATCTTTCCTCATTTTATTGGCCTTTATAATGATGTTTTTGGGGAGTATATTCTTTGCCTCAGGCATCATCAATCCCGGACTGAATAGTTTATTTTTTATAGGAATCACTTTATCTGCTGTCGGGATATATGCTTTGCGCGCCCTTTATTTTTCTATTTTGAAAGAGGGACTTATACCCGTCACTTTAACGGGGACTGCAGTCGGAGTCATCAGTTTTATTGCCTATACGCCTGATATTTTCTCTGGACCGATCATTGGATATTTATTGGACAGTGCTCCTGGAGGGGCTGGCTATAGGTCAGTTTTTTCTCTTTTGGCAGTTTTTTCTCTTTTAGGTCTAGTGGCTACGTGGGCGTTTAGAAAATCAGTATCATCCATCCATCAATAAATGTATTCCTTCTTCCAGTAATTTTTCTCTTTGTTCAAGATTTAGGTGGAGGGGCAATTGAGCCAATCCAATGATTCTGCGGATGAGTTCCATACCTTCAAACTGACGCACTAAATAAAAGTCTATTCCTGATGCTGAATAATGCTTCCAAAAGTCATTTAAATAGGAGATCGGTTGTTCTGCCATCCTGAGATGTGCCCTAAGTACTCCGAGATCATACTCTTTGGGCCCAAAAAAACAAAATTCAGGATCAATGACACGAAAACCGAAATCCGTTTTTAACCAACTTCCTGGATAGTAATCGCCATGGAGCAGTGAAGTACCCTCAGAGAGATATCGTTTTCCCAATTGGATAGCTGCCTTTTTTAATGCGATGTCCCGTCTCATTTTATGGGCCAGTTGTTGAAGGCCTGGTTTTATTTCATTGAGGTCAAAGTCATTTTCTTCAGAGTAGGGATAAACGAATAAATGCTCATGATTAAGCTGTCGGAGGGCTAAATTTTTTGGAAATTTTGCGCGCTGTGACGCATTGAATGACGCATGATGTAGTTGATGCAAAAAAGAAAGGATCTCGACATAATCTTTTTGAGATAAATCAACCTTATTTTGATAGAGGACTTGATAATCAGAAAACCTGCCTAAATCCTCTATGAATAAGAGCTTATTAACGCGGTCAAACCCGAGGAGTTTGGGAAGGTAAGAACTGCATGAAGAGGTATGAACTAATTCATAAAATTGGTTTTCAACCTCAATGCGATCAATGGGGGCCGGTATTTGGGGATATTTGTTGACGTAAGCCCTTGACTGTTTGAGTATGATACTACCCTTTCGAGTGGTGATGCGCAGTACCACATTCATGTTGCCTGCTCCCGGTGTTTCTACATGTATAATTTGGTCTTCCTCAAGCATCCAACCATTTTTGATAAGTATGTGTTTGAGTTTAGTTTGAGAGCTATTCAAGCTTATTTCTTTCATATTTAGAAGGTCAACGAGGGTTCATTTGTGGAAGAGACAAAGGTACTTTTATTGATTTATTGGCTTTATTCCCAAAGTGATTTTAGTGGATCATTAATATTATAGAGGCCATGGTTTGACTAGAATTTTTCCTGCAGACATGTTTTCGGGAAAGGTATTCAGGCCTTCAATGACTTGTGTCAATGACATCCGGTCTCTTATTTGAATTTCATGCTGAGTGCCTAAAAATTTTTGTACCTTATTAAAAGCTTGCAGTAGGGTGAACATTGATTGCTGATTGATCCATTGAGAAAGCCAAAAACCACTTATTTTTTTACCTTCAAAAATAAATCTTCCATGGGGAACCATCATTTCTTGCTCAGACAAAGCGCCATAGACCATCACTTCTCCACCCTTGGGCAAGGCGGCCAATAGTTGGGAGACTATGGCTCCTGAAAGGGCATCAAAAGCGATTTTCACATTTAGTTGTTTAAATAAGTCACGCATTTCGGTATTAAAATTAGGAGACGAACTATCAAGTATAAATTGAGTACCATTTTTCTTAAGCAACTCAACTTGTTCGGGTCGCCGCACAATATTGATACATTGAAGGCCATTTTGTCTGCACATTTTATCCAATAGTTGGCCTAGAGCACTGGCCGCTGCCGTATTGGCGATGGCATGGCTCCGTTTTTTTTTGGCAATACTGATCATAGCGATCACGGATAAAGGATTGACCAATAACATCGATCCTTGCTCTAAACTTAAATTCTTTTTCAAGGGAATGGCGGTGGCGGCTTGGGTTAGCGTGTATTCTGCCCACGTACCATTTCCAGTAGGAGGGGCAAAACAGGCTACTTTTTTACCTAATAATCTCCTAGAAAAAAAATCATTTCCAGTAGCCATTACGATGCCGCTACCTTCAAAACCAGCCACTATGGGCAATTTTTTTGGAGAAGCATACAAGCCTCTCAAAAAGGCCCAATCTGAAGGGTTGATAGGGGCACTATCAATTTTCACCAATACCTCTCCTTTGGCAGGCTTGGGGACTTCTAATTCTTCAATGGCGAGGCCTTCATCAAATTTTTTTAGGACCAAACCTTTCATAGAATTTGGGAAATGTGTGGTGAATATGTTTTTCATAAGGTTACAAGAATAATGAAAATATAGATAGTATTTTGGACGTGAGATTAATGGCGCGGTATTTAGATTGCTTTTTAGTGATTAGGGTCAAATTTAATGAGATGATTAGTTGAAGCCAATATTCGTGTCTGTTTACAGACCGATCGTCACAACCTGTTTTTTTATCAATTTTTTTATGAATAACTTCATTTATGAGGTTGAAAAAAATCATGAAAACAGACAGCTATTTTTATTTACTCATTTCAGTAGGATTACTGGGGTGTGCTGGGGAAATCTCAAAGACGACAGAAATTGATCAGTGGGAGACACAGGCTGCGCAAGTTGAGATCATCAGAGATGATTTTGGAGTCCCACATATTTATGGAAAAACAGATGCTGATGCGGTTTTTGGGCTCTTATACGCTCAATGTGAAGATGATTTTCACAGGGTGGAGCGAAATTATATTTGGGCGATTGGGCGATTGGCGGAGGTAACCGGAGAGGAGGCGCTTTATAGTGATTTGAGAGCCCATCTGTTTATGACCAAAAACGAGGCAATCGACGCTTATGAAGCCAGTCCCAAGTGGCTGCAGGATCTTTGCGATGCTTTTGCAGCAGGCATTAATTATTATTTATATACCCATCCAGAAGTAAAACCAGAGTTATTGAACCATTTTGAACCTTGGATGCCATTTTATTTTAGCGAAGGATCCATTGGAGGAGATATCGAGCGGGTGCCAATACCTCAAATAAAAGCTTTTTATGAGGGAGCGCAGCCACTTTCGCTCATCACCAATGATCGCCAAACACTGAACCATGAATATTTGATGGAACCGCAAGGGTCTAATGGTATGGCCATTGGTGGGGAACGAACGACATCGGGAAATACCTTGCTGCTAATCAATCCTCATACCTCTTTTTTCTTTCGGGGAGAAGTTCATGTCGTGAGTGAAGAGGGCTTAAACGCCTATGGAGCTGTGACTTGGGGCCAGTTTTTTGTTTATCAAGGCTTTAATGAAAAAGCGGGCTGGATGCACACCAGTACCTATACAGATGTTATTGATGAATTTGTGGAAGAGGTACATGAAAAAGAAGGAGGTTATTATTATAAATATGGTGAAGAATTGAGACCGATTTCTTCCTATGAGGTCAAGCTGAAATACAAGCAAGGGGATAAAATCATGGAGAAGAGCGTCACGGCTTATCGTACACATCACGGCCCGATCACCCATATGACGGCTGATAAATGGACGGCAACTGCATTAATGTGGAAACCCATTGAGGCATTAACACAGTCTTATATTCGAACCAAAGTGTATGGTTTGGAGGAATTCAATCAAATGATGGATATGCGTACGAACTCTTCCAATAATACTGTTTACGCGGATGCACAAGGAAATATTGCCTATTATCATGGCAATTTCATTCCCAAAAGGGATATAAAATTTGATTACAGTAAACCCGTAGATGGAAGTAATCCTGCCACGGACTGGAAAGGATTGCATGCTGTTGCTGAGGCCATAAAGGTCATCAATCCTCCCAATGGGTGGATTCAAAATTGCAATTCAACTCCTTTTACTTCTGCGGATCAATTCAGTCCAAAAAAGGAGGATTACCCTTATTACATGTCAAAAGATGAAGAAAATTTTAGAGGCCTTCATGCCATTAGATTACTTAAAGAAAGTGTGGACATGGATTTAGACAAGCTCATCACATTGGCTTATGATCCCTATTTGCCGGCTTTCGAAATATTGATTCCAGGATTGATCAAAGCCTATGATCAGTCTGAAAAAGAAGTACTACTTTCGGCTCCGATTGAGGTATTACGTCATTGGGATTTTGCTGTTTCAAAGGAATCCATTGCCATGACGCTGGCCCATTATTATGGGACTCATTATGTAAAGGAAGGGGTCCGACCGAGTGGATTAAAATTCATAGAATTGGTACAGTATTGGAGTGAAGCATCTCCACTAGGTGAGCGGCTGGCCATTTTCAAGAAGGCGATAGCCCACCTGAATGAAGATTTCGGTTCTTGGAATCAAGCTTGGGGTGAGATCAATAGGTACCAACGTTTAGATGGCGCCATCAGGCAAAACTTCAGTGACGAAAAGCCTAGTTTACCCATAGGATTGGCTTCGGGAAATTGGGGAGCTTTAGCTGCTTATGGCGCACGCTATGATAACAACACCAAAAAGATGTATGGGACTCGGGGAAACAGTTTTGTGGCCGTAGTTTCCTTTGGGGATCGGTTAAAAGCCAAATCAATTTTAGCGGGTGGGCAAAGTGGAGATCCTAATTCACCCCACTTTGATGACCAAATATCATTGTATGCAGATCATTCATTTAAAGAGGTGTCTTTTTATCGGGAAGATGTAGAGGCTCAAGCGAAGATCAGGTATCAACCAGGCTCAAGATGAAAGGGAAAAAAGAAGCGTTCCAACGAATTTTCCACCACTCTTCAAAATTATTTAGTAGCTGTTGACTGAAACTTTTTGTTCTATTATTTTATCGGATATGGCGTCCCAAAGATGGATTCGGTGCCTTAAGGCTTCTTTCGCTACAGCCAGGACTTCTTTCCATTTTTGAGCATCATCCCCACAAAGTTCAGAAACCATTTGTAAGGATAAAGGGCCGTGTTCGTCGCCGTCAAGCTCAATATGTCGATTAAAATAGTACGTAATTTTGTTATACTTTTCATTATTGATGTCCCCTTCGCTTAAGATCTCATTAAACATATCTGGAATAATGTCTTCTCGACCAAAGGTGAAAGCAGCTGCGATCAAGTGTACTTTTTGGGTTGAAATGATTTGGAACGTATATTTTGTAAAGTCAGCTACTCTTTTTTCGAGCTGGAGATCGTCTAAAGCTTTTTCTACCTCTGTACCCTTTTTAATTTCTTTTATAAAATCGTCAATTTTTGAAGTACTAGCTCCCATTTGTGCCATGGCCTCTAAATACATTTCAAAATGGCTTTTGGGTTGATTTAACTCATTCAAATCGCTTTCTTCACCTAATACAATTTCATTGATAAATCTAGCTAAAGTTGGGTTTTTGGCGGGTGTCCAAGGCGTATGCACGTGCGTAAGACTTTGCTGTAAAGATTTGAGTAATGACATGAAGTCCCAAACCGCAAAGATGTGATGTTCCATGAAAGTCTTTATATCCCTAGTATTTTGCAGGGTTCCATATATTTTGTGGTCACGTAAATTTTTTCTAAGATCAGAAAGTTCGTGAGTAATGTGTGCGATCCTATTCATTGGGTAGTATTGATTTTTATGTTGGCTGTGCAGTGTGGTCAGTTTTAAACTTTTGATATCATTAAGAGAATTTAAATTTTCAACACACTTAGGTAAACACCTATTAATTCTTAAAATAAAAAACTCAGAAAATAAAAAATAAGTTCCCTCAATACGGAGTATCTAAGCGCAATTAAAACTTCAAAAAAGCCATTGATTTTACCTCAGTAAAAAATTATATTTCAGTTTGTTGAAGTTTATATATTTCTTTAATCAGGGATTCATTATCCAATTTTTTAATTGGTCGGGAGTTAAATTACTTCCACAAATAACAGCTCCCACTTTTTTATTGCGCCACCGATCTTTGTTATCTAGTATTGCTGCGATACCAACCGCAGCAGAAGGCTCGCTTACGATACCCAAATGCTGATGTAGGAGTTTCATAGCTTTTAAAGTAGTACGATCTGAAACCAAAAGGGTATCATCTATCATATGCTCTAAATCGAGTAAAGATTGTTTTACAGGGAGTCTAATCGCTATACCATCAGAAATGGTGTTCACAGAAGGATGACTGATCAGCTTTTGGCTACGAATGGATTCAATCATGGCAGGAGCGCCCTCCGATTGAACGGCTATTAATTCTGTTTGAGGACTTAATTCTTTAAAAGTCCGCCCAATGCCGCCCAATAATGCCCCATTTCCCAAAGAAATCAGCAGTGTATCTAATGTATAAGGGAGGTTCAATAATTCCAATCCTATGGTACCTGCTCCCGCAAGGGTTTCTATATCTTGACTGTCTTCAACGAATCGCAGTTGTAGTTTTTTGGCATGCGCTTTCGCAAATATTTTGGCTTCATCAAAGTCTTCACCCATCAATAGTACCGAGGCCCCAAAGGATCGCATCATTTCAATTTTATAGGTATTGGCATTTTTACTCGCAAAAACCGTTAAAGGAATCTTCTTCTTCTGGCAGGCATAAGCCATGGCTTGGCCAAAATTTCCCGCACTGGCACAGACGATGGGTTCATCAGGTGCTGCTTGGGATATGAGCATTTCAGCACCCCGTCCTTTGAAGGATTTGATGGGATTAAGGGTTTCAATTTTGACCGTAAGTTGGCAATCAAAGAGGTCACTTAAGCCTTTGGAAATAAATTGAGGTGTGTTTAAGAAGGACGGGTCAATCAAAGGAAGTCCTCGTCTAATTTCATCAATACTTAGTCTGTGCTTCATATGGGTTTCCTATTCATGTTTGTTTTAGATCTCAAAAAATTTATAAAACTCATCAAAATAATGGGGAACTTTAATGGAGGTACTCATGGAGAGAACGTTGAATAAATATTATGATTTTACTTAGATTGAAGGGTTTAATTTTCACATCGATGAGAGAGGCCTATTCAAGCTGAATTAATATCAAAGGCTTTCAATACTTAGAATCCAACGGACACTTAGGTCTGGGTCTTCCATCTCTTTATCTAAGGGAAACATGGGTCGTTGAATCCTTTTATAGTCTAGTCTTTCCAGATCTTGGTCCACTCCGCCGGGGGTAAGGGCCATGATCCAATCTCCTCGCATATCATAAAGTTCAGGAACTAAATAGCCAATTTTCACGACCAGAATAGCTGCATTTCTTGGATCCAATCCTAATCGGGTAAAATCTTTTTCATGATGATACGGTTTTCTTTTTTTGGTAACAATGACTTGAACACTGCCCACCTTGACCACTGCTTCTGTCTCAGCATATACATCGCCGTGGATGAGGGCTTCTACGGTTCCCTTGAGTTTGATAGGAGGCGCATAGCGATGATCTATTTCTCCACCTACATTGGCCGCTACCTCCCCACCAATACCTACAGCAATGGCTTGTTCTATGAGTTCAGGTCCAGGTATCGAAGCGTATATAAGTTCGGGTCCGGCGGCTGACTTTAGGTCGGGGTGCGCCAGTATTTCTCTCAAGGTCCAAGTGACGTCTCCAGCGCCTCCTGCCGTAGGATTGTCACCCATGTCGCTAATGATATAAGGATTTTTTTTACTAGCTAAAGCATAAGATAAACTCTTTTCGAAAGTAGTTGTAGGGGCCACAAATTCGAATTCGTTTCTCTTTTCCCAAAAGCTGGACGCCAAAAGTTCAGCTGTTTTCTTGACGGCGAGTTGGTCATCACCGGTTACCATGACCACGGCATGATTTCTAGGCTCATCAGCCCAAGCATAACCAATCCAAATGGCAGCATCGATGATACCCTCTTGAGCAGCGGCAGGAGCTACTTTTGCATAGAGACTCTTCCCAGGTTCAATGCGGGTACTTGTTTTTTCACCAGGTAATAATATAGGAATGGGGATCCATGCTTTAAATGCGGGTTTTCCTTTTTCATTTTCCAGTCGAACCAAAAGGTTTTCTAAGGCGCGTTCTTTGGATTCGAGCGCATCTTCATGCGGAGCCATGCGGTAACAAGTGATCAGATCTGTGTGCTGGGCCAATTTTTGAGAAACATTTCCATGTAAATCCATGGAAGTTGAAATGAGTGTTTGAGTACCAATTACCTTTCTAATTCTTTCGATGAAGTCCCCTTCAGGATCGTCTAGGCCTACGACACTCATCGCTCCGTGAATATCAAAAAATAACCCATCATAAGGTTTATATTTATCGAGAGAATCTAATGTTTTAGTGACCAGATACTCATAAGCTTCACGGGTAACTCGACCTCCGGGCAGCGCATGACCTTTGAGGATGGGTACCCAGGTAGCCCGCTGTCGCATAGTAGTATTTTGTGCCAAAAAAGGGTAATAATCAAAAACAGCTTCGCCTGTCTTGGCATGAAAAGCTTCCTCATGTGTTAAAGCAGGTGAAAAGGTACTGGATTCAATGGCCAGACCCGCAATGGCAATTTTAAGCGCAGGACTTTTGTTTTCAGATTTTGTGCAGCTTAAAAGAGTTAATATAAAAACTGCAAAAGTAAGTCTTGTCATTAGTTTCATTAATTCATTTGAGTAGGTTAAAAATAGAAGATAATGAAATTGTAGGTTAATGAAAATTTTATAAAAAAAACTATTCTTGTTATTATGTTTTTCTATGAAAAAATCATAATTTGATGATGGAATTCATCGGATAACCCAAGGATATGAGTGTATTTAGGATATTGTCCTTGAAAAAGCACCATAATGGCTTGGTAGATAAAAAAGGGCCTATTCTTTACTGATTGGAGGCCCTTTTTTTTAGTTTTCTCTTATTTCAAATCTTCCATGAGCTTGGCACTGTAGTACAAAGATCGACCCATGATTTTTCCTTCCTTATTGAAATCATCTATAAAGTGAACAGGGAGGGTAAGTTTTTTACCATCACTTTTTCTAATTAATCTGAACTTCCACCAAGACAGCACATAAGAAAGATCTCTAAGGTCATATTCTAAATAATCAGGATAGCCTACTCTATCTATTGATTCAATTTCCCAAGTCTTTAAAAAAGCTTGATCATTTGCCTTGGCTTCATCCCACGATAATCTGGTGCCATAAGGCAAATTAATGTCGCTGACGGTTGCGTCATCACTGAAATAAGCATAAGATTTTTCTAATTCACCATTTTCAAATGCATGTACAGATTTTCTAACCGAATTTATATTTTCGTGGTTGATATAAATGGTGCCGTTTTCTCTATCCGAAAAACTATTCCAGATCTCTTCATAAACGCGCCAGTCAGCGTAATCGAAGATACTTTCAATCTGAGTTCCTTCATTATTTAGCTTATATAATCGGTGCACCGGCATGTCTAATTTGACTCCTGTCTTTTTTTGAACACCATATATTTTTTCCCAAGTCTGTACCCATAATTGACCTCCTTCTTTGTATTCTATGGCATCGGGATAAGCTGGTTTGTCATCGGTAATGCGCAAATAGTCTATATTCTCTGACCACGTTTTGGCATTCCCAATGATTTTAGATTTATCTGATCCCTTATCATCTTTGTTAGAACTTAGCGCATTGATACTCTTTGCGTCATCCGCTAATATCTTTGTCAAAGTTGCTTCATCACCGCTTACAAAAGCTTGTTGATATTGATGCACCAAATCGATGCCTGGATGTGTTTTGTAAATGGTACCATTTTTTTCTTTTTTTTGTGCACTGAGGTTGAGCCCAAAAAGTAATAAGAGTATCATCGTTAGTTGGTAATGTTTTTTCATAATTTTAATTGTTTGTTGAACCTCAAAGTTAATTTTTTTTGGGAGATTGAAAAAAGCTGTATACAAAATAATTATCGTTGATAATGAATCACTTCTTCTCTAAGATTCTGATTTATAAGGCTAGAGAATAAGAAAGAAATGAACAAAGGGTGACTAAACAATCCCGAAACTGATAAAGATGAAGACTTTTCAATATAATTGTATTATGGAGACGGCCGACATCATATTATTCAGTTCAATAGCACTGACGCAGCTGACCTTTTTGGGAATTCCCTATCTTATTAATGAGTCCAATGCAAAATATTACCTCGCAGGGTACAATACGCTTTCAGAGGAGGACAGGGACAATTATGACCTCAAAGGCTATCTTGTCTTCCAAAAAAAATTTCTAACTCAATACAGTTGGACAACATCGTTCATTTTCATCATTTCTTATTTTACTTTTGTTACCTCAACAGCTCTTATCATTTATGTGATTGCACTACTCATTCCCTTACCTTATTTTATGGTTCAAGGTAATAAATTTAAACACCGAAAGACCTGAGATAAATGTGATTAAAAGAACTTTTTCTAATGAAATAAATATATCAGCGAGTAGGTGCAATGGGGTTGATAAGTATCCTCAAATAGATATTTAAACGAGCTATAGAGGGGCTCACATAAATTAATACGGGTGAAATTTTCACTTTTTTAAAAACCAAACATTACTCAGACTGGAAATTTAAATTGAACTATTTTAACAATATAAAGGTTATTGAAATATGATTGAATTATCTTATTTACTGCAAGTAATTTTGGCTTTATCCATCGTTTACGTTTGGGTATTCCGATTCGACAATATTGTTTTGGAATTCAAGCAGTACGAATTATCAGACTTAACACGAAATTTTGTAGGTGCTGCTAAAATTGCATTATCAACTTTATTGGTTGCAGGTATTTGGTTTCCACCTTTGGTACTCATGTCATCTATATCAATGGCTATCCTCATGGTCTTTGCCCAGTTAGCACATTTTAAGGTAAAGAATCCATGGATCAAACATGTGCCCTCATTTGTACTCTTGATCTGTTCTCTACTTATCGCAGGTATCGCTGCTGAGGTCATTTAACTTTGGTTATTTTTCACAATTTACTTATTGGATTTTCTGCGATATCCTTCCTCATCTATGGGGGGGCTTATTTTTTTTCAAAAGAGATGAAAGCCGAATTTAAGAGGTTTGGTTTGGAGAAATTTGGTGGTCTTACGGGATGCTTGGAAATAGGAGGTGGCATAGGACTTATCATCGGTTTATGGGTACCCACTTTGTTGACTTTGGCCTCTTTGGGATTATTCCTTTTGATGGTTTTGGGATTTGGAGTAAGGCTCAAAATGAAAGACAGTTTGGCGCTTACCCTCCCCTCATTTTTTTATATGTTGCTCAATCTCTACATCTTTTGTTTTGTTGGGTTGAGTGATTTTTAAACGTTCAGAAAAAAGGATTACCGGTGATCTTTTTTGTTTAGGAGTCGCATCACTTTTTTTAAATTAAGGAGCGAACATTACGCTTCATATCGAAATATAGACCGAGAAGTAAAAGCGATTTTCATAGTCCTGAATATTTTTCTATTTTACATCAATAATAGATAACAAGAGAGTTATGAAAAAAGTGTTTTTAATGCTGTGCCTACTGGGTATAGCACTGCCTTATTATCAATTACTATTGTTTATTCAAGAAAATGGATCAATGGCACAATTTTGGACAGAAGCTTTCGGTTCGTATCCAGCTTCTATGTTGGCTATGGATTTAAGCGTAGCTGCTTTGTCTTTTTTGATTTTTTTGATTTATCAAAGGGTACAAAAGCAAATAAAGCTTGCTCAATTTATAAAATACTTTGTTTGTCTCTTTTTAGTTGGGTTTTCCCTAGCCCTACCTTGGTATTTGTATGATCATTATGATCAATAGAGAATAAAGAGCGGGAACCGTCCGTTGTATTTTATGCTATGATATTATTTAACATTTGATTAAATGTGAATCGCTTATAGTCAACATTAAGATAGGGGTTTAATTTTTATATTTGCTTCATATTGCATCATAGAGGTCAAAAAAAATAGTTATTTTAATTGCAAGAAATAAAAACAAAATTATTCAACAGTATAAAAAAGTTTGGCTTAATAGTATACTTTTTTTCTTTTATAGGGTTGATTTCATGTCGTGATAAAGATGTTGAATCATTAGTTGAAACTATGCCTCCAATTAATGATTCGGGTGAATTGCCTTATCTAAGAATTACTACCCTTAGCTCGATTAAAAATGAGCCCAAAGTATCTGGAAATCTGATCCTTTTTAATAACAATGAAAATGTATTTTCAACTCAAATAGGAATTGAATACAGGGGATCAACGTCTTTTCGTTTATCAGATAAAAAGTCTTTCGGGTTTGAAATTTGGGATGAACAAAATGCAGGGCTAGATGCATCTATTTTGGGATTTCCAGAAGAAGAGGATTGGATCTTAACCGGTCATGTTTTCAATGCTTCAGAAAATATTATTTTTGATCCATCGCTTATGCATCACTATATCGGTTATACTCTTTATCGTTCTATGGGTCGTTATGCAAGCAGAACCAAGTATGTTGAGTTAGAAGTGAATGACGATTATTTGGGGGCTTACCTATTAATGGAAAAGTTAAAACGGGACAAAAACCGGATTGATATTGCCAAGTTATCTGCAGAAGATAACACCCTTCCTGAGGTCTCAGGAGGATATATTTTAAAAATTGACAAAACAACGGGGGGAGATGTGGCTACAGATCAATCACTGAGCTATTATGAAGAAAATTGGGATGATGATGCGCGGTACTCCGAAGAAATTAGTTTTCGTTCTAAATACGATATTAACGGGGATTTGCTTTCAGACCCAGCCTTTGATCCTCCTTATCATTCCAATCAATATCTAGAGACCTACTTTTTATATGAATATCCCAAAGCGGATCAAATTACATCTCAGCAAAAAGAATACATTCAGAAATATATTGAAGAGTTTGAAACAGCGTTATTGAATGACGATTTTTCATCTGATGATCGTTTGTACATCGACTATATTGATTTGAATAGTTTCATTGATTTTTTTATCATCAATGAAATCACTTCCAATGTTGATGGCTATCGATTGAGTACTTATCTTCATAAAGATCGAAATGAAAAACTAAAGATGGGCCCAATTTGGGATTTAAATATAGGTTATAATCGACAGGGAAGAGTTCCAACAACAGATTGGATGGTCAACTATAACAAATATGTTGAAACAGATCCTTGGATGGTACCTTTTTGGTGGCCGAGATTATTGCAGGACCCCATTTTTCAGCACCAGTTGAAAATACGTTGGGAGCTACTTAGATCTTCAGAATTATCCAATTCTTCAGTTTCAAATTTAGTGCAAAACACCGCAGATTATTTGATAGAAAATGGTACTGTTGACCGCAACTACAAGCGTTGGAGTGGTGTTGATGTGGACTACCCTTCAGTAATTGATGATTTAAAAACGCATCTGGAACAACGCTTAGATTGGATGGACTTACAAATTAATGCATTTTAATTGGCGTATAATTTCATACCACTGAATGATTACTTATTCTGTTATCATTGGTGTCTTCATATTAATTGTATGGGCGCCGCTATTTCCGGCAGAATTAATTAAACAAGAAATGATTTCAGACAAATGGGTAGATATTCCTGATGAGGTACGCAATATCTATTCTATGTGGCGGCCTACAGACCTTATGGACTTGAAGAGGCGCTGGAGAAATCAGAAATTCATTAAAACAGGTAGATTATTTTTAATGGAAAAGCTACGAAATTCAATGGTATGTCACGTTTTTTTTTTAACATCGCAGTCAAAGAAAGAAAAATATTTCACGAAATTGGTGTTTTAATGGCTGAGTCTATGATTGGAATCTTACCTTTCAACTTTTTTTAATAAAATCAATTTACTGATAGTGTTCTATTGACATTTATCTGAACGAAAAACATTATAAATATTAAATATGAATCTTCTAAAGTATGTACAAATCTTCAGTCTAATTGTTACACTTATATTATTTAGTAATTGTGGCAGTAATGAGACCGATCCCACAGGAATGGGTATAGATGAGCCGACTATAGATCCTATGATTTCAGATCTGGATGACGATGGTATAATAAATGAGGCAGATAGTTGCGAAACAACGCCTTCCGGGGCCATAGTGGATGCTTATGGGTGCCGTATTATAAATGAATACGATTCAAATTATTTTTTAGTTTGGCAAGATGAATTCTCAGATGAGGGTGCCTTAGACATTACTAAATGGCATCATCAAATTATACCCCCCAATAATGGCAGCTGGTTCAATGGAGAAAAACAGCATTATACAGATAGGATCACTAACTCTTATGTGAGCGATGATGTCTTGATAATAAAGGCGATTAAGGAAAGCTATGAGGTTGACGGCTCGACACAGAATTACACCTCTGCAAGACTAAATTCCAAATTTTATTTTAGATACGGGCGTATTGATGTGAGAGCAAAATTACCAGGATCTGCCGGGACATGGCCGGCCATTTGGACTTTGGGGACCAACATAAATGAAATTGGAAACTATTTTGGGAGTACTTATGGGAATGTGGGTTGGCCCAGTTGTGGTGAAATCGATATTATGGAACAAAATGGCTGGGACAAGACTGAACTCATTGGGTATTTCCATTGGGGGCATACAAGTACAGGCGAATATGCAAGTTATGGTAAAACAGCCATTATAGAAGATGCAATGGATGAATTTCATATCTATTCATTGGAATGGACAGAAGGTCAACTTAAGGTATTACTCGATAATAACGTATTTTTAACAATGAATAATACGGGTTCAATACCTTATGACAACCCACATTATATTTTACTTAATATAGCTATGGGTGGAAATTTAGGTGGAGCCATTGAGGCAGACTTTTCTAGTGATTCAATGCAAGTTGATTATGTCAGGGTATATGAGATGGAGTAAACCTCATCTCGAATAATCCTAAAGTCATTTTCATCAATTATAGCTTTCTGAATAATCAAAAAATAACTCCAAAGCCACTCCTCAATCCTGTAGCGCTTGTTACTGGTTTTAAGCTTGAGGAAAATTTCATGAACTTTGATAGGTATTTAATTGCTGAATGATTAGAAAGATATTTGGATTTAAAGCGGTCATCCTATCACAAATCAAACATTTATTGATAAAAAGAGGTTAATCTATTTGATACATATAAAAAGCTAAGAAATCTTTGAGATATTAATCCGAAAACAAAATGTTTGTATCTATGTGGGTACCCATAAACTAAAAAGCCCCAATACTATTAGTACTAGGGCTTTTATGCAGAGGAGGAGGGATTCGAACCCCCGGTACCTCTCGGTACGCCGGTTTTCAAGACCGGTGCATTCGACCACTCTGCCACTCCTCTGTGCATTTTGGCCTTAAAAATTGGTTCGCAAAACTAATCTATCTTTTAAACTAATCAAGCGAACGAGGTAATTTTATCTGATTTGAATTTAAAATAAATCATATTACAAAAAAATGAAATACAGGATATTCTCAAAATGTAATCTGTAATTTTAGGCCATGTTTCAAGATACCGCACCACTCGCCGAACGTATGCGACCCAAAAGCTTGTCTGATATCATCGGACAAGGGCATTTGGTGGGAGATCAAGGCATACTTCGTAAAGCGATTATTTCGGGTAGAATACCTTCTATTATTTTTTGGGGACCTCCAGGCACAGGTAAGACCACGCTAGCCAATATCATCGCCAACGAGGTCAAAGTGCCTTTTCATGTACTTAGTGCGATCAGTGCAGGTGTAAAGGACGTAAGAGAGGTGATCGCCAAGGTGAGTCCGGGTCAAAAAAATATTTTATTCATTGATGAAATCCATCGGTTCAATAAATCTCAACAAGATGCTTTGTTGGGTGCAGTGGAGAAAGGAAAGATTACTTTGATCGGTGCCACTACCGAAAATCCCAGTTTTGAAGTCAATGCAGCGCTTTTGTCTAGAGCTCAAGTTTACCGGCTCAATCCCTTGACATCTGAAGAACTCAATGCCATCATGATGCAGGCCATTGAGAAGGACAATACCCTAAAAAATTATAAAATTACGGTCAAACAAACCGAGGCGATTCTCAATCTTTCAGGCGGCGATGCGCGCAAATTATTAAACCTCCTAGAACAAGTCGTGACCAGTCAAAAATCCAATAAGGCGGTCGTCACAGATGCCTTGGTCATAGAGGTGGCACAACAAAAAACGGTATTGTATGATAAAAAAGGGGAGATGCATTATGACATCGTTTCAGCCTTTATCAAATCCATCAGGGGGAGCGATCCCAACGCAGCGGTATATTATTTGGCCCGAATGATCGAAGGAGGTGAGGAAGTCAAATTCATTGCAAGACGATTGGTGATTTTAGCCGCTGAAGATATTGGCAATGCCAATCCGACCGCTTTGGTGATGGCTACTAGCGCTTTTCAAGCAGTGAGCTTCATCGGCTATCCAGAATCTCGTATTATTTTGGCCCAATGCGTCACGTATTTGGCAAGTTCACCTAAGAGTAATGCCAGTTATAAAGCAATCAATGAAGCACAAGCAGAAGTGGGTAGGACGGGTGATTTACCCGTACCCATGGGTTTACGAAATGCACCTACTCAATGGATGAAAACGGAAGGCTTTGGGAAAGGATACCAATACGCGCATGATCATCCTGGAAATTTCATTTCATCAGAATTTTTACCGGCTGCAATCGCTGGAACGAAATTTTATGATCCAGGAAATAATGCTCGAGAAGAAGAATTACGGAAGCAATTGAGAGGCAAGTGGAAGGAGAAGTATGGATATTGAAAGGGGGTTATCCCAAAGAAAGGTTTACGTAGGTCCTTGTAAGGATTCTAAAAGGCCATAGATCTCATTATTTCTAGTGAGAGCTATCGCTAGTAATGGGTATTGTCTACCCTAATAGCGTTTCCTATTTTTGTAGTAGTTGGAGTTGGTTTGATAGGAGAAAAATATCAGACACCTCTACTCATCCAATAAAATGACTTATTAAAATATATCATGAATAAATATTTAATCGCCCTTGTCCATCTTGGATGCTTCCTTTTCACTTCATGCAGTCCTCAATCCAATAAAGAGAAGGTCCAAGAGCAGCAACAAGAAGTCAACGTCTACACGCACAGGCATTATGCACCTGACCAAGAATTATTTGCGCAATTTGAAAAGGAATTGGGAATCAAGGTCAATGTAGTCAATGCCAGTGCTGATGAATTGATGCTGAAAATGGAAAATGAAGGGGCACAATCTCCAGCAGATGTATTGATTACCGTTGATGCAGGCCGCTTACAAAGAGCCAAGGAAAAGGAGCTTTTACAATCGGTAACTTCTGAGGTTTTGACCAGTAATGTGCCCGATCATTTACGTGATGAAGACGGGTATTGGTTTGGCTTGACCAAACGCAGTCGGGTCATCGTTTACGCAAAAGAGCGAGTCACTAAAGATCAATTATCTACTTATGAAGCGCTGACCGAGGATCAATGGCTGGGGAAAATACTTATTCGTTCTTCTGGCAACATTTATAATCAGTCTTTAATGGCCTCTATGATCGCAAATCTTGGAGAAGAAGCCGCTGCACAATGGGCCGCTGGCATACTCAAAAACATGGCAAGATCTCCCAAGGGGAGTGATCGTGATCAGATGAAGGCCGTAGTGGCCGGCGTGGGCGACCTTGCGATTGTAAATACCTATTATGTAGGTAAACTGCTCACCTCTCCAGATTCTCTAGAGCGTGAGGTAGGGGAGCAGATAGGAATCTTTTTTCCTAATCAGGAAGGTCGTGGTACCCACATCAATGTGAGCGGTGCAGGTGTAGCCAAATATGCCCCTAATAAGGCCAATGCCATCAAATTCATTGAGTTTTTGTCAAGTGAAGCTGCACAAGAAATATTTTCCTCTTCAAATTTCGAATATCCGGTAAACCCCAAGGTAAAAATGTCCCCTTTACTCCTTTCATGGGGCACTTTCAAAGAAGATAAGCTGTCATTGTCTACATTGGGAGTACTGAATAAATCAGCCGTATTGTTATTTGATCAAGTGGGCTGGAAATAAAAAATAAATACTTGAGCAAGATGCGTTCAGAATACGTAATAAGATCGCATCAAGGTTTGGAGATCATGGCTAGGGAAAGTATGGTAAGGGCACCTAAATCTTCCCCTTCTCTATTTTAATCAAGAGCGCTCGAATAGGTATTACGAAAAAATCATTAGGCAAACTTCAATTATATTTACGAATAATTATTTAAGGTTTTTCATATTCTTTTTCACGTAGGCCCATTAAGCCAGATACTTCTTGTTCTCATCTTTCTACTATAACGCTAAAATTGACAAGAAGTGGTCTTTACTGACCATCGCCATCGTGTTATTATTAGGGGCTCCCTTACTGACCATTTTACTAAAATTATTCAGTGGACCGGGTGAAAGTTGGGCACACATCAAGGAATATTTGCTCTTAGATTATCTTTCCAATTCTCTCTTCCTAATGGTTGCGTGCAGTATTTTCACTCTAATTTTAGGAGTGATACCTGCGTGGCTCGTATCTGCTTACAGCTTTCCTTTCAGAAAGTTATTGCAGTGGCTACTCATATTGCCTTTGGCTTTCCCCAATTATCTCACAGCCTACGCTTATGCTGGGTTGTTTGATTATTCGGGGATTTATGAGCGAATGATGGTTCAAATCTTCAATGTAGATCATGTTTCGCATATAGATATTATGGGGATTTGGGGATTGGCTTGGGTCATGAGTTTTTCACTTTACCCCTACGTTTACCTTTCTGCTAGAAGTTTTTTTTCTCATCAATCTCATAGGCAAATGAGTGCGGCTAAGGTATTGGGAGCAGGTCGATTTAAGGCTTTTTATTCTATTGCGCTGCCCTTGGCAAGGCCAGCAGTCGTCGGTGGTTTACTACTCGTGGTGATGGAAGTTTTGGGCGATTATGGATCGGCTTATTATTATGGGGTCAGCACCTATACTACCGCTATTTTCAGGTCTTGGTTTGCCCTTGAAGAACCCGAAACGACCGTATATTTGTCTGCGCAGCTCTGCATGTTCATTCTTTTTTTAATTGTGATGGAGCGCAGTCTTCGGGGGAAGAAAAAATATCGGTTTAACAGTGAGGGCAGCCAAGAGCTCATCAAAAAAACACCTAAGGCCCATATTCAGGTCATGTTTATGCTGGTAATCATAATTCCCATTTCATTGGGTTTCATATTACCTTTGATTCAGATGATGTATTGGGCTTCGCTTACGTTTCATGAGGTTTGGTCGACCTCATTATTATCTATTGTTTGGTCAAGTTTCTATCTTTCTATGATTACTGCATTCATTTGTATTTGTATTTCTTTCCTTCTGATTTATGCTGCTAAATGGAGTCGATCTCTTATTATTCAACGATTAAGTTCCTTACCTATTTTGGGTTATGCGGTTCCTGGTGTAGTGATTGCTGTAGGTATCATGATCCCCACGTTAATTTTTGATAAATGGTTGGTAAACATAGCTCAGTATTATTTAAACTGGTCGATGGGATTCTTAATTAATGGAACTATTATAGGCCTAATTTTTGCCTATTCAGTGAGGTTCCTAGCGGTGGCGTATCATCCCATAGAAGCTAGTATACAAAAAACAGGCATGCGATTTGAGCAAGCGGCGCAAATGTTGGGGGTCCAGCGATGGAAAAGGATGTTACAAATCAATATACCTCTCAATAAGCTGGGACTCTTGAGTGGTGCCTTGTTGGTGTTTGTGGATACCATGAAGGAATTACCACTGACCCTTTTACTTAAACCCTATGGCATCATGACGCTTTCTGTGAAGGCATTTGAATATGCAAGTGATGAACGCATCGCAGAAACGGCATTACCTGCCTTATTTATTATCATGACCGGATTAATCCCGATATTTCTCTTAAATAGAATGATGAACACATGACCGTACTCAATATTCAAGGAGTTACCAAAAGCTATACATCGGATCGAAAGTGTGTGCTATCTAATTTAGATTTCACCTTAGAAAAGGGAGAGATTTGTGCTTTTATAGGTGAAAGCGGGACGGGCAAAAGCACCTTATTAAAGCTCATTGCTGGACTAGAGACAAGTGATTCAGGGACGATTATTCTCGAAGGCAAGACGGTTGAAAGCGCTAGCAAATTCGTAGCAGCAGAGGATAGAGGCATCGGGTTTGTGTTCCAGGACTTTGCCTTGTTTCCCCATATGAGCATAAAAAAGAATGTGGGTTATGGGTTAGCGAAATTCCAAGACAAGACTGCACGCGTATCAGAGGTATTACGGATGGTAGGATTAGCGTCCTATGGAGATCGATATCCTCATGAACTTTCAGGAGGCGAACAACAACGGATTGCCCTGGCCCGAGCTCTGGCACCCAATCCAACGTTGCTGCTCCTTGACGAACCTTTTAGCAATTTAGATACGGCACTGAAATCTCAGATTAGAAATGAGCTTTTTGAGATCATAAAAGGTACAGGTATCAGCTGCATATTCGTCACCCATGATGCACAAGATGCGATTTCATTAGCCCATAAAATTGCCGTATTAGATCAAGGAAAAGTGGTTCAAATGGGTACCCCCAAAGCACTTTTTGATCAACCTTTTACACCCGCCATCGCAAGATTTTTTGGAGAAATCAATATTTTTAATCAAGAGGAGTTTCAGCATTTTGATATAGAATTGGAAAAGGCTGACTTTTATGGGATCAGGCCTGAGCATATAACATACAGTCTGACCCCTGAGAAAAACAGTCAAGCTGCAGTGATTATGGGAGAAACTTTCCATGGTTTGTGGCGCAAGTACAGGATTAAGCTGTCCAGTCAAATGGAATTAGATTTGATGGTAGATGCCCAAGTACCGATCGAGGGTAAAGAGGTTTTTATTACCTTAGCTCCTGCCTACCTCTTGATGTTCCATAAAAAGGATTGACAGGGTATGATGGGATATTTCGCCTGAGACGCTTTTTTATTTTTTGGATTTTGAAACTCCAAGTTCGTGTATATTTACCTTTTCTTTATTCATAAAGTTTACTTCAAATAATGCCGCTATGGAGCAAGTCATAGGACCTTTCACTCAAATCGTAACCTTCAAGCAAACGGCTTTAAAAGGTCCACTGCAGGCTTCAGATATGGGCATCGTTGAAGATGCGGGAGTGCGTGTTGATTCGGGGGTTATTGTTGAAGTTGGCCCTTTTGAGCGCTTGGTAAAAAATAAGGCGAGCCCGCAGGTAATGGAGATCAGCGGTTCCCATGTTTTGATGCCGGGTTTGGTAGATTGCCATACCCATATGGTCTGGGCAGGCTCAAGAGCAGCAGATTTTGAACGGCGCAATAGTGGGTTGAGTTACCAAGAAATTTTAGCCTCAGGCGGTGGCATATTGGATACGGTAAAATGGGTGGGACAAGCGACCAAAGGAAACCTTAAAGAAGATCTTCATCAAAGGATATTGAGGCATCAGTCTGATGGAGTGACCACCCAAGAAATCAAAAGTGGCTATGGTTTAGATGCTGAAAATGAGCTTAAAATGCTTGAAGTGATTCACGAGGTCAATAGGGAAGTAAAAGTAGATCTAATCCCTACTTTTTTGGGTGCTCATGTGTGTCCAAAAGGCTATGAACGGGCCGATTATTTGGACTATTTATTGGCTGAGGTAGCACCAAAAGCGAAGTTATTGGCTGACCGTGCAGATGCTTTTATCGAAGCTGAGGCATTTCCAGTGCATTTGGCCAAGCCTTATTTAATGGCCATGAAAAATTTGGGGTTTGATTTAACGTTGCATGCCGATCAATTCTCGAGTGGAGGAGCGGCATTGGCCATCCTAATGGGGGCAAAAAGTGCGGATCATTTGGAAGCAACTACCTCCAAGGATATTGCCTTATTCGGGACTTCCAATACAGTGGCCGTTGTCTTACCCGGCGCCTCTTTGGGTTTAGGTATGGCTTTTGCACCCACCCGAGCCTTATTAAATGCGGGTGCTTGCCTTGCGATTGCCTCGGACTGGAATCCTGGTTCTGCGCCTAATGGGGATTTGTTGGCACAATGCGGAATTTTAGCCGCACATCAAAAATTAACTACTGCAGAGACATTTTCTGGGATCACCTTTAGAGCGGCTCATGCACTTGGACTTACCGATAGAGGCAGATTAGCTTCTCAGTACTTATTTGATGCCATTGCTTTTCCTACCCATGATTACAGAGAGATTCTCTACCAACAGGGGACTTTGAAACCTGATATGCTTTGGAAAAAAGGAGATTTATTGATAAAAAGTACTAACTAAAAGATTTTCAGTAAGCTTTCAGTCAAACGCCTTTATCAAACTTTGACTTTTATTTCTCAGTGAAAGGCCTATTTTTGTCTTGGTTCAAAAGGTACAGCATGCAAGCACTTAATGATTTTCTCGCACTAATTGATGGTTTTATTGGAAGTTCTTTTTGGTTTCCTTACGTGTTGATTGGAACGGGATTGTTTTTCACCATTTATCTGAAATTTCCTCAAATAAGGTATTTTAGTTTTGCTATTAAGGTATTAAAAGGCAAATTTCAACGTTCTGAAGATGAAGGAGATACTTCTCATTTTCAAGCATTGACCACTGCATTGTCTGGGACGGTCGGCACTGGAAATATATCAGGTGTGGCCCTAGCAGTGCACATGGGAGGACCTGCCGCCCTTTTTTGGATGTTGGTCACAGCCGCGGTGGGCATGTGTACCAAATTTGTAGAGGTGACCTTGTCTCATAAGTACCGTGAAAAGGCGGCAGATGGCACCATGGCAGGGGGCCCGATGTACTTTATGAAAAATAAAATGAAGATGCCCTGGTTAGCGGGTATTTTTGCCGTGGCGACCGTACTTTCATCATTCGGAACAGGCAGCTTACCCCAGATCAACAGTATTTCCAATGCTATGCAAGCCACCTTTGGTATAGATCTTTGGATGACAGGCCTGGTACTATCTATTCTTTTGGCCATTGTCATCGTCGGCGGGATCAAGAGGATTGCTTCGGTTACAGAAAAACTAGTACCCAGTATGGCACTGATTTATTTTATAGGTGCCCTTGCGGTTATTTTCTACAATATTGAAAACATTTGGCCTTCTTTTCTATCCATATTCCAGCACGTATTCAGTCAAACAGCAGCTACGGGTGGTTTTCTTGGGGCCTCTATTGCTTTTGCATTAAATAAGGGTGTGGGAAGGGGCCTTTTTTCCAATGAGGCCGGGCAAGGAAGTGCCCCCATTGCACATGCCTCAGCCAAGGGCAAAGAACCCGTTTCAGAAGGTTTAGTCGCGATACTGGAGCCTTTTATTGATACGATTGTCATCTGTACCCTTACTGGTTTGGTTTTACTTTCATCGGGTGTTTGGAATGAGAAGCACCAAAATGAGTTTCAGTATACGGATATGCAAGTATTGCAAGGCATTTACAATGATGATACAGAGGAGGGCATAAACGACTTATATGGTCATATTTCTGGTGAAAGACCCTTGCCTTTGTTTGCTGGAAATTTGGATGTGATAGATGGAATCATTCAAAATGAGGTAACCATCATTCATGCCCGATCAAAAGCAGAAGACATCCAGTTATTTTTAGATGATGTGCCTTGGACAGGAGCCGTAGCGGTGCTCAATGGGAAATCTCAAAATCCCGAAATCGTGTTCAGTGGGAAATCATTGGTTCACAGTGCACCTCTTACGGCCATTGCCTTTCAGCGGAGTTATTTTGGCATATGGGGCCAATACATTGTTTCGATTGGCCTACTCTTGTTCGCTTTCAGTACGGCCATTTCTTGGTCTTATTATGGAGACCGAGCGATGACCTATTTGTTTGGAGCGAACAGTGTCATTTATTTTAGGATTGTATATGTCATTGCTTTTTTCTTGGCAGCATTTATCGATACGACCATTATATGGACCCTTTCAGGAATTACGATTGCATTGATGACCTTACCTAATCTTTTTGGCTTACTGTATTTGAGAAAAGATGTTAAGAGTTCTGTGTCAGAATATTGGATTGCCTTCAAGAAAGACTGGCCGGATGAAAAAACACCTGAATAGTCTATAAGGGACTTAGGCTAAATATCTCAATAGGTACACTTGCTTAGAACAAGATTAATTTCAAGGTTTTAAGATTGCTTTGATTCGTTGCCAAGATTGATCTCTAGCTGAAATATTCTCAGGGCTGCCATTGGGGTCATCACCTGATCTCATGTAGGCGTGCCCAGCACCTTCATAAACCTCGTATTCATATTGTTTTTGATAGTGCTTCATAGCGGCCTCTGAAGAGGGGAGTGTCGCATTGACTCGTTGATCAGCTCCACCATAAAAACCGTAGATAGGCGCAGTAATACTTTCATAGCTACTTTCATTTTTAGGCCCTGTTCCATAGAAAACCAAGCCGGCAAGTAAACGTTCGTTGTGTGTGGCATAGGTAAAAGTTTGAGATCCCCCCCAGCAAAATCCCATGACGGCTACCTGACCCTTACCGGCAGGGATATTTTCCGCATAGGCAAACACGGCATCAAGATCATTCAGTACTTCAGATTGTTTGAGTCCATAAATAGCGGTGCGGGCTTGATCGGAATTGGGATAGTCCATCGTTTTCTCATATTCGGAACTCATTCCTGAGATCAGATCTGGAGCCACTACAACATAACCTGCTTCAGAAAGCTGATCCGCCATAGACCTGGCCCAATCATTGAGGCCTCGATTTTCATGAATAAGTAGAATTACTAGAGCAGACTTACTTGATTCAGGATAGGTCACAAAACAACTGAGATCACGACCATTAGATTTTAATTTAATCCATTCATGGTGCCTTGGTGAATGTTCCAATTGTGCGACGGCATAGGGTTGAGCCAAAGTACTTGTGGATATAAGGAATAAATAAGAGAGGATAAATATATATTTCATAGTTCATTTATTGAGTAGTGTCTTTGAGAGTAGTATCTAGTTTTACTGATATTTTCCGAAGAGCTTTAGCCATCGAGTTATGATTTTTTGATTTTGTCAGTAGAAACGTTTCTCCTGAATTTAATTTTAAGTAGGCCACATATTCAGAGTATTGGCTATAACGTACCCGCCCGCCCCAAGAAGTCATGGCTTGTCTCATTTTTGTTTCATTGATGAAGATGTATTTGATGTGCTCGAATAATTTTGGTGTACCCCATTTGCTACCTAAAACCCAAATATATTCATGAATGAATTTTTTGTTCATGTTGATTTCAATCATATCTTGCAAGGTCCAAATCAAAGGCAATATGGGAGCTAATAAAATCATAAGTGCAATGACAAGCGCTTTGGGTAGATAGCCGGTCAGTGCTATATAAATCAAAAACAAAATCAAAGAAAATACCATCCTGAAGGTTATGGGAAGACTATTTCCCCGACTTATTAGAATGATATTTTCTTTTTCCACGCTCATTGAATATTCAAAATAGCTCAAATACTTTAAAAAAGTATAGAGGCGAGGTAAGTATTATCTCGCATTCCGAGTATTCAAAAGTATTACTTATTAATTTGCTGTTGTGAAGATCAATGGATTTGGAACGGTAGGGTTATTTGTTTTGGGAGGCTTGGGGTTTATTCTCATGGCCTTAATGGTAGGAAAGCTGTTAAGACCCAATCGTCCCAACGAAGAAAAACTTACTACCTACGAATCTGGAGAAGATCCGATCAACAACGCTTGGGGTCAGTTCAATTTGCGCTTCTATATCATTGCGCTGGTCTTTATACTCTTTGAGGTTGAACTGGTGTTCTTATTTCCTTGGGCTGTGGTATTTGCAGATGCAGATCTTATCTTGGCTACGGATGGCTTATGGGGGTGGTTCTCTTTAATTGAAACAGGCATTTTTATACTTATTCTAGCGGTAGGCTTGGCTTATGTTTGGGCGAATGGTATGTTGACTTGGATCCGCCCGGATAGCCCTATTGCTACCTTTAGTTCAAAAGTACCCAAAAAGTTATATGATCAAATTAATCAAAAATATTCATGAAAGGATTACATGACCAAGAGTTGTCTCAAGGAGGGGTCATTATTTCTAATATTGATGACCTGATCAATTGGGCGAGATTGTCCAGTCTATGGCCTATGGGCTTTGGGTTGGCGTGTTGTGCCATCGAGATGATGGGAGCCATGGCGACGGGCTATGATATGGATAGATTGGGTGTGTTTCCAAGGGCCTCTCCAAGGCAGTCAGATGTGATGATTGTAGCAGGTACGGTCACGTTCAAAATGGCTGATCGAGTTCGAAGGCTCTATGAGCAGATGGCTGAACCGAGGTATGTGATCTCTATGGGCTCTTGTTCCAACTGTGGAGGACCTTATTGGGAGCATGGCTATCATGTAGTGAAAGGAGTAGATCGGATCATTCCAGTAGATGTATATGTACCCGGCTGCCCACCACGGCCCGAGGCGCTGATTGGGGGTTTCATGAAACTACAAGAAAAAATCAGGGGAGCATCTAGTGTGAAGCCCTTAGCACTCGAACGATTAATGGAAAAAGAAGAAAATCAAAAGGTATGAATGCAGACCTAATTTTTGACTTATTAAAGGCGTCTTTTGGACAAAAAGTCTTACAAATTAACTTAAATGATCAGCCTCAATCTATTGAAATAACGGCGCAAGAAAACCGTGAATTATTTACCTTTTTGAGAGATGATGATCGGTTGTATTTTGACATGTTATCGTCGATTACGGGGATTGATAACGGGCCAGAGGTCAACACAATGGAGGTGATTTATAATCTCTATTCCATTCCGTTTGATTTGCATCTGATGGTCAAGATTAAATTTGATAGAGAAACACCCTTAGTACCTACCGTATCCGATATTTGGAAAACAGCCAATTGGCATGAGCGAGAAATTTTTGATTTGTTAGGGATCCGTTTTGAGGGTCACCCAGATTTGAGACGGATTCTATTACCCAGTGATTGGGAGGGTCATCCTTTAAGGAAAGATGATATTTTGCAAGAACGATACCATGGGATTAAAGTGGATTATTAAATAGTAATTTTGGCTATTCAGTATACATATCATCCAGATCATTTAAAAAATTCTGAACCTATATACACCTCAGTATCTTCGCTTAAACGTGGAGAAATGGTTTTCAATATAGGGCCACAGCATCCTTCCACTCATGGCGTACTGAGGTTAGAGGTCGTGACAGATGGCGAAATTGTTAAGGAAGTAATTCCCCATATAGGCTATTTACATCGTTGTTTTGAGAAGCATGCAGAATCAATGCCTTTCAATCAAACGATCCCTTACGTAGACCGAATGGATTATATGTCAGCGATGAACTCAGAGCATGCTTACGCTATGGGAGTCGAACGCATGCTAGGCATTACGGATCAAATTCCCAAACGTGTTAAGTACATCAGAGTGCTCGTCGCTGAACTCAATCGAATTGCCTCTCATTTTGTGGCCATAGGTACTTACGGTTTAGATATAGGTGCCTTTACACCTTTTTTATGGTTGATGAGGGATAGAGAACATATTTTAAGATTACTAGAATGGACGTGTGGTGCGCGTATGTTGTATAACTATATTTGGATAGGAGGCTTGTATTATGATTTGCCTTTGCAGTTTGAAGAGCGATGTGCAGAATTCAGTGCCTATTTAAAACCCAAACTAGAACATTTAGAAACTCTTTTAATTACCAATAAAATATTTATCGAAAGAACCGCAAAAGTGGGAGTATTACCTTTGGATTTGGCGGTTAATTATGGTGTGACGGGCCCCATGCTTCGAGGTAGTGGCCTTAAGTATGATTTAAGAAGGGTAGATGGTTACAGTGTCTATCCTGAATTAGATTTTGACATACCCATTGGAACGGGTGCTATGGGAACTGTAGGAGATTGTTGGGATCGTACTTATGTGCGAATGCAAGAATGTCACGAGTCTTTAAAAATCATAGATCAGTGCCTTACCAAGCTTACCCATGAATTGAAAAGGGATAAAGATTTTAATCCTAGAGCATTGGTTCCTAAAAAAATAAGACCTAAGGCAGGCGATTATTATGTCCGTGCTGAAAACCCAAAGGGCGAGCTAGGCTTCTTTTTTCGAACCGACGGTCGCTCTGATATCCCGGTACGCTGCAAAGCCAGAGGTTGTTCTTTTGTGAACTTATCGGTCCTTCCTGAAATGAGCAAAGGTGTCATGATTTCAGACCTTATAGCCATTGTTGGCTCGCTTGATTTAGTCTTAGGTGAAGTGGATAGATAATTTATAATCCGCTTTTTGATGGCTGATTATAAATTATCTATCTATCTCTTCTCTAATTAACTGTTCTTATGATGATTTCTACTCTTCTGTTGAGAGATCTATTTTCCTCAGAAGTATTGGGAACAATAGGCTGTACTTCACCATAGCCCTTGGCGATCAATTGCTGATCTAGGACACCGCGACTGATTAAATAATCTCGTACTGCATTCGCTCTTTTTTCAGATAGGGTGAGGTTATCTTTCTCCTGCCCTACATCATCGGTATGTGCAGCAATCTCAATGACTAAATTTTCATTATTCGAAGTCAAATCAATGATAGCTTCCAATCCAGCCTTACTGCTCAATGTAAATGTTGTAGAGTTGGTTTCGAATAATATATCACTTTCATTTACCTTTCTGTCAATTTCAATTTTAGTCAAGACAATTTCTTCGTTAACACTCGGTTGATCTGTTGCATTGGTTACGTTGATAACCCCTTGAGTGAAGAAATATTCTCTCGCTTTGACCTTATAGGTAAATTGGGTATTTTCATCAGTAGTTGTTGTATAAGTATTTGAGGCAACATTGCCCTTGTAGACCGTTTCCTTACTGGTTGTATTGATCAGTTCTAATCTACTACCCATAACTTTTTCACCACTGTTTGATACAATGGATAAGCTAAGATCTACGGTGGTAGGTAGCACTTCCTCAGCAACTAAATTAATCGTTTTGTAGATACGTGTTTCCCAAATGCCTTGCACCGAATCAGGAATAACAATAGATTCTGTTGCGGTAATAAAACCTTCCTTTTCAACCCTTAGGGCATAGGTAGTATCACTGACAATACCCATAGAATAAACTCCAAACATGTCAGCAACAAACTCATCGTTGATGTAGATGTTAGCAGTTGTAGTATCTTGGTCCACCATAGGATAAAAATAAATGGTACCTTTATAAGGTAAGGTTTTATCTTTCTTGACTTTAGGTGGCTTGACTTTTTTGATGCGTTTGGGTCCGCTGCCAAAAACTAGGTTGATGCCTGCTTGACCTTGAACCCAATCAAGGTCGTAAACGCTGTAGCCCATCATTTTATCTACGCCAGCGTAGAATTGTATAAATCCAGCGGTCGCCGAAATGGCTGCACCCATGTTCAACCCTTGCTGCGGCATTTTAGTAACCGAGGTAGATAAAATAAATTTAGGACTCAATTTTCTATTGATACCAATGCCAAATCCAGATCTGAATTCTCCTTGAATGATTCTTGAATTGAGGGTGGCGATAATGTCAGTTTTGTCATCCCAAGGCGTGTAAATGAGACTGGCGACAATACGCGTAGGCAAGTTGGTTTTATAGGCTTCATTTAACTTGTAGTAATCAAAATTATTATTAAAGGTATCTACTAAAATATCTGCTAAGTCGTCGTCCAATAAATCAAACTCAGGTAACCCTACTCCGGAACTGTCTCTTATACCATAGGTAGAGACATTTTCTGTCCAGTTAATGGTGCCTAAATCATTGATGGCTAAGGCCACTGTAAAATTTGAGTCTATTTTGTACTCCGCTCCCAAATCCAAAGCAAATCCTTTATTGGCTGGCATAGCTAAGCTTGTGTAGTCATCCGAATCGATAAAACCATCAAGATAATCCATTGATCCTTCCTCAATATCAGCGATATTTACCAAACCGGAGGTTCTGATCATCATACTTTGGTAGCTTGCTTCCAATGCATAACTATCTTCAGGACCTTTGGTTAAAAAAGTAGCTTCGGTGTCTGAAGGCGTGCTATAGTTGACATAACCATTCAGCAGCTTTAACCTTAAACCTAATTTCAAATTTGATTTAGGCAGTGTATAGGCTAATCCCAGGCCACGCTCAAGATACAGGGAAGTATTAAACCCAAAAGGCAAAGTTTGTTTATCTCCAAGAAAAGCACCGTTTCCTTGCCATAATAAATCAGCACCACTACCTGGAAGAGTTAAGTTGAAATTACCTCGTATGTTTACGAAAAAGCTGATACCCAGACCCGTAGAATCAGGTTGATTCCTTGGGCCAAACTGATAGCCAATGTGGAATAAGTTAGACGTAATGTCACCTGTCATGTGAAAACTTTCACCAAAGCCATCGATAAGATCATTGGCATTAATAGCAAGATCTCCATTGTCTTGCTTTGTAATTACATCACTGTAGCTGAATGCATTGTTCAGGTACAAATTCATGCCGGGTCCAGGCAATTTTAAGAAAAACTTACCTTCTGGAAAATAGGCAGGATTATAGTCCGTACTTTGCATCGTGGCATTTCCCAAATGATAGAAAGACGTGCCATACTGCGCAAAACTTGAAAAAGTTAGCAGTAAAAGGGCTGTAGTTAAAAAATGGCTTCTCATGGTCAATTTTTTAGTATTAGTTTGTAACTTTTATCGAAAGGGTAATTTTTAACTTATAACTATTTAGTAAGGCCGCAAAACTATCGTCAGGCGTATTTAACGTAATAGCCAACTGAATGGTTTCGGTAGTTTTTAGTGCCTCCATGCCAGCTGCATCTAAAGTGATGGGGGGAACTAGGGAAGTACCTGCTGAAGCCAATGTGCCGTCTGTGGCTAATGTGGGGGCATCGATCAGCTGAACATCCTCTTTGGAAAAAAGTGATACGCTGTCTGCATCTAAAAAATACATATCTATACTGACACCTAGGGGCAGTTCATTTACTGCTACCAAATTTAGTTCTATCGTTGGAGTATTTTGATTATTGTCACTTAACTCATCAAGTAAGTCAGTAATATCACTTCCACTTTCAAAATCAACTTCTTGAATCACTGTGAGATCGGTAAGTCTTAATTGAAGCGGTAGGCTCATAACTACGTCCGTAGCAATGGTAGCACCTGTGTTCAGTCCGTAGAGCGCGGTATATCTCGTAACCACCACGGCCCAAGCGATTTCACCTGTATCTGGATCTTTGTAAGCTTTTTCCGGAATGCCTGTGAGATCAGTTCCCACAAAAAGGGTATCTAGCAAATCATAGGTCGACTCAGGATGAGTGTAGGTTAAATTGGTTGTAATGTATCCTTCTTTACCTTCCACTACACGACCCGTACTCGTATTGAAAACAACCTCTAAATCATCAAATGTAAGGATACCTGGCACACCATCTTGTTCAGTACCAGTAGTTGCCTCTAAAATTTGTTCTCCGGAGGCGACATATATTGGGATAATTTCAGTAGAGTCAGGAATCAATGTCATATCTGTCCTAGGTGCTCCAGATGGATCTTTGCTCCAAGTCTGGGTTCCCAGATCAAAAAGGACCGTATCAATATTAAGGATAGGATCACCATCACCATCTAAATCAGGTATGCTATCACCATTTGCGTCGACTGTTGTGACAATCACAGTATCAACGTTTACAATATAAGGTCCCAAGGTATCAATATCGAAATAGATAACTGTGTCAACCACATCAGGAAAAGCGACAAAACCAATCTCCATTGTCAAACTATCTGGTCCGATGGCCAGCATTTCTCGAAGGTTGGAATTAGTTGAGTTGATGACCAAATCATCAGTTATTTTGGCTGCTGTATCTAAACGAGTAGGCGTATTTATATTTTGGATTGAATCTGCTGGGTCATTCCAAATCAAAGAAACAGATTCTTCTAGTGAGCCATTTTCATCGTATTTACTCGCCGAAAATTCAATAAATTTTAGTGCCGAAGGAATTTGCAAGGTATTGACGAAATTAAATGCCAATACAGGGTTTTCGATTTCAAAATCACCCCCATCAAATTGCTCAAAAAAATCGATAGCAAATGAAATGGCAGGCACTTCCAAAGTTTGCTTTAATTCAACATCAAAATCCAATTCAGGTTGCTCCCCTAATTCTTCATCAATATCTATCGTATCAGGTTCGTTGAAGCTGAAGGAGACCAGTCCATTCGCATCAATATCATATTCTAAATCTTCATCTAAATTGGTGAGTAGCGAATCCACCGTATACTCAATAGTGCCGATAGGAAAGGCAAATACTCCGTTGTAATCCGGCACAACAATGTCAGCACCATCTAATTCTTCTTCTAATTTGTCGGTATCACAACTAATGGCTGCTAGGAGAAGCGATAGCAGGAGGAGGAGGAGGTAATTCTTTTTCATATTTGGTTGTTACTAAACGTTTGAATCGAAATCATATTAGATAAGTTCAATTATTGTGTAAGTTGCTGTTTTTTTTTGATTTTTAAAAAAAAATAGTCGTATCTCGCAAATCAAAGCCGCAAAGTAGTTAAAAACCTATAAAAAGCTGAGCTTTAGTGTTATTTTACCGCGCTTACTCTGAATTCAACTCTTCTGTTCTGGGCTCGGGATTCTTCTGAGGTATTAGGTACGACCGGCTGACTTTCTCCGTAACCCTTGGAGGTAAGCATCCTTGCAGGCACTTTTTGAGAGATCAGGTGATCCATGACCGCTTGAGCACGTGCTTCAGATAGTTTTAAATTATTTCCATCGCTTCCCACATCGTCGGTGTGGGCAGAGATTTCTACAATGATATTTTTATTTTGAGCCAATACATTGATGACATTTTTAAGTTCATTTTTATCATTTTCAGTTAATTCAGCCGACGCCGTTTCAAACAAGATAGAATTGATTGTGATTTTAGCACCTACTACAATGGGCGTAAGTACGGCATCTTCATTGACGATTTTACCATAGTTGATACCGGTTAAATCAAGTTCGCCTTGATGATAAAAATGCCGACTCGCCAACGCTTTGTACATATATTTTCTGTCATATTCGAGTTCCATATTGTACAGGCCTTCTTCCAATTTACCTTGATAGACCACTTTTCTAGTTTTGCCATCATACAATTGCAGTAAGCTCCCTTTAATTAGGGAATCTACATCATTGACAACTCTTAAATTCAGTTGTGGTTTGGTCGGAACAAGTTTAAAACTTTTATGCAAATGTGCGGTGCGGGTACCGGCGGGAATTCTTAGGGTTTGTTTAATGGTTTTATAACCTTCTTTTTCAAGTCTTACCACATAACTACTATTGGCTTCAACCACAAACATGCTTGTAGTATCTGTGAGCATCACGTCAGCCACAAAGATGGAGGCTGTGGTCGTATCGCCATCAATCAACGGGTAGATATGCTGACGCATCTTGAAAGGTTCTATACATACATCTTTATTGATCAAACCATATTCATTGGTCTCCGTCAAATCATAGACTACACTGTAAGGGACATAGCCGCTCGGTGCGATTTTAATTTCGTAACTCGCACCCGTTTTAAGGACGACCGTAAAATTGCCGTCAAAGGCATTGCTTTTTAAACCACTGGTACCCATTGATTTACCATTTTCAAAAATATCGATCTGCGCCTCAATAGGTTTACCTGTACTGCAGTCTTTCAGCACACCCTGTATATTGACTACTTTTCTGGGCTGTAAAGCAAGTGGAATAGGAATGCTATAAATATCATGACCACTCCCTAAGTCTCTATTAAAGTACATGACGTCTCCTGAAGAGGGAATGGTGCCATATTTATCATCTAAAGGTGTATTGATGAAGTCATAGGCTACCGGATTACTCCATTTTCCACCTCCTAAATTTCTAGATTGATAAATTTCATAATTATCAGAGGGCTCCCGGATCGCGGCAAAAATCAAAGTTTCGTTGTCAGACATGATGCGAGGACAATTCTCGCAACCTTGTGAGATTGGGCTAGGTAAGGGCTGAGCGGTCGACCATTGACCACGATTATCTTTTTTAGATGAATACAATTGATAACAAAACTTTCCCGGATAAGGTGATTCAACGGTTCGCATGAAATAAATGGTTGAACCATCCGCAGAAATACTTGGAAATCCCTCATAGCCACTTGAGTTAACATTGGGTCCGGCATTGATAGGATTACTCCATGATTCGCCTTCTTTTTCTACATACCAAATGTCTTCGATTCCATATCCTCCTGGATAAGAGGCAAAGAAGTAAATGTAATTACCGTCATAGGAAAGACTCGAACCTGCAATAAGTACATCAGCTGAACCAAAGTTTTTGATGCTTTCAATCACCTCAGATGACGACCAAGCCCCACTTGGGTCACGATGGGCCATGAACAATTCGTAATTACCTTCTTTATTTGATTGATAGATCATGGTATTGCCATCGGCGCTAATGGAAGGAGCATATTCTATTTGATCAGAGTTAATCGCACTACCCAAATTGGTGATCTCAGGATTTGATTGGGCAGTGACCCAGATCGCGCACATCATGCTTCCAATAAGAAGTATAATTTTGATTGGACCAATAGTTTTGTTTTGGGAAAGTTTTTGGTGCATCATGTTTATTGTGTTTTAAATTTCGATCTTTTGGAAGTACCCATTTTTTAATTTCAAGTAAGCCTATTGTTTTTAAATGAGCCTACAAGGGAAGAGCAGTAAAGTCAAAAATAGCATAATTAACCAATTTTAACGATTGAGTGAGTTAATTATTTTATGATGGAGATAAATTTTGGCATTTTATTTGCTTATTTTGGGGTGTATGTCTTTTGTGAAATATTTTTTTCTTTTTTTAGGGATGATTCAAACTTCCTTTATCATGGCCCAAAGTACTATAAATGGAGCCCAAATGGAAGGTCAGATATCACCAAATAATTTTGAGGCGGTGAACATCATCGGAATTTATCCCAATCCTGCAACCGACTACATCATGGTTGAAATCAAACAGTCACAACTTCAAAATGCCCATTTTGTCCTCACAAGTATGATTGGGAACGAAATAGAAATTACTCCAGAGGCATTGGGGGAGGATATATTTCGTATAGGATTGGTAGGATATCCTGCTGGATTCTACTTTTTGGTCATCGAAGATGATCCTTCACAATTCAAAAAAGCTTTTAGATTTTTGATTAAATAATTATAGCCCGAAGCACCCGACAGCTTGTCATCCAACTCAGTTTTTCAACCTATTATTCAATCCATTCAGACCTCTTTCTACTAGGTCTGCTTAGTCGTAAGGCGAATCTGAAAATCCTTTTATTGGTTATAGTATTGGTTAAACATCCCTTCATATTCTGCCGCTAATTCCGTCTCATTTGCGGCTCTGAAAGCACGCGCCATCTCATTAAGAGCCAACACTCTTTGTTGATAGCTATAGCCATTTAATGCTAATTGATTGTTTTTTGTGATATAATCTAACCACTCCACTGCACGGCCGCTATAAGTAGTGGCAATATCAAGCGCCCAATCTCTTTCGCCAACAGCCAAGAGCAGCGATACTTGTTGAATACTAAAAATATCGTAGGTGACCCCTTCGTCAGGCATGTATTCTAACCCTTTCAATAAGACGTCTTTGGCACGTTCCATTTCACCTTGGTTTAAATAGGCAGTAGCCAGTGTATTGAAAGCAGACCGATGGTTCAATACAAAATTTCTGTAGTCTTCAGTATAATAAACATCAGCATCATCTAAGCCTCGATATTCAAACTTATTTACAATATTTTCATACATCAAATCAGCATTTACCAATGTATTGCCTCCTGGATTACGAATGGGTACCAGACGATAGGTGAGGCCTTCTTGCACGACATGTTGTTTAATATCTAAGTTGAATGCATTCAATGATGTATTATTGAAATATATAGGCCTGCTCCAGTTGCTATTTACGATTAAGTCTAAAATAGCAAGATCTTTTTTCTCCAAATGACTTCCCTTGAGTTTCATAGAGAGTGCATTGGTTCTCAATCGTTCTAAAGGCATTGAGGTTTCTTTCATCCAAGTGAGCTCATTTACTTTGGCACTGTCCAACCTCAGAACCAGCTCTTTTGAAGGTAAGCTGTTGTATTGGCCCCTAGTGCGTGCTGTCAGTGCGGGATGTTTTTCTTTAATCAATTTCAAAAATTGGGAAGCACTGATGGCACCATCGACGCCTTCTATTTCTGCATACGGCAGATAATCATTGGGTCCTCCTTGCTGATAATCATCCAGACTTAATCCAAAGGGAAGGGCTTTGGATTCATAGGCGTCTCGCATCATTTGTTCGATGTACCAATCTGTATTGAAATAGCTTAATACAATTACGCGTACATCTGTACGGTGTCCCAAGACCTCTTGGGCGAACCACAAGGGAAAAGTATCATTATCGCCTCCAGTAAACAATATCGCATTGGGGGCACAAGAATCTAAGTAGTTTTTTGCGGCATCGACGGAAAAATAACGATCAGACCGGTCATGATCATCCCAATTTTCCGCTGCCATCAGGGCAGGAATACCCAAGCAAAGGAGCGTAGCTATAGCTGCAACTAAGGTCTTATTTTTAAGTATTTTACCCAATAATTCGTAAATAGCCAACACCCCAAAACCAATCCAAATAGCAAAGACATAATACGATCCGGCATAAATATAGTCTCGTTCTCTTGGTTCAATAGGAGGTGAATTAAGATAGAGCACTAAGGCAGCTCCGGTGAGGAAAAACAAAAGCAAAGTGACCCAAAAGTATTTTTCATTTTTTTTGTATTGATAAAGTAAACCAATGATACCTAGCAACAACGGAAGACCAAAATAGATATTTCTTCCTTCGTTATTTGCCAATTCTGATGGAAGCTCCTTAAAAGCGTTGGTTAAACCCACCCAATTGGCATCTTGAATATCCGAGGCCCTTCCTGAAAAATTCCACATAAAATAGCGCAAATACATGGTACCCAATTGGTGTTTGAACATAAAATAAAGGTTGTCTGTAAAGGCGGGTTTTTCGCCCTGTTTCAGTCCTGTAATTTCTCTATATTTTTTTTCATGTTGGGGACTCTTACTATGCATTCGGGGCAGAATGGTGGTATGCTTTTTGTCATATTTGTAGTTGACCTTGTAATCTATGATCTCATATTTTTCAGCCCCTTTTTTGTAAACAGGATCTCCTTGTTCGGAGGCGATGATATCAGCGGTATAGTATTGTCCATGAAATAGGGGTCTGCTGCCATATTGTTCACGTTTCAGATATGAAACGAAGGTCATAATGTCTTCTGGATTATTTTCATCAATAGGGGTATCATAGTCTGATCGTATCAAAACTATGGCATAGGACATGTAGCCAATCATTATGAAAGCAAAGGCAAGCATGGAGGTGTTGAGAATCACCTTTTGATTGACGATCGAATAATAAATACCAAAAACAATAGCACTGACGAACAAGATCACAAATACTACAGCACCTGAGCCAAAGGGAAAGCCCATAGAATTGACAAAAAATACTTCCATAGCCCCAACGGTAGAAGGAATGCCCGGGATGACACCAATAAGTATGGCAATGATGATGGCTCCAGACGTCAGGAGCGTCAAGAACACACCCTTAGGCGTAATTTTTTCTACATATTTAAAATAAACGATGAGTCCTAACGCAGGAATGGTTACCAAATTGAGTAAGTGTACCCCTATGGAAAGTCCCATCATGTAGGCGATCAATATCAACCATTTATTGTGATCCGATTCATCGTTAATCGTTTCCCATTTGAGAATGGCCCAGAATACAAAAGCGGTAAAAAACGAGGACATTGCATAAACTTCCGCTTCAACAGCTGAAAACCAAATAGAATCAGAGAACGTACACACCAGTCCTCCAACCAGCCCTGCGCCCATCACGGCAATGGTTTGTCCTGTATTTAAGACATCTCCTGCCTTGACTAACATTTTTTTAGCTAAGTGTGTAATTGACCAAAATAGGAAGAGCACGGTAAAGGCCGCCGATAATACGCTCAACATGTTGACCCAAAAGGCGACTTGCTCAACATTATCTCCAGCGAAAAGAGAAAACATTCGGCCCATTAACAAGAAAAAAGGTGCTCCTGGAGGATGCGGCACCTCTAGTTTATACGAGGTGGCAATAAACTCCCCACAATCCCAAAAACTAGCGGTAGGCTCAACGGTAAGTGTGTATACGACAAGAGCGATTAAAAAAGTAATCCAGCCTGTTATAATGTTGATCTTTTGGTATCCCATTTTTCTAAATAATTATCAATCCAGCGAAATTACTAATTAATGACTAATAATTTGGCTTTAAGGGTAAATTGATCATTGGGCTTCTCAAAAGATTATCTGAATACCAAACCGTAAAAAATGAGCCAAAATAAGAAAAACAATAAATAAGAGCTCAAAACTATATAGATAGCAATTTTTAGTTGTTTCCCACTCAAAAAGAAAATTCCCATCACAAGTAATATCCAATAGCCCAATTCGAAAACATTCATTGATTTTAGTGGATAATGAAGCTGCTCAGGAATGTGTTCATAATTAAACCAGCTGAGGAGTGATAAAGGGTAAAAAGCTAAGATATCGTTGTAATTTGGATCTCCCGGGATCAAAAAAAACCATAAAAATTTAATTAATTCAGGGATAATAAATATGATTTCACAACACATGACCCATTTCCATAAGGCCTGGTAGGTTACTTTATAACCAAACATGAAACAACCCATCCATAGGATCAAGGCAGTTACTGAAAATTTCCAGACAAGCCATATCGGCGTAATGAAATATTGACTACCATAGAAAAAATTAAAAAGTGATAACTGATTGCGTTCTTGAAGCAGTTCAAATACAGCTATATCAGCAAGAATAAAAGCACGATTTAAAAAAAGGATGCAGATATAGAGCAAGGAGATCAGAACGAATATGTGAGAGCTCTGAAAATTAAACCAATTTTCAAATGACCTGGAGGGGTTGTGAGTAAACTTAGCCATGGAACGACACCTACATTTGTGAAGATATACAATATAACTCAACGAAGATGATCTAAATTTGTTGAGTATTCTATAATAAGCAGGTTTTGATTATTAAAAAGAGTGAAAAGCATTTACCCAAAGTATCATTATTTTCTGTTTTTGTTCTTTTCAGTTTTTCTTGCAGAGGCCCAACCATGGACAGGTGAGTTAGATCAATCATCGGACATTTTGCTTAAAAATCGTTATGTCGAGATTGAAGCGGCTCAAGCCATGTACGACATGTACAACATGAATTTCGATCAGGCAGAACGACAGTTTATCTATTTAAAAAAGCAATATGGCTGGCATCCATTACCTGACTTTTTACTCGGTTTATGTTATTGGTGGCGATTGGTTCCACAAGGTGAAATGGGATCAAAATGGGATCAACTTTTTTTGGCTCAAATGGATTCTGCTCAAATTAAGGCCCATCGATTATATGATGAGGTCAATCAAATTGAAGGGGCTTTTTTTTTGGCAGCGGCTTATGGATTTCAAGGAAGGCTTTATGGAGATCGAGGACAATACTTAAAAGCTTCACTGGCAGGTAAAAACGCTTTAAAATATCTCAATATTGGAAAAGATGAAGAGGACTTCAGCCCTGAACTATTATTAGGAAAGGGCCTTTTTAATTATTATGCGCAATGGATTCCAGAACATTATCCCATGCTCAAACCCATCATGTCATTTTTTCCAGAAGGGGATAAAAGCATCGGAATTGCACAATTAAAAGAAACTTCGAGAAATGCTTTTTATGCACGGACCGAAGCCCAATATTATTTATTAAGGATCTTGTATGAGGAAGAGCAAAATTTAGCAGAGGCCTCTCGATTATCCGCTTATTTAACTGATTTATATCCAAATAATTCTTATTTTCAGTCTTATTATGGGCGAATTTTATATCGTTTGGGTAAGCAGAGTGAATCGATAGCCATTTTTGAATCTATTCTTGAACGGGTCCTTGCTGAGCAAGAGGGCTATGAATATAACACCGCCAGATATGCGACGTATTTTTTGGGAAATATTTGGAAATCGCGTGGAAATTTAACGGAGAGCAAGAAATATTTCAAGGGAAGTATAGCATATGCGACCCTAGCCAATGCTACTGAAAAAGGCTATTATTTTTATTCTTTACTCCGCTTAGGAGAAATTGCTGTTTTGGAGAAAGAGGTTGATTTGGCGTTGCAATATTTTAAAAAGGTCAGGAAGGTTACGGCAAGAAAGCATCCCGCGAATCAATCGGCCAAAGAAAAAATGAAGCAAATAGAAGATGAGTAATCACTTGGCAGATTTTAATCCAATAAATTTTGAAGTGGAGAAAATATTTTTAGGGATCATGACTCCATAAATAATTACAAAAAAGGATTAGTTTTACTTTTAAATAATTTTCTTAAATGAAATCAGCCCCTGTAAATATTAAATTAGACCATATTGATAGAAAAATTTTAGAGATTCTTCAGTCAAATGCTAAAATCACCAATGCCCAATTGGCCAAGGATATTTCATTGTCTCCTGCGCCCACTCTTGAGCGGGTCAAAAAGCTTGAAAATTCAGGAATTATCAAAAGCTATCACGCGAGTTTGGACAAGGCCAAAATTGGTTTAGGGGTAAGTACTTTCGTGTTGGTTACTTTGAAAGGTCACAATAAAGTTAATATTGACCTTTTTATCAATGCCATTGATGAAGTCCCAGAAGTAATAGAATGTCATCATATCACCGGTTCTGGAGATTTTATGCTCAAGATCATATCTTACGATATTGCTGCTTACCAAAGATTAATGCTTGAAAAAATCAGCGAAATAGAAGTAGTAGATGGCCTTCAGTCGATGGTAATTCTATCAACTTTTAAGGAAATTAAAGTAATGCCTTTAGGAGATGATGAGTGATGGAAAAACATTAAATATCCTTACCGAGGATAAGATTCAGCGTATTCTTAAAAGGATGAGCATTCAAATCTTAGAAAATAATCTCGGAGTTTCAAAGGTCGTGTTGGTCGGGATCACTGGGCAAGGCTATCAGATGGCGGTCCTTCTTCAAAACATACTCCAAACGACACATGGTGCCTCTATCACTTGTGATTTAGCTGAATTAATAATCGATAAAAAAAATCCTGTAGAGGGGGACATTAGCTTGTCTATTGATATTGATCTATTAAATCATCAAACAGTTATCTTGGTAGATGATGTTATTAACACAGGGAGGACCCAAGCTTATGGGATAAAATTCCTATTGACAGCAGCTATTAAAAAATTAGAAACAGCTATTTTAGTAGATCGAAGTCATAAATTATTCCCGGTCTCCACCAGCTATTGCGGTTTGGCCTTGAGTACCACTTTAGAAGAACATGTCGAAGTCTCTTTAGAGACAGGTAGAGGTGCCTTCCTTTATTGAGAAGATGAATTTTATTTAACCGGGGCTTCCCAAACTTATTTTATATGATGCTTTACACGAGGCGTATTTGTCAGCTTTTTATGGGAGTATTCCTCCTTTTCTCTTGTAGTCAGGAGCCGAAAAAATTGAAAATAGATATTGAATGGGAATTGAATGGCAATCAGATAGAGGGCCAAAATAAATTTGCCAGTACATTTTATCTCACCAATTCGGGAACGGTTGCCTTGGATGATCAAAATTGGTCTTTGTATTATAGCATGACACCAAGAGGATTAGTACAAGACTCTTATAAAGGTCAAGTCACTTTTAATCATGTAAATGGAGATCTTTTCGTTATCAGGCCAGACAGTGGATTTTTACTTACTCCTGGTGAAAAACGAGAAATGAGTTTTGAAGGCAGAGATTTTATTCTTAAGCATAGTGATCGGCCGGCAGGGCTCTATTTCTTGATGAATGATGGGGTGATTTATGAGCCAAATTATACGTTTAGATCTTTTAAAAATCCTGAGATGATTACCAAGGGATCTGCTGATTATTATGAAATCCCGACTGCGGAGTCCATTTATAATCAAAACAAAAGAATAAAGTCTGACGATCAAGAGCACTTATCTAAGTTGGTCCCGACGCCGTTAGAGGAAGTATATTTTGATGGATTTGTGTCGCTAGATCAAAGTTGGAGCATTGAGGCAAGTCCCTTATTGAGCTCAGAGAGCAATTTTTTATTTCAGCAATTGACGGTATTTTTTGGAGAAAGTCCAAAGCAGGATGCAAAGCGAAGAATTATTTTGAAAATAAATAAAAAATTCATAGAAGCAGCGTCATATCAGCTCAGCATTGATAAAGATGAAATTTTGATTCAAGGGGCCGATGCAAGTGGGGTCTTTTATGGCATTCAAAGTTTAATTGGATTGATGCCTGTGGAAGTATTTCAAAATAAATTATCAGAAATAAGTCTTCCCCTGGGACGGGTCAAAGATCAACCAAGGTATGCTTACAGGGGTATGCATTTAGATCTTGCCAGAAATTTTCAATCATATGAGTCTCTGATTAAACTCATAGATCTGATGGCTTTGTACAAATTAAATAAATTGCATTTACATTTAACCGACGATGAGGGTTGGCGCTTAGAATCTAAAATACTTCCAGAACTGACGGAGATTGGGGCCCGAAGGGCGCACACAATGGATGAAAAGAGTGCGTTGAGGCCTGCTTATGGTTCGGGCCCTTCGGACGGTGTAAGGGGCTCAGGATATTATACTCAAGAACAATACATACAGATCATACGCTACGCTCATGAGCGTCATGTTGAGGTGATTCCAGAACTAAATATGCCTGGACATGCACGTGCAGCCATTAAAGCTATGAATGCAAGATATGAGAAATTGATCGCGCTTGGAGATGAGCAAGGGGCACTTGAATATTATTTGTCAGATGATGCAGATGATTCAGAATATTTATCTGCACAGTTTTATGATGATAATGTTGTTTGCGTTTGTAATGAAGCGGTATACCATTTTTATGAGACGATCGTTGATGAAGTTATAGGGTTATATCAACGGGCGGGAGTACCTTTGAAAATGTTACATACAGGCGGAGATGAGGTCCCTAGAGGCGTCTGGGAGAAGTCTCCTGATTGCATCGATTTTCTAGCAATCAATGATCAATACGATGATGCCAAGTCACTTCAAAGCTATTTTGTGGGACGCATTAATAAAATTCTTTCTGATCGAGGATTGGCCACTGCAGGGTGGGAAGAAGTGGCTATGAATATCAATGAGGATGGATCTTGGTCTCCGAATCTTGACCTCATTGGGAAAAATGTAACCTCGTTTGTTTGGAATAATTTGTCCAACAATATTGATTTGGGTTATCGGTTGGCTAATGCAGGCTTTCCCATCGTTTTGTGCGATGTGTCTAATCTTTATTTTGACATGGCCTACAATAAAGATCCAAGAGAACGGGGCTCATATTGGGGAGGTTTTGTGGATACCCGAAAAGTTTGGGAGTTCATTCCAGAAAATTTGTACTGGTCGTCGAAGCGCTCATCATTGGGAAAACCATTTAATCCGAGTATTGATTTTAAACAGGCCATCAGTTTAACTAACGAGGGGTTGGCTAATATTTCCGGTATTCAAGGACATTTATGGAGCGAGACAGTTAATGGATCTGATGAAATGCTAGAATATTATTATTTGCCACGACTCATAGGATTGTCAGAGCGCGCATGGGCAGCTCATCCTGAATGGGCTATGGTTCAAGACCCCACGAATCGAGAAAATCAAGAGACGAAGGCCTGGCAGGGATTCGTTTATAAATTGGCTTCCAAAGAACTACCCAGACTTAACTATTTCAATGGAGGATACCAATACCGCATTCCTCCACCAGGTGGAATTAAAGAGGATGGTTCACTCAAAATAAATCATCTTTATAGAATGGATGTTCGTTACACCCTTGATGGTAGCGAGCCGAGTGTCTCTTCTCCTTTATATACCCAACCTATTAAGGTTGATGGAGCTATTTTGATCAAAGCCTTTGATAAGGCCAATGGCTCAAGTTTAAGCATGGGTTTAATAAATTAAAAATTAGCGCTCTTTGTAAAGGTCAGGTTTTATAAAGAGCATCAGCAGACTTCTTTCTATAAGACTTCCCATACTTGAGCATTTTAAAAAATTCTTATCCTCATAAAAGGCAGAGAGCTCTTTTCCCAATGATTTAACATTTTCTATGGGGGCGATAGGATCCATTTTCATTGTTGCGATCAGCTCATTGATTTGGCCTTGAGAGGATTTGACTCTATTGGCCATTAAAGACCTTTCTTCTCTTTGGTATTGTTGAACAGTTTCCGGAGTCATCAGTCCAAAGCCTAGATTAATAATGGGATTATTTTCTTTAAAATATTTGGGTAAATAAATAGATTTCCTACCCTCATAGGATTGTTGATCGAAATCGATGGCCCTTAGTCGGTAGCTTATTTCCTCGAAATCAGGGGTTATGTCGATCACGAAATTACTCGAATGCATATCACCCAAGAGTCTTACAAAACAGCGTTCATTAAATTTCACGAACTCTTTGGTTAATCTGATTTTATTGAGATCGAGATCTTCTAGGCGCGTTCTGATAAACTGCTCTCCAGGAATACCCACGACATGCTCCTCTATTAACGTTTCTGCATTAATGAGGAATCTCATTCTGTTGGGGGCCAGTAAGTCTTCCAGCTCCAAACCATACACCCTTGAGGCGTCAGCATGTTTAATATAAAAATAGTCAAAATTGTCATTAATTTTATTCACCATTCTAATTCTGAAGGGTTTTGTATTGCCGTAGATGCATAAATCTATACGATCGACAAACAGGTGCTTCATGACGCTAACATCTCCTCCTGATTGCATGATGGCATAAATTGTTTTGAGTGCAAAATGTATTTCTTGCATTTCATCCTGTGGGAAAAATACGGTTTCCCAAAGGGTATCAACCCCTTTTGAATCATATAGAGGGATACTATTATTATATCTTAATAAATCTTGATACGTGATAGGTAGGTATATTTCCTTTCGATACTTTTTTAAGTAGGATCTTAAGTGAGCGCTTATAGGATAAGCAATTTTCTTTTTGGATATTAAAGCCATCTACGTCAAATGTTGAATAAATATATTTTCACCCTTGGCCACCCATGGTTGAAATTGGTTTTTTATGTTTTTGTGTTGTGGAAAGTAATCTATCAAAGGGGTTAAATCAAAACTTGATCCTGTGATGCCCGCACCCGCTTTAGAAGCATCGATTGCATTACATGCTTGCTCATAATGGCCTTCAACAGGAATCATTAAGGTGGCCTTACCTAAATACATGGCTTCACAAACAGATTCAAAACCGGCCGTTGTAACAAAACCTTTGCAAGCCGCCATTTTCTCTAAAAATAATTGATCATTGAGTTGATGAAAAATTAAATTTTCACGGATTACATATTTACTTGGTTTTTTATCATTATCCCAAAAACAAATAAGGGGTATATTGGGATTTTTTCGATGAAAGGATTCGATTTCCTCTCCATATCCTGCATTAACTACATAGATCAGTAAATAATCTTCTGTTTTGATATTTAGCTCAAGTACTTCGTCTCTCAATAAGGGAGGAGTAACAATAATATTTTTTTTCATACTTTCTTCAAAATACTGGAAGGATAGCGCCAGTACTTTATCAGCATTGAGTCGAGTAATGTGATTGGCCAATTTAAGAATCATTCGATCCATGATTTTTCCTTTAGGAAAGGTAAACTGAGGATGACTTATTAAATACTGATGGGCGATACAAATAAACTTTGATTTGGGACGATACCAAAAATTATACATCCCTGCTAAAAAGTCGTAAAAATTGATGATAACATCAGGATTTTCATCAGCAATAATTTGAGATAAAATTTTTATATTTTTTCGATAGGTATTGCTCTTCCATAAGGTTTGAAAAAGCGTTAGAGAAAGATTGATAGATTTCTGTTTATTATCCTTAACAAAATTAGGACTTTCAAGTTGAATAACGGGGGCACCTATTTTACGAATAAAATATTCAGGGATGCTTCGAGACGGACTTATGCCAACGATAATTTTTGATAAGGTATGATTGTTTTTTCGAAGCATTTTACTCAGTGCAATGGCCTGAGTCATGTGTCCTCTACCTTCCCCTTGTACGATGAAAACAAAATTCATTTTTTATAGTAAGATGAGCGCTGCGTCATTCCGCTAATTAAAGGTAAAAATATTTCTAGGACTTATTCAATTGGCATCAGATTCAAAATAATCAATTAGAAAATGGGTACCATCAAATACCCCAAATGAGTTAAAATTTAGCCATTCTCCTAGATTAATGTAAGTTGATGTTTTATTAATTTCCAATGCTAAGGGTAGGTGTCGATGTCCAAAGACATAGAAGTCAAAATGCCGATCAGATTCCAATTTTTTTGAGTATAAAAATAGCCATTCTTTTTCTTTATCGATTTCTTGACTTTCTATCGTATTGTTGATTCGACTTCTAGAAGACCATTTGCTGGCAAATCCAACGCCAATATCGGGATGAATCCACTTAAAGAGCCATTGGGCCATCCTATTTTTGAAAACTTTACGCAGGGCCTTGAAAGTGTAGTCACCTGGACCTAGTCCATCTCCGTGTCCTACAAAAAGAATCTTATCATTTACTTTTAGCTCGATAGGATCTGAAAAAACAGTAGCACCAATTTCAGTTTCTAAATAGTCAAACATCCACATGTCATGATTGCCATGAAAGATATAAATAGGAATTCCCTTATCACTGAATTCTGCTAATTTATTCAAAAACCGAACGAATCCTTTGGGGACAACATGGTCATATTCAAACCAAAAGTCAAAAAGATCACCTACTAATAATATGGCGGCTGCATCTTTTTCTACAGTTTCTAGCCAGCGGATTATTTTTTTCTCTCGTGATCGACTTTGTTCTTTATTGGGTGCACCGAGATGGAAATCACTTGCGAAGAATATTTTTTTATTTTGATCAAGATCTATGGTTAGCTTCTGCATAAAAAAGGCCTCTTTGAGAGGCCAATTTAGTATGATTATTTGATAGACTTATTTAATATCATCAGATTCTGTGATAGATTTTTTGGAAGGGTTGGACTCCTCTTCCTTAATTTCTGAAAGAATATTCTTTTTTAATTCATCTACCACATTATCTAAATCCCCCTCTTGATCAGGATCTTCTACTTTCTCAGGATCTTCTTGATCAGCAAAAGCTTGGTATGTAGTAGGCTGTTCAAAGGGTCGTTTTCCAATGAGTCTCTCTAGATCTGCTTGAAAAATAATTTCTTTATCTAACAATTCTTTAGCCACTATTTCGAGTTCAGCCTGATGTTTTTTAAGTAAATTCAAAGTTCTTTTGTAAGCATCACTGATTAACTTTTTGACTTCTTCATCAATGAGTTCGGCAGTGGCATCTGAATACGGCTTATTGAAATTGTATTCTGATTGTTTGGAGTCATAAAAGGAAACATTCCCAAGTTTGCTATTCATACCATAAACTGAGACGATAGAATAAGCCATTTTGGTAATTCTTTCTAGGTCACTTAACGCACCCGTAGAAATTTTTGCAAATTTTATTTCCTCTGCAGCTCGACCACCTAAAGCCATACACATTTCATCCATCAATTGTTCTGTCTGATACAAGAACTGTTCTTTTGGCAAATATTGTGCGTAACCTAGCGCAGCAACACCTCTAGGCACAATACTTACTTTGACCAATGGATCAGCATGCTCAAGAAACCATCCGGCAATGGCATGCCCAGCCTCATGATAGGCAACAATTTTCTTTTCTACTGGCGAAATAATTTTATTTTTCTTTTCTAAGCCGCCAATGACTCGATCAATGGCATCTTGAAAATCAATCATTTCGACACTTTCTTTATCTTTTCGTGCAGCAATTAATGCGGCCTCATTGCAAACGTTGGCAATTTCAGCACCTGCAAAACCAGGTGTTTGGGCAGCCAACTTGCGCGAATCGACTTCTTTATTAAATTTTATGGGTTTTAAATGCACCTTAAAGATGGCATCTCGACCCACAATATCTGGTTTATCAATACTTATTTGTCGATCGAAGCGACCAGGACGGAGCAAGGCTGAATCCAATACATCAGGCCTGTTGGTCGCTGCTAGAATGATCACCCCTGCATCGGTAGCAAATCCATCCATTTCGACCAGCAAAGAGTTCAAGGTGTTTTCGCGTTCATCATTGGAGCCAGGCATTTGTCCTTTGCCCCGTGAACGTCCAATGGCATCGATTTCATCAATAAATATGATACAAGGGGCCTTTTCTTTGGCTTGTTTAAACAAGTCTCTCACCCGAGCGGCACCCACACCAACGAACATTTCAACAAAATCAGATCCAGATAAGGTGAAAAAGGGAACAGCAGCTTCACCTGCGACAGCTTTAGCCAATAAAGTTTTCCCTGTCCCAGGAGGGCCGACTAACAAAGCTCCTTTTGGTATTTTACCTCCTAATTTGGTGAATTTACCTGGATTCTGAAGAAAATCAACAATTTCTTTTATTTCTTCTTTGGCTTCTTCTAGACCGGCGGCATCTTTAAAGGTTATTTTCACTTGATTTTCAGCATCAAATAAAGCAGCTTTAGACTTACCAATATTGAATATCTGCCCCCCAGGCCCACCGCCACCGGACATTCGTTTCATGAGAAACCAAAATCCAAATAAAAGCAAAAAGATGAAACCGTAATTAAAAAAGAGGTCATCTAAGCCTTGCCTTTCTTCTATTTCATAATTTATTTGTCGTTCTTCAGGAATTTTTTCTTGGATACGATTAAAATTGTCATTGAAAATTTTGGCGTCCACAATTTTAAATTTGTAATGGGGGCCATTGGTCAGTCGGTTCTCCTCAAGTTCTATGTATTTGCTATTTTGTAACGCATCTTGTTTGAGGGTTACTTCAACAATGTCTTTGTTTTTAATTAAAATAACTTTTTCTACATCATTACTGAGCAGCATTTCTTCAAACCTCCGCTCAGTAATGGTAATCGCAGCATTGGTTTTACTGAAGTACGTAAATCCCATAATGGCTGCAAGTAATGCGCTAATGATCCAAATTTGATAATTACCACGATTGGGATCTCCCAGTATGTTTTTTTTAGACCTTGGTGTCTTTTTCATTTAATCAATAATTTAATCTTATTTTCTATTAGACGTTCGTTTTTATACTTTGTTCAACCGAGTCTTTTAAAACAGAAATTTTTGCGTCCGCCCACAATTTCTCTAAGTCATAAAATGCTCTTTTCTCCTTATTGAAAACATGTGCTACCACATCTACAAAATCAATCAACACCCACTCTTTAATCGAATATCCTTCCTTGTGCCAGGGTTTTTGTCTGGCCTGATCGAAGACATATTTTTCGATCATTTGGGAAATTGAATCAATATGGGTATCCGAATTGCCAGAGCACAAAACAAAAAAATCAGCGATGGAGTGTTGAACGGCTCTTAAATCAAAAACTTGAATGTCAGTTGCTTTCATTTCCATCATTCCCTGCGAAATCCATTCACTCAGTGCTTTACTAGTCACTTGCCCCCCGATTTTCTTCATTCAATATTTGTCTACTTAAATTTGCTCAAATGTACTACTTATATGATGCATAAATTCTTTGCCAAAACACAATTTATAGGAAAAAATGTGATTTATCTGCCACAATGTCACTCGACTAATACTGAAATGCAGACATTTTTGAAAAAAACTACTTTAGAGGAAGGAACGGTCGTAATGGCAGATTTTCAAATCAAAGGACGTGGACAATTAAACGGTCGATGGATAAGTCAAAAAGAAAAAAATATTTTAATGAGCATCTTGTTAAACCCCACTTTTCTGTCTTTGCATCAACAATATTATTTGACGATTATCCAAGGTTTGGCCATTACCGATGCGCTGGGTCATTTCATAGCTAATGATGTGAAAATTAAATGGCCTAATGATATTTATGTGGGAGCGAACAAAATTGCAGGGATTTTGATAGAAGCCTCCGTATCCAAAAAAAGCATTGATCACGCGATTATAGGGGTCGGTATCAATATCAATCAGCAGGAATTTGGAACCTTGAAAGCTACATCGGTTTTATTGGAAACAGGCCTATACCAAAACAGAGATCACGTAATGGAGCTCATTTTATTATATATGGAGAAGTGGTTTCAAAAGCTTAAAAATAAACAATATGAGGAAATTATTCTCAAGTACCATGCCCTCCTTTTTTGGAGAAATGAAAAGCATACATTCAGGGTTCAAGGGGAACCAATGGAAGGAAAAATTCAAGGCATTAATGATCGCGGTCAGCTGATCGTAGAAATTCAAGGCAAAAAAAGAACCTTTAATCACAAAGAGTTGATTTTCATCAAATAATTCGTATGACAAAAAAAGTTACTTTATTTTTGCGCAAAAAAAAGGAAAACTGTGAAAGAAAATTACAAAGTTAAAGACCTAGCATTAGCCGATTGGGGCAGAAAAGAAATTCAATTAGCTGAGGCAGAAATGCCGGGTTTGATGGCACTAAGAGAAGAATTTGGAGTTTCTAAACCGCTTCAAGGTGCGCGCATAGCAGGATGCTTGCACATGACCATTCAAACCGCGGTATTGATTGAAACACTTATTTCCTTGGGAGCAGAGGTGACTTGGTCATCTTGTAATATTTTCTCCACGCAAGATCATGCAGCGGCAGCCATCGCGGCGGCAGGGATTCCGGTATATGCTTGGAAGGGGATGAATGAAGAGGAATTTGATTGGTGTATTGAGCAAACTCTTTTTGCTTTTCCTGAGGGAAAACCTTTGAACATGATCTTAGATGATGGCGGAGACTTAACCAATATGGTTTTTGACAGATATCCTGAACTGGCCGAAAATATCAATGGTCTTTCAGAAGAAACGACCACAGGCGTACATCGATTGTATGAAAGAATGAAAAATGGAACCCTCTTGTTACCGTCAATCAATGTCAATGATTCGGTGACAAAATCAAAGTTCGATAATAAGTATGGGTGTCAGGAATCTTTAGTAGATGCCATCAGAAGAGCTACTGATGTAATGCTTGCTGGTAAAGTGGCGATCGTGGCAGGTTATGGAGATGTTGGCAAAGGTTCAGCCGCTTCGCTCAGAGGCGCTGGCGTGAGGGTAATTGTAACAGAAATAGACCCAATATGTGCTTTGCAAGCTGCTATGGACGGCTATGAAGTCAAAAAAATGGCAGATTCTATTCCACGAGCCAACATCATAGTAACCGCTACAGGCAACAAAAACATCATCCATGGTGCGTATTTTGAGAAAATGAATGACAAAACAATTGTCTGCAACATCGGACATTTTGACAATGAAATTGATGTGGCTTGGTTGAATGACAATCATGGAGATACCAAAGTTGAAATAAAGCCACAGGTAGATTTGTACAATGTGAATGGAAATGACATCATATTGTTGGCAGAAGGTAGATTGGTGAATTTGGGTTGTGCTACAGGCCATCCGTCATTTGTGATGTCCAATTCGTTTACCAATCAAGTATTGGCGCAGATTGAGTTGTGGACGAAAATAGAAAATTATGAAAAGGCAGTTTATACCTTACCTAAACATTTGGATGAGAAAGTGGCAGCCTTGCATCTCGCTAAAATTGGTGTAGAATTGGATTTATTGACTTCGGAGCAAGCCGATTATATATCCGTACCGGTGGGAGGACCTTTTAAGCCAGAAAATTACAGATATTGATTTATCCTACTTTTTTTGGTTTAAGCCAAAAGGAGTTGAAACCGTTTTTTGGTTCAATGCATCAGTGATTATTTTCTTGTTTTTATCATTCATTTCTCGAGAAAGTAATTTGTGATGAAGATGGTATTGAATGGCGAGATATTTCAGGTTTTTCACTTTAAAACCTGCATTTTTTAATCGGCATTCGATATCATCATCTTCTCCAACTGTGGGATGAATATAACGCTCATCAAATCCATTAATTAATAAAAGAGCCTTTTTGTGAAGTGACATGTTGCATCCCTTGACGTGCCGATTTTTTTTTCTGAGGATCATTTTTCTGATAGAGAATTTACCCAAGTAAATACCCAAATGCCATGAGATTGACTTCATCAAGAAAAGTCTGAAAACATTTTCTAATAAACCCTTTTTAATTTGATCTGTTTTTAGACTTTCGGTAAATTTTTTGCTTAAAAAAACCCTACGACCTGCTAAAATAGCATTGGATTCGGAATTAATTAAATGTTCGTGAACAAATGCTTTGTGGGGTATGCAATCGCCATCGATAAAAATCAAATAGGCGTATTTGCTTCTTTTGATCGCTAGATTTAGAATTTTATTTTTTTGCCATCCGTTGTCCGCATGCCAAACATGTTTTATAGTTAAATGCGAAGCTGATATAATCTTTTTTACCTCATCGACAACGGAGGCCTTGCTGCCATCATCGGCAATAAGTATTTCGAATTCTTTATGGGTTTGCCTTTCGAATCCAGCCAAAACAGCTTTTAGATAGTCAATCTTATTATAAAATGAAATAATTACGGAAGCGCCTGCCATCTTATAATTTTTTTATATGATAATTTAGTCAAATTACAATTCCCAAACCATGTCAGAACAAGGGAAAATGGTCCTAACAGGAAATGAGTTAATTTTAGTGAGATGTGAAATAAAGTCAATAATGGGATGGATTGAATTATTGTAACAGATAGTGTTCCAACCTAGAGATGCTATCCTCCAAATCAAATTCCTCTTTCACACGTGCCAGGCCATTTTCCCCCATTTTTTTTCGAAGTTGGGAGCTTTCAATCAAGTTGAGCGTTTGGCGGGCAAATGCATCCATATTTGGGTAATCGACAAGAAATCCAGTTTTGTCATGGATGACTATTTCCGGATTACTAGTGATGTTAAAGGCAACTACTGGTTTTGAGTGCATCATGGCTTCAACCAAAACATAACCAAAACCCTCCCAGATACTTGAGAGCAGAAAAACATCAATTGAATTCATGAAAGCATCAATATTTTTAACAAATCCAATCAGTATGACCTCTTCTTGAAGATTTCTTTTTTTAATTTCCTTTTCAAGTTCTTTTTTTAGTTCTCCAGTACCGGCAATATAAAGCTTGAATGGAATTTTTTTCTCCTTAAGAACATCGGCTAAATCTAAAAGTAATTTTTGCCCTTTTTGCTTAGATAATCTTCCAGCATTACCCAAGATAATCTCTTTTGGGTTGCTTCTCTTGATCTCTTCTAACTGTGTTTCTGTATCTACTTTAGTTGTTTTGATACCGTTATATAAAACGGTAATTTTATTTTCTGGAATTTGAGAGCGAAGATTTTCTCGAATGGTCCTTTTTGTTTCTTCTGAGTTGGCAAAAATATGTGTTGTCACATGTTTAAGTAAATATTTATTTAGGAAATTTCCCTTTATTGGATGGGCAAGTCCCCTGCGGTAAATGATTTTATTCACTCCAGCCAATTTTGCAGCGATGCCGCCCAGTTTAAGGTCCTGAGATGTGGAAAAAATCAAGGTATCTATTTTATTTTTTTTTAAAAGTGAGTAGACCTTAAAAATTCTGTAAGGGTTTAAGAAGGAAAGATTTTTTACATTGTTGACACTAAGTTTAGGTAAGTGATGCAAAAAAATCTTTTGAGATAAAATTGAATGATCGTCACATGCCACAACCACATTATATCCCTTTTTTTTAAACCCTACTGCATTTTCCAAATAAAATTTTTCACCTCCACCCCAAGATTTTAAAGAGTTAAAAAAGCATATATTTTTCATATTTTGATAGATAGATGAGAAGAATTATTTGCAATATACAATGATCATGAGGGATTGCGCAAAAAGCGATTTCAAAGATGCAAATGGACTGATTTGAGCCCCATGAATTAAAACCGATTTCAATTTTTTACATCCGTAAATCCTTTTATTATGTTTGATTCTTAATAAGATGAGTCGAATGATTAGATTCACTATAATGACGTACTTTTTGGACTTACTTTTTTAATCTGATATGGTTAGTTGGAGATTTTTCGGTCTTGATAAATGAAGATGAAGTGGAGAGCAAATAGGGTAATTTCCACTTTCAAAACTTATTCATCTGGGAAGAAGGATCCCCTTGGGGATTCAATCAATATCTTTTTTTTTCGATAATAATTTTAAGAAATGTAGGACGTGGGAAAATGGCAAGGGTATCACGAAAATTCCTACTGAGCGTATAGTAACAGTATGAGTTGCCTCCTTTCGATTATCCGCCTATTTATTCTCTGCTCATCTCCTAACTTTTTCTTAAAAAAGCATTTGTCATTTGCTTCTTTTGAAGCGTTTTTGACGTGCTGACTCGTACTGCCTGTAGGAGCTGAGCCAGTCAGTTGAGGTTTGACCCCTCATAAAATTCCATTTTCATTGCATGACCTAATTTTATAATAGCATTTATTTTAAAAATATCGGGACATTGATTAATGAGAGAGGTGAATGCATTGAATCGATGAGAGCAAAATCATAATTTCCAATACAAATAGAAGGCGCATTTATGTAAAGAGGAAGGATTGCTCTAAAAGGGACCTTGGAATGGACTTCACGCCATCAAAACTCTAATCATTTCATCCACCATTATACGCGTTGTGTTTTTTTACCTAAACAAAGTGTCTATATTTTTTAAAAAAAAAGTAAACATAATTCATAAAATAGTCGAAAAAATAAAGGCCTCATTAAAATAAACCCATTTTGAATGATAAATTCAACGACTTTATCATGAATAATCACCTCAAAATCAAATAGAAGACTCAGAAAATAGAGCTTTTTAAGCCGTAGAAGCATTTTTTGTTAAAAAAAATATTTTGTTTAATGTTTATTATAATTAATTGAACAAAATGACTATCTTCGTATTGTTATTCAAACAACAATTTTTAATTAGTACCAAATTAAAACATATAAGGCGATGCATGCAACGATCGAAAAAACACAATTGGTTAATCCACAGTTAAAAAAAAAAGTCAAGAATAGCAATGTAAATGTAAAAGAAAGAACTGCGATTTTTGAGAATGAATTTATGCCACATCTCGACGCAATGTACAATTTCGCCTTTCGTCTAACTTATGATGAAGACGATGCCAAAGATTTGGTACAGGATACCTATCTCAAGTCTTATCGTTTTGCAGAATCTTTTCAAAAAGGAACCAATGCGAAGGCTTGGCTTTACAGAATTTTAAAAAATAGTTTTATTAACGACTTTAGAAAGAAAAGCAAGGAGCCTGCTAAAGTAGATTATCAAGAGGTAGAGAACTTTTATAACTCGGACAACGTTGATGAAGATAAGACAGTGGATCTTAGAATAGATGCAGTGCGCGACATGCTTGGTGATGAAATCAGCTTAGCACTTTCCTCACTGGCCGTTGACTTTAGAACGGTGATCATCCTGTGCGATCTAGAAGGTTTTACCTATGATGAATTATCAAAAATATTGGATATTCCCATCGGAACCGTTCGTTCGAGACTGCACAGGGCCCGTAATTTATTAAAAGAGAAACTGAGCGTCTATGCAGCAAGCATGGGCTATTGATGTATCAGTTGAATGCTTTAAATGCTAAAGAAGAAACAAGCGCTTCGGTGCTTGGAAATAAAAAATAATGTTCGGTTCGTTAGGTTAATACTTGACAATCAATGCACCCAGGGTGAACACTCCTCGGTGATTCAACATATCAATGAATGCCCTGATTGTTTTGAACAATATGAAGTCGAAACCTACATCAGGTTTTTATTCAAGACAAAATTGTCTAAAAAGGCAATTCCCATTAACTTTGCCTCACAAATAAGAGATAAGATAATCTCAAAAGCATAAAATGAAGTCAGGCAAAGCAGTTATTTTCTCTGCGCCCTCAGGATCAGGGAAATCAACTATTGTAAATCATCTCTTAGCTAAACGAACAGATTTAGAATTTTCTGTCTCGGCAACTACACGTCGACGTAGATCTACGGAGGTATCAGAGAAAGATTATCACTTTCTCTCTGTGCAGGATTTTCTCGGTAAAGTAGATCAGGGCGCTTTTCTCGAGTATGAAGAAGTCTATCCAGGTATTTACTATGGAACGTTACAATCAGAATTAGATCGTATTTGGAATGCGGGTAATCATGTTATTTTTGATCTTGACGTCAAAGGAGGAATAAAACTTAACGAGATTCTTAAGACTAGAGCGCTTGCCATTTATATAAAAGTAGAAGATATCTCCATATTGCAAGCTCGATTATTGGCACGAGGCACTGAAAACCAAGAACAGATTACCTCGAGATTATCAAAAGTGGCAGAAGAGTCGACTTTTGAAACAAAATTTGATGTGTCAATACTTAATCATGACCTAGATGTGGCACTTGAAAGTGCAGAGCGTGCGGTGAATCATTTTTTAGAGGGGAACACATGAAGATTGGACTTTTTTTTGGTTCATTCAACCCCATTCACATAGGACATTTAATCGTGGCCAATATGGTGTATGAAATGACCGATATGAATCAAATTTGGTTTGTCGTCTCCCCTCAAAATCCATTTAAAAAAAATAAAACCTTATTACACGAATTTGATCGATTGGATTTAGTCAATGCAGCCATTCAAGATCATTATCATTTCAAAGCCCATGACATAGAATTTAGCTTGCCTCGACCGAGCTATACCATCAACACCATTACACACCTCAAATCGCGTTATGCAGACCATGAGTTTAAGTTGATTATAGGGGAGGACAATCTAGTTCAATTCACAAAGTGGAAAAATTATCAAGAAATATTAAATCAACACGGGATCATTGTTTATCCTAGAAAAGTTAACATTGAAACGCCTTCGATCAATCATGAAAATGTCGAGTGGATATCCGCCCCGCTTCTTGATATTTCCGCTTCTCACATAAGGCAAATGCTCAAAGAAGGAAAAGTACCCAAGTATTTAGTTCCAGAAGAAGTTTTGAAGTTAATAGAATTAAAAGAGCATTATACTTAAAGGGTCATAATGTCTTTTTCTTTCACTTCGAAAATACCGTCAATTTTTTTCACATGTTCATCTGTATGTTTTTGAACGTTTGCTTCAGCATCCTTGATCAGATCTTCTGAGGCACCTTCTTTCAGTAATTTTTTCAATTGTTCATTGGTATCTTTTCTGATGTTCCGAATCGAAACTTTCCCATTTTCAGCTGCAGCTTTTGCTTGTTTAACCAAAATAATTCTTCGTTCTTCGGTCAGTGCGGGTATATTGATCCTGACGATCTCACCATCATTTTGTGGATTTAAACCTAAATCACTATTAACTATGGCCTTTTCTATTTCCCCAATCATTGCTTTTTCCCAGGGCTTTATGATTAAAGTCCGCGCATCTGCCGTAGTGATAGAAGCCACTTGATGTACCGGAGTTGAATTACCATAATAATCTACATTGAGCGCATCTAACATATTAGGCATGGCTTTGCCTGCTCTTATTTTTGTTAATTCTTGAGACAATCGGGCAAGAGACTTTCCCATAGTCTCCACTGCATGCTCTAGAAAAAAGTCTACTTCTTCCATGATCTTAGTTTATTAAAGTACCTAATTCTTGACCTTCTATAATCTTAATTAAATTGCCTCTTTGATTCATGTCAAACACCATAATAGGAAGATTATTTTCTTGGCATAAAGTGAAGGCTGTCATGTCCATGACATTGAGGTTTCGTTCAAAGACTTCATTAAATGATATTTTTGAAAATTTAATGGCATTGGGGTCTTTTTCTGGATCCGCAGAATAAACACCATCCACACGGGTTCCTTTGAGAACGACATCTGCTTCAATTTCAATAGCCCTTAAACTGGCGGTAGAGTCAGTGGTGAAGTAGGGTTTCCCTAACCCCGCACCAAAGATTACAATTCTACCTTTTTCTAGATGTCGAATGGCTTTGCGACGAATAAAAGGTTCGCACACCTGTTCCATATTAAGCCCACTCATAAGTCGGGTATAAACGCCATATTTTTCTAAAGCACTCTGAAGGGCCATCGCATTGATCATGGTAGCAAGCATGCCCATGTAATCACCTTGTGCCCGATCAATGCCCGCATGCTCTGCCTGAACACCTCTATATATATTCCCTCCACCTATCACGATGGCCAACTCAATCCCAAGTTTTTTGGTTTCCAGAATTTCCAAGGCATACTGGTCAAGCCTTTGAGGATCAATGCCATATTTTTGATCTCCCATCAATGCCTCACCGCTTAATTTGAGTAATACGCGTTTATATTTCATGCAATTTTTTTAAAACTCAGCAAATATAATGGATCTGCCCAACTGATAAATTTAGAATTCAATTAATGTTTGATTTTTTTCCACATTATCGCCAACCAAAACATTTATTTTTTGGATAGTAACATCTGTGGGAGCCTTGATTACATTTTCCATTTTCATGGCCTCCAATATAAGGAGCGGATCTCCTTTGGCTACTTTATCTCCTTTGCTGACCAAAACATCAAGAATATTACCTGGCATTGGAGCGTCTAATTTGTTTATTGTAGGTATTTCTTTTGAAATCATACCCATTTTCTCAAGCATTAGATCAAGATCGGTTTTAACATGTATGGATGCCTTTTTCCCATTAATTTTAATATCAATTCTTTTATCTGACTGGTTCAAAATTTCAATTTCACACATTTTATTTTCATAATGAACATAAAAATGAGTTGGGGAATTTTTATAAATTTTAGATTCTAAAAGCAGATCATCTAAGAAAAATGATCCTTTACTTTTTGATATTTTGTGTTGGGTTTCTCCAACGGTAAGTTCGAATTTCACGGCTAAAAAAATTTATCAAAAATACGTACTTTCCACTAATCAAAATGAATCCATTTGAGTTTCTTTTGAAAAAACATTTCAATTCCAACACAAAACAGAGGGTATCGAGTACTTATCGAAGAGAAGCGCGGTAAGAATTATTATTTTTTTTTAAAATGAGAAGGCACCAATGAGACCCTAATGTATTTTCTTAGCCACTTCTCTAAAAAAAAAATAAAATTTCGACACGAGATGAAAGTATTTTCAAATATTTTAAATCAAATATTTGAATAAAAAGAAAATCCGTATAATTTTGCAATCCTTTTCATAGGTATCCTGTGAAAAAGAGTGTTCTTAGGGGGGATACCAAAGTGGCCAACTGGGACGGACTGTAAATCCGTTGACTTACGTCTTCGAAGGTTCGAATCCTTCTCCCCCCACGTATTTTTATAAATCTTAAGCGGGTGTAGCTCAGTTGGTAGAGCGACAGCCTTCCAAGCTGTAGGTCGCCGGTTCGAACCTGGTCACCCGCTCAGATTAATAAGTAGTAAGATTGAGTTTCTGGAGTTGATTGTTCCAAATTTTGGGGCTTTTGCCTTTAAAAACAATCAGCCGACGTAGCTCAGGGGTAGAGCGTTTCCTTGGTAAGGAAGAGGTCATGGGTTCAATTCCCATCGTTGGCTCTACTTAAATATTGGTGTATTTAACTTATATTGCACGCATATTTGAGTTAAAGTAAAGAGTACAAAAATATAGTGTACAAATAGTAGACAGTAAAAATTATTAAAAAAGAGTAACTAAAATTATTAAACAACAAGAGTAAAAATTATAAACCTGAGGATTATCAAAAATGGCAAAACAAAAATTTGATCGCTCAAAAGCGCACGTAAATATTGGAACTATTGGTCACGTTGATCACGGAAAGACAACCCTAACCGCTGCTATCTCTGCTGTGCTATCTGGAAAAGGACTAGCAGAAGCGAGAGACTTTACTTCGATCGATAACGCACCTGAGGAAAAAGAAAGAGGCATCACAATCAATACCTCTCACATTGAGTATGAGACAGAGACGAGACATTATGCGCACGTAGACTGTCCAGGTCACGCTGATTATGTAAAAAACATGGTAACAGGAGCGGCCCAAATGGACGGTGCTATTATTGTGGTGGCCGCAACAGATGGACCTATGCCTCAAACACGTGAGCATATTCTATTGTCGCGTCAGGTGGGTGTACCAGCACTAGTTGTCTTCATGAATAAAGTAGATTTAGTTGATGATCCTGAGTTGCTTGAGCTTGTAGAGATGGAGATCAGAGAGCTGTTATCTTTTTATGATTTTCCAGGAGATGACATTCCTATCATCCAAGGGTCTGCTTTAGGGGGTCTTAATGGAGACACAAAATGGGTTGAAAAAATCGAAGAACTTATGACTGCGGTCGATGAGTTTATTCCGATTCCAACAAGACTTACCGACAAAGATTTTTTAATGCCTGTTGAAGATGTATTTTCAATTACGGGTAGAGGTACCGTAGCTACGGGAAGAATAGAAAGAGGCGTGATTAATTCAGGTGATCCTGTGGATATCATTGGCATGGGTGCGGAAGATTTAAAATCTACTATCACGGGTGTTGAAATGTTTAGAAAAATTCTAGACCGAGGTGAAGCAGGTGATAATGTTGGACTCCTTTTAAGGGGAGTTGAAAAAGATCAAATCAAAAGAGGGATGATCATCTGTAAGCCAGCATCAGTAACGCCCCATCAAAAATTCAAAGCTGAGGTTTATGTGCTCTCGAAAGAAGAAGGAGGAAGACATACTCCTTTCTTCAATAAGTACAGACCTCAATTTTATTGTAGAACTACTGATGTTACTGGAGAGATCATGCTCCCTGAAAACATTGAAATGGTAATGCCCGGAGACAACGTAACTATAGAAGTGTCTCTAATTAATAAGATTGCCATGGAAAAAGGACTGAGATTTGCCATCAGAGAAGGTGGTAGAACCGTTGGTTCAGGTCAGGTAACAGAAATTTTAGACTAAAACCCATTTTAATGAATGCGATCCTAAAATATTATAAGGATCGCATTTGTTTTCAATTTGAATTGATCTAACTTTGCAATCCTTTTGAGCGCATGGTTATACGGGTGTAGCTCAATTGGCAGAGTAGTGGTCTCCAAAACCATTGGTTGGGGGTTCGAGTCCCTCCTCCCGTGCTAAAAATAATATGTCGCAGATAATAACATTTTTTAAGGATTCCTATGTCGAGCTTGTTCACAAAGTGACCTGGCCAAAGTATGGGGAATTGAGCAACAGTTCTATCTTAGTGCTGGTATCCTCATTAATTTTCGCCCTACTTATAGGTGTCATTGATCTTGCTTTTGACAATGCAGTGACCTGGTTTTATAACGAGTTTTGACAATGGCTGATGTGAAATGGTATGTAGTGCGCGCCGTTAGTGGCCAAGAAAGAAAAGTCAAAACTTATCTAGACAACGAAATTGCACGAAATGGAATGGAAGAAACCATTACTCAGGTACTCATCCCTTCGGAAAAAGTATATGAAATGAGAAATGGGAAAAAGCGTGTCCGAGAGCGTAATTTTTTTCCAGGATACATGTTAGTTTCTGCTGATTTAAGTTTCGGAGAGACGCAACATTTAATAACAAGCATTCCAGGAGTTATTGGGTTTTTAGGTGCTGGAGGTATGGGTACGAGCAAAGACCCCGTTGCCTTGAGACAGAATGAGGTAAATCGAATTTTAGGAAAGGTTGACGAAGTAGAAGAGACAGAAGAAACCTTAGGGACTCCCTTCATTATTGGAGAAGGCGTTAAGGTAATGGATGGACCTTTCAGTGGATTTACAGGAACCGTTGAAGAGGTTTTTGAGGATCGAAAGAAACTTAATGTTACAGTTAAAATTTTTGGTAGAAATACGCCTGTAGAATTAAACTACGTACAGGTAGAAAAAGACGATTAAGATGGCAAAAGAAATTTCAGGATATCTTAAGTTACAAGTTCGGGGTGGCCAAGCCAATCCGTCCCCTCCAGTAGGACCTGCTTTGGGTTCTAAAGGGCTTAACATAATGGATTTTTGCAAACAATTCAATGCAAGAAGCCAAGAAAAAATGGGTCAGTTGTTACCTGTTTTAGTCACTATATACGTGGACAAGAGTTTCGACTTTGTCATCAAGACGCCACCGGCTCCGGTAATGATATTAGAGGCGATAAAAAAGAAAAAAGGTTCATCGGAGCCCAACAGAGACAAAGTAGGCTCGATTACTTGGGATCAGATTAAGAAAATAGCGGAAGTTAAAATGCCAGATTTGAATGCATTTAAAATGGAATCAGCTATGAAAATGTTGGCAGGAACGGCAAGAAGTATGGGGGTTAGGGTTCAAGGAGAATTCCCTCAAACAGAAACAGTATAATAGGTTATTGGAATGGGAAAATTGACAAAAAATCAAAAAAAGGCGCTGGAACTATATGATCCAACCAAGTCTTATACAATTGAGGAGGCCTCCGAAATTGTAAAAAAGATCACTTTCAGTAAATTCGATAGTTCTGTCGATTTAGATATAAGGTTGGGAGTTGATCCGAAAAAAGCTGATCAAATGGTAAGAGGGGTGGTGACCCTGCCCAACGGTGTGGGTAAAGAAGTTAAAGTACTTGTACTCTGTACGCCAGATAAAGAAGAGGAAGCAAAGGCAGCCGGCGCTGATTATGTAGGTCTAGATGAGTACATTAAAAAAATCGAAGGAGGCTGGACAGATGTAGATGTAATTATTACTATGCCGACAGTGATGGCAAAGGTAGGTCGTCTTGGAAGAGTATTAGGACCTAGAAGTTTAATGCCAAATCCAAAGTCAGGTACCGTAACTATGGAAGTAGGCAAAGCGGTGACAGAAGTCAAGGCAGGAAAAATAGACTTTAAAGTCGATAAAACAGGAATTATCCACGCCAGTATAGGTAAGGTGTCTTTTGAAGCAGAGAAAATTAGCGAAAACGCACTTGAGATGTTAAATATGATCTATAAGTTAAAGCCAGCGTCAGCAAAGGGGACTTATTTTCGTTCAATTTCACTCTCTTCTACAATGGGTAACGGGATAAGTATTGATAAAAGCATTATAGCAAGTACTTGATATGACACGAAACGATAAAGGTCAGCTAATTATAGATTTGACTGAAAAATTCAAAGACAACAATCACTTTTATATTACAGATACTTCTGGGCTAAGTGTTGCCGAAATCAACAAGTTCAGAGGAATGTGCTACAAGGAAGGGGTTGAGTATAAAGTTTTCAAAAATACGTTTATAAAGCGTGCGCTTGACAACTTGGATACGGATTATTCATCCATGCAGGCGACTCTTAAGGGGTTTTCTGGGGTGATGTTTGTAAAAGAAAATGGGAAAGCCCCGGCGAAAATCATCCAAAAATATCGGAAGGAAGATGCTGACGGTAGACCCTATTTTAAAGCGGCTTCCATTAATACAGATATATTCATTGGTGAAGATCAACTGGCTACGCTTAGCGTTTTGAAATCAAAAACAGAGCTTATTGGGGAAATCATCACATTGTTACAGTCTCCAGCAACAAATGTTATTTCTGCTCTACAGAGTGGGGGTGGCAAATTAGCTGGAATAATGAAGACATTATCTGAAAGACAATAAATAATTGATCAATAAATTAACTAATTAAAATGGCGGATTTAAAAGAATTTGCGGAACAGCTTGTCAATCTTACAGTAAAAGAGGTAAGCGAGTTAGCAACAATCCTTAAGGATGAATATGGTATAGAACCAGCAGCAGCAGCTGCACCAGTAATGGTAGCAGGTTCCGGTGGCGAAGAGGCCGCTGAAGAAAAGTCAGCTTTCGATGTGATATTGAAAGCACCAGGGGGTGCCAAATTGGCAATCGTGAAGCTGGTAAAAGAATTGACAGGGTTAGGTCTAAAAGAGGCTAAAGATCTTGTGGATTCTGCTCCAAAGGCGGTAAAAGAAGGTCTTGCTAAAGAAGAGGCCGAAGGTCTCAAAAAGCAACTGGAAGAAGCTGGAGCGGAAGTAGAATTAAAGTAAGTTCTACATAAAATCTCGGAAGTAGGCCTGGCCATTTGGTCAGGTCTTTTCCTGTTTGTACATAGGTACGACGAAATTGTAATGTAGTTTAACAATAACCTGTTTAATCCTTGGCTACCAAAAAAATAAATAAGAGAATAAGCTTCTCATCTATTAAGTCTGTGATAGATTATCCCGACTTTCTGGACGTACAACTCAAATCATTTGTTGACTTTTTTCAGTTAGACACTCCAACTGAATCGAGGGATTCCGAAGGCCTTTATAAGGTTTTTATGGAGAACTTTCCTATCTCCGATTCGCGAGATAATTTTAAGTTGGAATTCATTGACTATACTGTAGATCCCCCCCGATATTCGATACAGGAATCGATTGAGAGAGGATTGACGTATTCAGTACCCTTGAAAGCCAAGTTAAGATTACTTTGCAACGACACAGAAAACGAAGAGTTTGAAACCATTGAGCAGGAGGTGTTCTTAGGGAATATTCCGTATATGACCGATAAGGGCTCTTTTGTAATCAATGGAGCAGAACGAGTCATTGTTTCCCAACTGCATAGATCCCCAGGGGTATTTTTTGCTCAAAGTAAACACACCAATGGTACGTTGCTTTATTCGGCCAGAATCATTCCTTTTAAAGGATCATGGATAGAATTTGCAACAGATGTAAATAACGTCATGTATGCGTACATTGATAGGAAGAAAAAGTTTCCAATCACTACGTTACTCAGATCAATTGGGTACGGTACTGACAAAGACATACTAGATTTATTTGGATTATCGGAGGAGGTTGAGGCTACACAAAAAGCACTTAAAAAAGTCATCGATCGACGTTTAGCAGCAAGAGTACTGCGTACTTGGATTGAAGATTTTGTTGATGAAGATACAGGAGAAGTAGTTTCTATTGATCGAAATGAGGTAGTTCTTGAGCGGGATAGTGTGTTGAAAGAAGAAGACATACAAACCATCCTTGATTCAGGAAGTAAGTCCATTATCCTCCATCGCAAAGAGGTGAATGTTACCGATTACTCTATTATTTACAACACACTTCAAAAAGATCAATCTAACTCTGAGAAGGAAGCTGTTGAGACTATTTATCGTCAATTAAGAAACACCGAGGCTCCTGACGAGCAGACGGCACGAGATATTATTCAAAATCTATTTTTCAGTGAGAAAAGATATGATTTGGGAGAAGTAGGGAGATACAGAATTAACAAAAAATTAGGACTCTCGACAGGCTATGATAAGCGTGTTTTGACAAGCGAAGATATTATTCTTATCATTAAGTATTTAATTGGTTTGATCAACAGCAAGACACTTGTTGATGATATTGATCACTTAAGTAATAGAAGGGTAAGAACTGTTGGTGAGCAACTTTATGCGCAATTTGGTGTGGGTTTGTCAAGAATGGCAAGAACCATTAGAGAGCGGATGAATGTACGAGATAATGAGGATTTTAAACCTGTTGATTTGATTAACGCCCGGACTTTGTCTTCGGTAATCAACTCCTTTTTTGGAACCAATCAGTTGTCTCAGTTCATGGATCAAACCAATCCATTGGCTGAAGTTACGCACAAAAGAAGAATGTCTGCACTAGGACCCGGTGGCCTTTCAAGAGAAAGAGCTGGATTTGAAGTGAGAGATGTTCATTATACGCATTATGGTCGATTGTGTACCATTGAAACTCCTGAAGGTCCGAATATTGGTTTAATCTCTTCATTGTGTGTACATGCCAAGGTGAATCAGATGGGCTTTATTGAGACGCCATATAGAGGGGTAGACAAGGGCAAAGTTGACATGTCCGGAAACGTCAAGTACTTGACCGCAGAGGAAGAAGATACATTCAACATTGCACAGGCGAATGCACCATTAACCGATGAGGGTAAATTCTTAAACGATAAGGTAAAGGCAAGATTCGAAGGTGATTTTCCGGTCGTCGAGCCGAAAGATTTGGGCTATATGGATGTAGCTCCAAACCAAATTGTATCGGTAGCCGCTTCAATGATTCCTTTTCTTGAGCACGATGATGCAAACAGGGCATTAATGGGGTCTAACATGCAGCGCCAAGCGGTTCCGCTTTTAATTCCTGAGGCACCTATTGTAGGTACAGGTTTGGAGAGTAGGGTAGCCTTAGATTCGCGCTCTTTGATTTTAGCGGAGGCAGACGGTGTTGTAGAATATGTTGATGCCAAGATGATCACGGTAAAATATGATCAAGACGAAAATGAAAAAATCCTGTCTTTTGACACAGATACTGCAACTTATGAGTTGATAAAATTTCGTAGAACCAATCAAGATACTTCAGTCAATCTTAAGCCCATAGTGCTCAAAGGCGAGAGGGTGTCGAAAGGACAACCTCTTTGTCAAGGATTTGCCACCGAGCAGGGAGAACTTGCGCTGGGTCGTAACCTTATGGTAGCCTATATGCCATGGCAAGGTTATAATTTTGAAGATGCAATCGTTATTTCAGATCGTGTGGTTCGCGAAGATGTCTTTACTTCTATACATATTGATTCGTTTGAACTCGAGGTCAGGGATACTAAAAGAGGTTTAGAAGAATTAACTTCCGAAATTCCTAACGTGAGTGAAGAGGCTGTTAAGAATTTAGATGAAGATGGGATCATACGCATCGGTGCGGAGATCACGGAAGGGGATATCATGATTGGTAAGATCACTCCAAAGGGAGAGTCGGATCCAACTCCTGAAGAGAAATTATTAAGAGCTATTTTCGGAGATAAAGCAGGTGATGTAAAAGATGCTTCTTTAAAGGCAAAACCTTCATTAACGGGGGTAGTTATTGAAACTAAGCTATTTGCTCGCCCCAAAAAGGATAAGGATCTCAGGGCAAGAACGAAAAAAGCTGTAGAGGTACTCAAAGGAAAATACGGTGCTGAGTTGACTGAAGTTAGAAATCAGATGGTAGATAAACTTGTCACATTACTGGAAGGTAAGACGTGTCAGGGGATCAATCACAAATTTGGCGAACCGGTAATGTCAAAAGGAGCTAAATTTTCGAGAAAGAATATAGAAGAGAATTTATTTCCTGCGAAAAACATATTCAGAGATGAAAGTACGTATTCTGTTCCTGAAGAGTCCAATCTTGTAAGTGATTTAGCCCATGAAGGATGGGTGAAAGACGGTGAGACAAATGAATTAATTTTCAGTTTGATCAAACGATATATTATAAAGAGGAATGAATTTACGGGTCTGTTTAAGCGAGAAAGATTTACCTATGAAGTGGGAGATGAACTTCCTGCAGGCATTATGAAGCTTGCTAAAGTTTATATAGCCAAAAAGCGTAAACTCAAAGTAGGAGATAAAATGGCAGGCCGCCATGGTAACAAGGGTGTTGTGGCTAAAATTGTTCGTGATGAAGACATGCCCTTTATGGAAGATGGTACACCTATGGATATCGTTTTGAATCCTTTAGGAGTCCCTTCCCGTATGAACATCGGTCAAATATATGAAACCGTACTGGCATGGGCAGGAAAGAAGCTAGACAGAACTTATGCAACGCCTATTTTTGATGGAGCGACTGAGGAGCAAGTTCAAAATGAATTAAAAGAGGCCGGACTACCCTCTTTTGGGCGAACTTATCTTTATGATGGATTGACAGGTGAAAAGTTTGATCAACCCGTTACAGTGGGTATCGCATACATGCTGAAATTGGGTCACTTGGTAGATGATAAAATGCACGCTAGATCGATCGGGCCTTATTCATTGATCACCCAACAGCCTTTAGGTGGTAAAGCTCAATTTGGAGGTCAAAGATTTGGAGAAATGGAAGTTTGGGCGCTTGAGGCTTTTGGTGCAGCGCACGTACTTCAGGAAATTCTCACGATCAAGTCGGATGATGTTATCGGAAGAGCAAAGGCGTACGAAGCCATTGTTAAAGGTGAAAACATGATAAAGCCGAATATACCGGAATCATTCAATGTGTTGGTTCATGAATTAAGAGGTTTAGCTCTTGAAATTACATTAGATTAAATAGTTATCGCTTATTTAAGTTTAGAAAAGATAAATTATGGCATTCAGAAAAAATAAAAAACTGACACTTGACTTTTCAAGGGTGACCATTAGTCTGGCATCACCCGAATCCATCTTAGAGGAATCTAATGGAGAAGTAACTCAGCCGGAAACCATTAATTATAGGACTTACAAACCAGAAATGGGAGGTTTGTTTTGCGAGCGTATTTTTGGTCCTGTTAAGGATTGGGAATGCCATTGTGGAAAATATAAGAGGATAAGGTATAAAGGAATTATATGCGATAGATGTGGGGTTGAAGTTACCGAAAAGAAGGTAAGAAGAGAGCGAATGGGGCATATTGAATTGGTCGTCCCTGTAGCCCATATTTGGTATTTCAGATCATTGCCTAACAAGATAGGCTACTTATTAGGAATGCCATCCAAAAAATTGGATACGATCATTTACTATGAACGCTATGTTGTTATTCAGCCGGGAGCAAAAGAAGAAGAAGGAATAAATAAACTTGATTTCTTAACTGAGGATGAATATTTAGATATTCTCGATAAGTTGCCTAGAGAAAATCAGCTGTTGCCTGATGATGACCCACAAAAATTCATTGCAAAAATGGGAGCTGAGGCTTTAGAAATGTTACTTTCTCGGATTGAATTGGATGATTTATCCTATCAATTAAGACATCAAGCGGCCACAGATACTTCTCAGCAGCGTAAGGCGGAAGCATTAAAAAGACTTAAAGTAGTTGAGGCTTTCAGAGAAGCCAAAACTAGGATCGAAAACAGACCGGAATGGATGATCATTAAAATGGTTCCTGTAATACCGCCTGAATTAAGACCACTTGTTCCTTTGGATGGAGGACGCTTTGCGACTTCAGATCTGAACGATCTCTACAGGCGTGTAATTATCCGAAACAATAGACTTAAAAGGTTGATTGATATCAAGGCGCCGGAAGTAATACTTCGTAATGAAAAGCGAATGCTTCAGGAAGCAGTAGATTCCTTATTTGATAATTCTCGTAAAGTGAATGCAGTTCGTTCAGATGGAAACCGTGCGCTGAAGTCATTGAGTGATATGCTTAAGGGAAAACAAGGGCGTTTTCGTCAAAACTTATTAGGGAAAAGAGTAGATTATTCTGGTCGATCAGTGATTGTGGTAGGTCCAGAATTAAAAATGCACGAATGTGGATTGCCTAAGAACATGGCTGCTGAGCTTTTCAAACCTTTTGTGATCCGAAAGTTGATTGAAAGAGGGATCGTAAAAACGGTAAAATCAGCAAAGAAAATTGTTGATAGAAAAGATCCGGTCGTTTGGGATATCCTTGAAAACGTATTAAAAGGACATCCAGTTCTTTTAAATAGAGCTCCGACCTTACACAGGTTGGGGATACAGGCATTTCAACCGAAACTTATAGAGGGTAAGGCCATACAGTTACATCCATTGGTTTGTACAGCATTCAATGCCGATTTTGATGGAGATCAAATGGCGGTGCACGTTCCATTGGGACAAGAGGCTATTTTGGAAGCTTCACTTTTGATGCTTTCCTCCCACAACATTCTCAATCCAGCTAATGGAGCGCCGATAGCCGTGCCATCTCAGGACATGGTTCTTGGCCTTTACTATGTTACTAAGGGTAGAAAAAGCACCGCTGAAGAAGTGGTGAAAGGTGAGGGTATGATTTTCTACAATTCTGAGGAAGTGATCATTGCCTTAAATGAGGGTGTAATTTCAAAGCATGCGCACATCAAAGTAAGAACCCATGTAAGAGTTGGAGAAGGATTAGAAGAAAAATTAGTGGATACCGTTGCGGGAAGGGTACTATTCAATGAATTTGTTCCCAAAGAGGTAGGCTATATCGATGAGTTGCTTACTAAGAAAAAGCTTCAAAACATTATTTCTAGGATCTTTAAGATTGTAGGAATGGCAGCAACCGCTGTTTTTCTAGATGATATCAAGTCATTGGGTTTCCAAATGGCCTATACTGGTGGTCTGTCCATGGGATTGGGGGATATCAATATCCCGGCAACTAAACCTCAAATGGTAGCAGATGCGAAAAAAGAAGTAGACAGCGTCTGGAACAATTATTTGATGGGACTGATTACTGATAACGAGCGCTACAACCAAGTGATCGATATATGGACGAGAACCAATACGCAATTGACCTCGACGCTAATGAAGCAACTAGAGGAAGATGATCAAGGTTTTAATTCCATATATATGATGATGCACTCCGGTGCAAGGGGATCTCGTGAGCAAATTAGACAATTGGGAGGAATGAGAGGTTTGATGGCCAAGCCTCAAAAAAACCTAGCAGGTTCTGTCGGTGGAATCATTGAAAATCCAATACTTTCTAACTTTAAAGAAGGTTTAGATGTTCTTGAATATTTTATCTCTACGCATGGTGCTCGAAAGGGCTTGGCCGATACTGCATTGAAAACGGCAGATGCTGGATATCTTACAAGAAGACTGGTTGATGTGGCACAAGATGTCGTTGTAAACGAACCTGATTGTGGTACTTTGAGAGGATTGGTTGTTCGCTCCTTGAAGGACAATGAAGATATCGTTGAATCATTATCAGAACGAATATTGGGTCGCGTATCCGTACATGACATTTATGATCCAATCACGGAAGAAATGATTCTTGAATCAGGTAATGAGATCACCGAAGAAATTACTGAGGTCATAGAAGCCACAAATATTGATGAGGTTGAAATACGTTCTGTATTGACCTGTGAATCAAAAAGAGGGGTTTGTTCGAAGTGCTATGGTCGCAGCCTGTCAGCAGGAAGAATGTCTCATTTAGGTGAAGCTGTGGGTGTGATTGCTGCGCAGTCTATTGGTGAGCCGGGTACCCAGTTAACCTTGAGAACCTTTCACGTTGGAGGTACGGCATCGAACATTGCAGTAGATGCTACTGTTATTTCAAAGTTTGATGGGACCGTTGAATTTGATGAATTAAGAACGGTAAACAGTACTGATGATGAAGCAAATCCGATTCAAGTGGTCATGGGTAGATCGGGTGAGTTAAGAATAACGGATGCTAAAAAGTCCAAAATTTTGATGAGTAACCACGTCCCATATGGTGCCATACTTAAAGTTAAAAATGGTCAAAAGGTCAGTAAGGGTGATGAACTTTGTTTTTGGGATCCCTACAATGCTGTGATCATGTCTGAGTTTGATGGTAAGGTCACTTTTGAGTCTATCATTGAAGGGGTCACTTTTAAGGAAGAGTCAGATGAACAAACGGGCCACAGAGAAAAAGTCATCATTGACACTAAAGATAAAGCAAAAAATCCAACCATCATTATCCATTCGGGAGATACTGAGAAAGGATACAATATTCCGGTAGGTGCCCACCTGTCGGTAGATGAAGATGCTACGATAAAGGCGGGCCAAGTGTTAGCTAAAATACCTCGAAACACAGGGAAGTCAAGAGATATTACTGGAGGTCTACCACGAGTAACAGAGCTTTTTGAGGCAAGAAACCCTTCGAATCCGGCCGTCGTTACAGAAATTGATGGTGTGGTGACTTACGGAGGAATAAAGAGAGGAAATAGAGAAGTGTTTATTGAATCTAAAGATGGTATCAAAAAGCGTTATTTAGTACCGCTATCCAAGCATTTCTTAGTTCAAGATAATGACTTTATCAAGGCGGGAGAGGCCTTATCTGATGGATCGATTACCCCAGCTGATATATTAGCTATCCAAGGACCAACGGCAGTTCAAGAGTATTTGGTGAATGAAATACAAGAGGTTTATAGATTGCAAGGTGTTCAAATTAATGACAAGCATATCGAAACGATCGTACGTCAAATGATGCAAAAAGTAATCATTATAGATGCGGGGGACACCTCGTTCCTTACGAATCAATCTGTAGATAAGTTGAGTTTTATGGAAGAAAATGATCAAATTCTTGATAAAAAAGTAGTGGTTGACCCAGGGGGTGCTGATACCGTTAAGGCGGGGCAAATCATTTCTAGTCGGACGTTACGGGATGAAAATTCTAATTTGAGAAGAAGAGATGTTAAAATTATCACGGTAAGAAACGCGTCAGCAGCAGTTTCTAGACCTATTCTTCAAGGAATTACGCAGGCATCATTAGGAACAAGGAGCTTTATATCAGCTGCATCTTTTCAGGAGACAACTAAGGTCTTGAGTGAAGCCGCTATTAAAGGCAAACGAGATGGTCTTGAAGGATTGAAAGAAAATGTGATTGTAGGCCATTTGATACCTGCGGGAACAGGGATCAAAAGATTTCATGAAAATTTTGTGGCCAATAAAGAAGAGTTTGATAAGATGGCCCTGGCTAGAGAAGAGTTCTCTAAACCAAAGGAAACGTCTTTAACTGAAGTCTAGATGGATAAGCCAGAGGAGGTCAACAAAAATCTTAATATTGAGCTATCAGAAGAAATCGCTGAAGGGGTTTATGCCAATTTAGCTATGATTGCACATTCGAGTAGTGAGTTCGTTATTGATTACATCCGACTGATGCCGGGGGTGCCGAAAGCGAAGGTAAAGGCACGTATTGTGATTACTCCAGAGCATGCAAAAAGACTTTTATATGCGTTGGAAGAAAATATCCAGAAGTATGAAAAAACTTTTGGAGAAATTAAAAAGAATGAGCAGTCACCTAAGTTCCCAATTAATTTTGGAGGCACAGTAGGTGAAGCGTGATTATTTATGTGGAAAGCATATTGAGATATTGAATGTTTCTCTCTATCTTTGCGTTCCCAAATTTGAAGACTTTTAGAAAAAAATAGGATAAATGCCGACTATACAACAGTTAGTAAGGAAAGGAAGAAAGAAGTTAACTTCCAAATCTAAGTCTCCCGCATTGGACTCATGTCCCCAGCGAAGAGGAGTATGTACACGTGTCTATACGACGACGCCGAAAAAGCCGAACTCAGCTATGAGAAAAGTGGCTAGGGTTCGATTAACCAACGGCAGAGAAGTCAATGCATACATTGGAGGTGAAGGCCACAATTTGCAGGAACATTCAATTGTATTGATTCGAGGCGGAAGAGTTAAGGATCTCCCAGGAGTTCGTTATCATATTGTCCGTGGTGCATTAGACACCGCTGGGGTAAGCGGAAGGTTGCAAAGAAGATCAAAGTATGGTGCTAAAAGGCCGAAGGTCAAAAAATAAGTAAGAAAAATGAGAAAATCTAAGCCAAAGAAGCGATACATCTTACCAGATCCAATTTATGGAGACACCTTGGTGACGAAGTTTGTGAATTACCTCATGGTAGACGGTAAAAAAAGCCTTTCCTATGGCATTTTTTATGATGCTATAAAGATAGTAGAAGAAAAAACGAGTGAGAACGGAATAGAAACCTGGAAGTCGGCTTTAAAGACGGTTATGCCCTCTGTCGAAGTGAAAAGTAGAAGAGTTGGAGGAGCGACCTTTCAAGTGCCTATCGAGGTAAGACCCGAAAGAAAAACTTCATTGGGGATCAAATGGATGATCAAGTACTCCCGATTAAGAGGAGAAAAAACAATGAAAGAACGTCTTGCAGGCGAAATAATAGCCGCAGCGAAAGGCGAAGGTGCATCAGTCAAGAAGAAAGACGATACCCACAGAATGGCAGAAGCAAACAAGGCTTTTTCTCACTTCAGATTTTAAACCAAGTTCTCATGGCGAAAAGAAATTTGAAGTTTACGCGTAATATTGGCATAGCTGCCCATATTGATGCAGGTAAAACAACTACTACAGAACGAATATTATATTACACAGGTGCAAGCCACAAAATCGGAGAGGTACATGATGGTGCAGCTACGATGGATTGGATGGAGCAAGAACAGGAGCGGGGGATTACGATTACCTCAGCGGCTACTACCGTCTTTTGGAAATATAAGGAAGACGATTATCATATCAACATCATTGACACCCCTGGTCACGTAGACTTCACGGTTGAAGTAAACCGATCACTGCGTGTGTTGGATGGTTTGGTTTTTCTTTTTAGTGCTGTAGATGGTGTTGAACCCCAGTCGGAAACCAATTGGCGATTGGCTGATAATTATAAAGTTGCTCGAATTGGTTTTGTAAACAAAATGGACCGTGCAGGATCAGATTTTCTCAATGTTTGCAAGCAAGTCAAAGAAATGTTGGGAACTAAGGCGGTCCCGTTGCAGTTGCCCATAGGGTCTGAAGAGAACTTTAGAGGGGTGGTTGATTTAGTTGAAAATAAAGCCATGGTTTGGAATGAAGAAGACCAAGGCATGACCTTTGAGGAAATCGAGATACCTGAGGATATGGTCGACGAAGTGGCAGAATATCGTGAGATGCTCGTTGAGGCAGTAGCCGAGTATGATGACGGGTTGATGGAGAAATATTTCGAAGATCCTGATTCTATAACCAAAGATGAAATTATAGCAGCATTGAGAGCCGCCACCATTGATATGGCTTTTGTGCCGATGTTGTGTGGATCCGCATTCAAGAACAAAGGAGTTCAAACGATGCTAGATTACGTGATGGAGTTATTGCCATCACCTTTAGATAAAGATGAGATTGTTGGGATCAATCCAGATACAGAAGAAGAAACTAAGCGTTTACCCACGGTTGAAGATCCTTTTACAGCTTTGGCATTCAAGATTGCAACAGATCCTTTTGTTGGTAGACTCTGTTTTATTAGATCTTACTCAGGTACGTTAGACTCCGGTTCATATGTTTTCAACACACGTACTGGAAAAAAGGAAAGAATTTCAAGAATTTTCCAAATGCATGCCAACAAGCAAAATCAAATTGATACTTTACATTGTGGGGATATTGGAGCAGTTGTTGGATTTAAGGACATCAAAACAGGAGATACTCTGTGTGATGAGAAAAATAAAATAGTCTTAGAGAGTATGGACTTTCCTGATCCAGTGATTGGCTATGCTATTGAGCCTAAGGCTCAAGCTGATGTTGATAGGCTGGGCATGAGTATTGCCAAATTGGTTGAAGAAGATCCTACGTTAGTGGTTGAAACCGATCATGAAACGGGCCAAACGATACTAAAGGGTATGGGTGAGCTCCATCTAGACATTATTATTGATCGACTGCGACGCGAATTCAAAGTTGAAATTAATCAAGGAGCGCCACAAGTTGCATACAAAGAGGCTATAAGAACCAAAGTAGAGCACAAAGAAGTTTACAAAAAGCAATCTGGCGGTAGAGGTAAATTTGCTGATATCGTATTTGATTTAAGTCCTGTAGATGAGGACTTTAAAGAGACCGGTTTGCAGTTCGTTAATGACATAAAGGGAGGAATAATTCCGAAGGAGTTTATACCTGCTATTGAAAAAGGATTTAAGCAAGCCATGGTCAATGGTCCGTTGGCTGGATATCCTTTGGATAGTATGAAGGTTAGACTTTATCATGGATCTTTTCACGATGTTGATTCAGATTCGCTTTCCTTCGAATTGGCAGCACGAATGGGATTTAAGGCGGCAGCGAAGAAAGCGAGTCCAGTTCTATTAGAGCCTGTGATGGCCGTCGAAGTAATTACCCCTGATGAGTATACAGGATCAGTTACGGGAGATTTGAATAAACGACGGGGAATCATGAAAGGTATGGATACCCGTGGAGTCTCTCAAGTTGTTAAGGCGGATGTTCCGCTCTCAGCACTTTTTGGTTATGTGACGGATCTAAGAACCATCACATCAGGAAGGGCAACCGCAAATCTTACATTTTCGCACTATGATAGTGTACCTAAGAACATAGCAGAGGCGGTAATTTCAGAAGTTAATGGTTAATCAGTTTTCGGAATAGATTATGAATCAAAAAATTAGAATTAAATTAAGATCGTACGATCACAACTTGGTAGATAAGTCATCTGAGAAAATAGTGCGGGCTGTGAAGTCAACTGGAGCTGTTGTTAGTGGTCCGATACCTTTGCCTACCGTAAAAGAAAAGTTTACGGTACTTAGATCGCCTCACGTAAACAAAAAATCAAGAGAACAGTTTCAGTTGTGTACTTATAAGCGATTGGTGGACATCTATTCCAATAGTGCTAAAACTGTGGATGCATTGATGAAACTAGAATTACCCAGTGGAGTAGACGTCGAAATTAAAGTTTGATTTGCTTGAAAAATCTTGTAGAGCCAGCACATTTTTGAGTTGGTTCTTTTTTTGTCTTTTAATATCAATTAATCATTGGTTCATTAGACAGAATTATTATCTTTGCACTCCTTTTGGAGGAAAGCAAGGGAGAGAAAAATATTAAACAATTAATAAATTCAAAAAATGCCTGGATTAATAGGTAAAAAAGTAGGGATGACCAATATATACAATGAGGCAGGCAAAAGTATTGCTTGTACATTGGTTGAGGCTGGTCCTTGCGTCGTTACGCAAGTGAAAAATGTGGATTCCGATGGATACCGCGCAGTTCAACTTGCCTATGATGATAAAAAAGAAAAGAATACATCAAAAGCTGAAAAAGGGCATTATGCTAAGGCAGGATCTCCACCTAAGAAATATCAAGTTGAATTTAGAGATTTCAGAAGCGAATTTGATGACAAAGTTGCTTTAGGAAAAGAAATTAACATCGCTGATGTTTTTCAAGTAAATGATTTTGTTGATGCTGTGGGAACCACCAAAGGAAAAGGATTTCAAGGGGTTGTCAAAAGGCATAATTTTGCAGGTGTAGGTCAAGCAACACATGGCCAGCACAACAGATTGAGAGCGCCAGGCTCTATTGGAGCAGCGTCTTTTCCTTCGCGTGTATTTAAGGGTATGAGAATGGCTGGTAGAATGGGCGGCGGTCGCAAAAAAATTCTCAATCTTAGAGTGATGAAAATTTACCCAGAAAAAAATCTTATATTAATAAGTGGCTCAATTCCTGGAGCAAAAAATTCTTATGTGATTTTAGAAAAATAAGTCATGAAAATAGAAGTTATAAATAATAAGGGTGAGGATACCGGTCGAAAGATTGAGCTGTCAAATGGTATTTACAAGATCGAGCCCAATGAGCATGCGGTTTATTTGGAAGTAAAGCAATATTTGGCCAATCAACGTCAAGGCACCCACAAGACCAAAGGCAAAGCTGATGTCACAGGGTCTACGAGAAAGATAAAAAAACAAAAAGGAACAGGTACAGCTAGGGCTGGCAGTATAAAGTCAGGTTTACTGAGAGGAGGAGGTACCATATTTGGTCCAGTTCCGAGAGATTATGGTTTCGATTTAAACAAGAAAGTCAAAAGATTAGCTAAGCGTTCAGCATTCTCTGCTAAAGCCGCTGAAAAAAAGATCCGAGTTATGGAGGATCAGATCATTGATGTTCCCAAGACCAAAGTATTTAAATCAATTCTTAAGGCCCTTAAATTAGAGATTGATAAGGCATTGTTTATTACCGGGAATGTGAACGATAATGCAGTGGCTTCTGCTAGAAATATTCCGAATGCTAAAGTAATTAGTGCCAATGAGTTATCTACCTATGAGCTCGTGAATGCTGACTATATAGTATTATTTGAGAGTGCCATTGACACCATAGAAAATAGATTGAACTGATGAGTATACTTATTAAACCCCTTGTAACAGAAAAATTCTCTGCAATGAACGAGCACGGGAAGTATGGCTTCGTGGTAGAGAGAAGTGCTAACAAGGTGCAGATTAGACAGGAAGTTGAAAAGAAATATGGTGTTACTGTAGAATTCGTAAATACCATGGTACAGCCGGGTAAATCTAAGTCTAGATCTACAAAAGCCGGTGTCATCAAAGGTAAGTCTAAAACATACAAAAAAGCCATTGTCAAGGTTGCTGATGGAGACATTATTGATTTTTATAGTGGAATTTAATTACTAAGAGATGGCAATTAGAAAACTTAAACCAACCACTCCAGGACAAAGATTTAGGATAGCACCTGTTTTCGACAAGATAACAGCTGACAAACCAGAAAAGTCTTTAATTTCATCTGTAAAAAGATCCGGGGGAAGAAATAACACTGGAAAGATGACTGTTCGTAATGTAGGAGGCGGTCACAAAAAGAGATTAAGAGATGTTGATTTTAAAAGAGACAAGTTCGATATCCCTGCTACGGTTAAATCGATCGAATACGATCCAAACAGAACGGCGCGTATTGCGTTATTGTTCTATGCAGATGGTGAAAAAAGATACATCATTGCACCAAATGGTCTTGAAGTCGAGACTGTGCTGTTGAGTGGTCCGGGCGTGGCGCCAGAAGTAGGAAATGCCTTACCCTTATCAGAAATACCTCTAGGTACAATCATACACAACATTGAGTTGAAGCCAGGCAAAGGTGGAGCAATGGCAAGAAGTGCAGGTTCTTATGCGCAGCTAGTAGCAAAAGACGGCAAGTATGTAACCTTGAAATTGCCCTCCGGTGAAATGAGACTTGTACTATCTACGTGCTATGCAACTATCGGAACTGTTTCTAACAGTGACCACATGAACGTTAGATTAGGTAAGGCTGGACGGAATAGATGGTTAGGTAGAAGACCTCGAGTAAGGGGTGTAGCAATGAATCCTGTAGATCACCCCATGGGTGGAGGAGAAGGAAAGTCTTCAGGAGGGCATCCTCGCTCAAGGAATGGCATTTATGCCAAAGGACAAAAAACTAGAAAGCCAAATAAATATTCAGACAAAATGATCGTAACTAAAAGAAAATAATGGCTAGATCACTAAAAAAAGGACCTTATATAGATTTTCGCCTTGAAAAAAAGGTGGACGCACTTAATGATAACGGAAAGAAAAATGTGATCAAAACTTGGTCAAGAAGATCAATGATTTCACCTGATTTTGTAGGTCACACTTTTGCCGTTCATAATGGTAACAAGTTCATTCCTATTATGGTCACCGAGAACATGGTAGGTCACAAGTTAGGAGAGTTTTCACCTACTCGAAATTTTAGGGGTCACATCGCAAAAAAGGATAAGAAAAGATAATGGAGGCGAAAGAAAACAAAAAGATCAAGAAGTCTGTAAGGATCAGACTCGAGAAGGAGGCACAAAAGGAAGCTATAAAATCAGTTTCCGGTCGACAAGGTGCAGTGGCAGCTTCTTTACGCAATTTCCCATCTGCTCCACGTAAAATGAGGTTAGTAGCCGACATGATCAGGGGCCAGCGGGTAAGTGTGGCCTTAAATGTTTTAAAGTTCGATGCTAAGTTTGCTTCAAGTATTTTAGAAAAAGTATTATTATCTGCGATTGCCAACTGGCAGTTAAAGAATGAGGACGTAAACATTGAAGAGGCTGATTTGTATGTAAAAGAAATATACGTAGACAGTGCTCGGATGTTGAAAAGATTGCGCACGGCTCCTCAAGGTAGGGCGCACAGGATAAGAAAGCGTTCTCATCATCTAGCTATCACAGTGGATGATCGTAATGCAAAAGTTGAAAATGATAATGAAATGCAAAAAGACTAATCGATGGGACAAAAGGTAAACCCAATAAGTTTAAGACTTGGTATCATTAAAGGATGGGATTCTAATTGGTATGGTGGAAAATCATTCGCAGACAACATTGTGGAAGACCACAAAATCCGGAAGTATCTTTTAGCAAGAATCACAAAAGGTGGGATTTCAAAAGTAGTTATTGAAAGGACTTTAAAAAGGATAACCTTGACCATACATACGGCCCGACCAGGTGTTGTGATCGGTAAGGGAGGCTCTGAGGTTGATAAGCTGAAAGAAGAGCTGAAAAAAATTACGGGTAAAGAACTCCAAATTAATATTTTCGAGATTAAAAGACCCGAATTGGATGCCGTATTGGTAGGAGAGTCTATTGCCCAGCAACTGAAGGCAAGAATATCTTACAGAAGAGCCATGAAGCAAGCCATAGCTTCAGCCATGCGTGTAGGTGCTTTAGGAATCAAGATAAAATGTGCGGGTCGACTGGGCGGTGCCGAAATGGCACGTACTGAGCAATATAAAGAAGGCGCAATACCCTTGCACACGTTACGAGCAGATATCGACTATGCAGTTTCTGAGGCCCAAACAGTATATGGTAAAATAGGTATCAAAGTATGGATTTTTAAAGGCCTCGTTTTTGGTAAAAGAGACCTTTCTCCAAATATTGGTGTTGCGAACAATGCCGGTGGTGGTAATGCCGGTGGAAGACCGAGGCCAGATGGACCAAGGAGAAAAAGAAGATAATTTTAAAGATATTTAAAAATGTTACAACCTAAGCGAACAAAGTTTAGAAAAAGACAGAAAGGAAGGGTTAAAGGATTAGCACAGCGAGGACATTTGTTGTCGTTTGGTACCTTCGGCGTTAAGTCTTTAGAGCCAGGATGGTTGACCAGTCGTCAGATTGAAGCGGCTCGTATTGCCATGACGCGTGCTATGAAGCGAGAAGGCCAAGTATGGATTAGAATTTTTCCAGATAAGCCAGTGACCAAAAAGCCAGCTGAAGTAAGAATGGGAAAAGGTAAGGGTGCTCCAGAGTATTGGGTGGCATGTGTAAAGCCTGGCACTATTTTGTTTGAGGCGGCAGGAGTAAGTCTTGATCTAGCAAAAGAGGCATTAAGTTTGGCGGCACAAAAGTTGCCCATTAGTTCAAGATTTGTAGTAAAGAGGGATTATCGAGCATGAAAAATTCTGAGTTAAGAGGTCTAAGTATAGATGAGTTGGCAAATAAACTTGCCATTGAAAAAGAGGCATACAGCAAATTGACGTTTGCTCACGCCATCACGCCCATTGAAAATCCCATGAAGATTAAGGCAGCGCGTAAATTAATTGCAAGATTAGAAACTGAGGTGCGGGCAAAGCAGCTTGTTAAATAAAGGGTTTATGGAAAGAAATCTTAGAAAGGAAAGAGTAGGCCTAGTGATAGGCGACAAGATGCAGAAGAGCATCACGGTAGCTGTGGTAAGAAAGGTGAAGCATCCGATGTATGGGAAGTTTGTTCAAAAGACCACCAAGCTTACGGCCCACGACGAACAAAATGATTGCAATGTTGGAGACACGGTCAAAATTATGGAGACTCGTCCTTTAAGCAAGAGTAAGCGATGGCGTTTAGTAGAAATAGTAAAAAGAGCAAAATAATATGGTACAACAAGAATCAAGGCTTAAAGTAGCGGATAACAGTGGGGCCAAAGAGGTGCTATGTATTCGTGTTCTAGGAGGTACTAAAAAGAGATATGCCTACATTGGTGACACAATTGTGGTCTCGATTAAATCTGCCATCTCGTCTAGCTCTGTTAAGAAAGGGACGGTTTCCAAAGCAGTTGTCGTGCGGACCAAAAAAGAGATACGGAGAAAGGATGGTTCTTACGTCCGATTTGAGGACAATGCAGCTGTTTTACTCAACGATAATAATGAGCCTAAAGGCACAAGGATATTTGGACCCGTAGCGCGGGAATTGCGCGAGAAGCAATTTATGAAAATCGTTTCATTGGCACCAGAAGTATTATAATCATGGCTGATATAAAAAAGATACATATAAAGAAAGGTGATACCGTCAAGGTCCTTACGGGAAATGATAACGGTAAAACAGGCAAAGTACTAGAAATAATAACCAGCAAGTACAGAGCAATTGTTGAAGGAGTAAATATGGTCACTAAACATGTCAAGCCTTCAGCTGACAAGCCCGAGGGTGGACTGATCAATACTGAAGCTGCATTGCACATCAGTAATTTGATGCTCGTAGATCCAGCATCGGGTGAGTCGACTAGAATTGGAAGAAAATTAAATGCTGATGGTAAAAATCAGCGTTATTCGAAAAAATCAGGAGAATTTATTTAAGATGGCAATCCCAAGACTAAAAGATAAATATATTTCAGAAATCATTCCTTTGTTAAAGGAGAAGTTTCAATATAAGTCGGTAATGCAAGTGCCGAAGGTGGTGAAAATAGCTATAAACAGAGGTATTGGTGATGCGGTGTCCGACAAAAAATTAGTAGATGTCGGCGTCTCAGAGTTAACCACAGTCACGGGCCAACTGGCCGTGGCTACGATTGCTAAGAAGTCAGTTTCTAATTTCAAGTTGAGAGAGGGAATGCCTATTGGTGCAAAGGTTACTCTTCGAGGGGATCGCATGTATGAATTTCTCGATAGATTATTAACCGTGGCACTTCCTCGAGTAAGGGATTTTAAGGGTGTAAAAGCAAGAGGCTTTGATGGACGAGGGAATTATTCCTTAGGTGTTCAAGAGCAAATTATCTTTCCAGAGATCAGCATTGATAAAATCAACAAGATAGCAGGAATGGATATTACTTTCGTAACAACAGCTAAAACGGACGAAGAAAGTTTAGCATTGCTGAAAGCATTTGGTATGCCCTTTTCTAAGGGTAAAAATTAATTAGATAATGGCAAAAGAATCATTAAAAGCAAGAGAAAGAAAAAGGGAGCGATTGGTCGCTAAGTTTGCTGAAAAAAGGAAAGCATTGAAGGCAGCCGGCGATTATGTAGGCTTGGATAAGTTACCAAAGGACTCATCTCCAGTCAGACTACATAATAGATGTAAATTGACCGGAAGACCTAAGGGTTACATGAGGAAATTTGGCTTGTCAAGGGTAACTTTCAGAGAAATGGCCTCGGATGGAAAAATACCAGGGATAACCAAAGCAAGTTGGTAATTTTAAGTCCAAAACATTTTCTAAATAGAAAACAATAATTAACTTTGCGTCCCTTTTTAAGGAGACAAAAATCAAAAAATATTTATGGTAACAGACCCCATAGCAGATTATTTAACTAGAATTCGGAATGCCATTGGCGCGAATCATAGAATTGTAGAGATTCCTACCTCTCGCATGAAAAAAGAAATAACCAAACTTTTACATGATCAAGGGTATATCGCTAATTTCAAATTTGATAAAGAGGGCCCAGGTTCAGTAATCAAAATTGCGCTTAAATATAATCCTGAGACCAAGCGTTCTGCTATAACCAACCTTGAGCGAGTAAGTAAGCCAGGGTTAAGAAAATATAAGGGTGCGGGCGAGTTGCCTCGTGTCCTCAATGGCTTGGGTATCGCTGTGATCAGTACATCAAAAGGTATAATCACGGATAAGAAGGCCAGAACAGAAAATATAGGTGGTGAAATACTTTGTTACGTTTATTAATTTTTTAATATGTCGAGAATAGGAAAAGCCCCAATAACCATACCTTCAGGAGTTGAGATAACTGTAGAAGGGGGTGAAGTAAGAGTAAACGGACCAAAGGGCCAATTGTCACAGGATATAGGTACTGAGATCACGGCCTCAATTGAGGAAGGTATTTTAACTGTCCAGAGACCCACAGAGCAGAAAAGACATAAGGCCCTGCATGGATTATACAGGTCTTTAATCCATAACATGGTGACGGGTGTTAGCGAAGGGTACAGTTGTAAACTCGAATTAGTTGGAGTAGGTTATAAGGCAGCGGTTCAAGGAAATATTTTAGAATTAAATTTGGGTTACTCCCACAATATTTTTCTGGCGATCCCATTAGAACTTAAGATATCATCTGAAACCGCAAAGGGTAAAAATCCGATTATTAGTCTTGACAGTAGTGATAAGCAATTATTAGGGCAGGTTGCTGCCAAAATACGGTCGCTTAGAAAAATTGAGCCTTATAAAGGCAAGGGTATACGTTTTGTGGGTGAAGAGATTAGGAGAAAAGCTGGTAAGACGGCTGCTAAATAAGTAGAGAAATGGCTATATCAAAGGTTAATAGAAGAATTAGAATTAGAAAGGGAATTCGCAGCAAAATTTCAGGGAGCAGTTTGGCACCACGATTGTCAGTATATAGGAGTAATCGAGCTATTTACGCACAATTGATTAACGATGAGAATGGCGAAACGCTAGTAGCTGCTTCATCTAAAGAGATTGGAGGTTCAAATGTTACGGTGGCGATTTCAAAAGAAGTAGGATTGAAATTAGCTGAAAAGGCACAATCCAGTGGAATTCAAAAGGTCGTTTTTGATCGGGGAGGTTATCCTTTTCATGGTCAGGTGAAAGCAATGGCTGATGGAGCACGTGAGGGAGGTTTAAAATTTTAAAAAAATATGTCACAATCAAATATTAAAATAGTCCGAGCGAGCGACATTGATCTTAAAGAAAAGGTAGTTGCGATCAAACGTGTGGCTAAGGTGGTCAAAGGAGGTCGCAGGTTTAGCTTTTCAGCTATTGTTGTCGTAGGTGATGGAAATGGAGTTGTTGGATACGGGCTAGGTAAGGCCAATGAGGTCACCGATGCGATAACCAAAGGAATTGATGACGCTAAGAAAAATTTGGTACGTGTCCCAGTGTTCAAAGGGACAGTACCGCATGAAGCCATTGGAAAATTTGGTGGTGGGTTTGTTTTATTAAAGCCGGCATCAGCAGGTACGGGTGTTATCGCTGGCGGTGCCATGCGTGCGGTCCTTGAGAGCGCTGGAGTTCATGACGTTTTAGCTAAATCGAAAGGATCTTCGAATCCCCATAATGTAGTGAAAGCCACTTTCGATGCGCTTGCTAAAATGAGAGATCCATTGACCATTGCAAGGCAGCGTGGAGTAACACTAGACAAAGTTTTTAACGGTTAGATTATGAATAAAGTTTTAGTCACCCAGATACGAAGTACTATTAAACGGCCCAAGAGGCAAGTGTTGACCATTCAAGCACTAGGTCTAGGTAAGCTCAATAGAACGGTTGAAAAGGAGTTAACTCCACAGATTGCCGGAATGATAAATAAAGTGAGACACCTAGTAGACGTAAAAGAAGTTTAAGATGAAATTAGAATCATTAAAACCTGCAGCAGGATCGATCAAGAAGAGAAAAATCATTGGTAGAGGTCAAGGATCTGGAAGGGGAGGTACTTCGACCAAAGGTCATAATGGAGCTCAGTCTCGTGCGGGTTATTCACGAAAAATTGGTTTTGAGGGTGGACAAATGCCCTTGCAGAGAAGAATACCTAAGTTTGGCTTCAAGAACAATAATAGAATCCCCTCAAAGGCGGTAAATTTGGATACACTGGAATTACTAGCAACGAGTAAGAAACTTAAAGAAATCACTGTAGAGGTTCTGATTCAAAATGGTTTGATAGGGAAAAAAGATGTGGTTAAAATATTAAGTAGAGGGGAAATAAAGACGAAGATTTCGGTCACAGTTCACAAGTTTTCAAAGGCTGCAGTAGAGGCTATTGAGGCAGCAGGAGGAACCGCAACAGTTATAGGTTGATGAAAAAATTCTTCAGTACCATATCAAATATATTTTCAATCGAAGAACTTCGAACTCGAATACTTAATACGCTCGGTTTTCTTATTATTTTTAGATTAGGTTCTTTCATTACCTTACCAGGAATAGACCCATCCAAGTTAGTGGACAATGCAGGAGGCATATTTGGCCTACTCGATACTTTTTTAGGTGGTGCTTTTAGTAACGCTTCTATTTTTGGTTTGGGTATCATGCCCTATATTTCGGCATCGATTGTGTTGCAGTTGCTTACCGTGGCAGTTCCTTATTTCCAGAAATTACAAAAGGAGGGGGATAGTGGCCGAAAAAAAATCAGTCAAATTACAAGAGTGTTGACTTTATTCATATGCATGGCTCAATCTGCAGCTTATTTAACTACTATATCTGCAGACGCCATTGTTTTAAATGGATTTTTCTTTCGAATATCTTCCATGATCATGCTAACTGCAGGTACTGTTTTTTGTATGTGGTTAGGAGAAAAAATAACGGATAAAGGTATAGGTAATGGTATTTCCATGCTTATTATGATCGGTATCATTTCAAGATTTCCTGCAAGTATTGTAGCCGAAGCTATGTCACGTGGGATGAGTCAAATGTTATTCTTTTTTATCGAGATGGTGGCTTTATTCTTTGTGGTGATGGCGACCGTAGCCTTAGTTCAGGCCATAAGGAGAATCCCAGTTCAATATGCCAAGCAAGTCGTCGGTAATAAAGTGTATGGAGGTCAACGACAATACATACCATTGAAGGTGAATAGTTCAGGCGTAATGCCGATCATTTTTGCGCAGTCTTTAATGTTTTTACCTGCCATGATTGGAGGGATCTGGGCCGAAAATAGTGATACAGCCCAATGGGTAGTCGCGACCTTCTCGAGGGTTGAGTCCTGGCAGTACAGCTTGTTGTTTGCCATTTTGATCATTGTGTTTACCTTTTTCTACACAGCTATTACCATTAATCCTACCCAAATATCCGACGATATGAAAAGAAATGGAGGATTTATACCTGGAATTAAACCGGGTAAGCAGACGTCAGAATTCATTGATGGTGTTTTGTCCCGGATCACGTTACCAGGGTCTGTATTTTTAGCCATCATAGCTATTTTGCCCGCTTTTGCCATTTTAGGCGGTGTGAGCAGGGGTTTTGCCCAGTTTTATGGAGGTACCTCATTACTCATCATGGTGGGTGTTATTCTAGACACTTTACAGCAAATTGAAAGTTATTTATTGATGCGACATTATGAAGGAATGATGAAGTCAGGTCGAGTTAGAGGTAGATCCCAAAACACTGGAACGGCATAATGGCAAAGCAAGCATCCATAGAACAAGACGGGACCATAGTAGAAGCACTCTCTAATGCTATGTTTCGTGTAGAGCTTGAGAATGGGCATGAAGTAATTGCGCATATCTCAGGAAAAATGAGAATGTTTTATATTAAAATATTACCGGGAGATCGTGTGAAGATGGAAATGTCTCCGTACGATCTATCTAAAGGTAGAATCGTTTATCGATATAAATAGTTAAGATGAAAGTTAGAGCATCAGTAAAAAAGCGAAGTGTCGATTGCAAAGTAATCCGAAGAAAAGGAAAGCTCTATGTGATCAATAAAAAGAACCCGAAGTTTAAACAAAGACAAGGTTAATATGGCCAGAATAGCAGGAGTAGATATTCCAGATGTAAAGAGAGGTGAGATAGGACTCACATACATATTTGGGATCGGAATAAATAGAGCGAGAAAGATCTTATTAGAGGCGGGCGTCGATGTAAACACAAAGGTGAAAGACTGGAGCGATGAAGATCAAGTTAAGATCAGAGCCATTATTACAGAGACCATCAAGGTTGAGGGTGTGCTCAAGTCTGAAATACAGTTAAGTATAAAGAGATTGATGGATATAGGCTGTTACAGGGGCCTTAGACATCGTAAGGGCTTACCTCTGAGAGGGCAAAGAACTAAAAATAATGCGCGAACCAGAAAAGGAAAGCGTAAAACAGTAGCTAATAAGAAGAAAGCGGTCAAGTAAAATAGCGTAATGGCACAAAAAAGAAAAGATAAGGCAAAGAAAAGGGTAGTTGTTGTGGAAGCTGTGGGTGAGGCCCATATTCAGGCAACTTTTAATAATATCATTATTTCCTTAACCAACACGCAAGGGCAAGTGGTCTCTTGGGCGTCTGCGGGTAAAATGGGTTTTAGAGGTTCAAAAAAGAACACACCATATGCAGGCCAGGTAGCGGCAGCTGATTGTGCTCAGAAAGCTCATGAAATGGGTCTGAGAAAAGTGGAAGTCTTTGTCAAGGGGCCAGGAGCGGGTAGAGAATCTGCAATTAGAGCGATCCAAAATACCGGAATCGAAGTTACTGCAATTAGAGATGTGACACCACTTCCTCATAATGGATGTAGGCCACCGAAAAGAAGAAGAGTTTAATTAAGTCTAAAATACTAAGTAGATATGGCTAGATACAGAGGCCCTAAGTCCAAGATAGCAAGAAAATTTGGAGAACCCATTTTTGGTCCAAGTAAGGCATTGCTGAATAAAGCATACCCTCCGGGTCAACATGGAAAGGGCAGAAGAAAGAAGCTTTCGGAATTTGCAATCCAGCTTGCTGAAAAGCAGAAGGCGAAATATACTTATGGTCTGCTCGAAAAGCAGTTTGCTAATGTCTTCAACAAAGCATCCCGAAAAAGTGGGATCACAGGAGAGATTTTACTCCAATTACTTGAGTCGAGATTAGATAATACCATTTATAGACTTGGTATTGCATCGACGCGACGAGCGGCTCGACAATTGGTATTGCACAAGCATATTATGGTGAACGGAGGTATTGTTAATATTCCTTCGTATACTTTGAGAAACAATGATATTGTATCAGTTCGAGAACGTTCTAAATCTTTAGAATTGATTTCAAACAGTCTCGCATCGACAGCAACCAAGACGTTTTCATGGTTGGAATGGAATAGTACAGATTACTCAGGTAAATTTTTAAATCTTCCCGAGAGAGAAGAGATACCTGAAAATATTAAGGAGCAGCTTATTGTTGAGCTGTACTCAAAATAATTGATTTACTAAAAGTTAAAAATAACGATATGTCGATTTTAGCATTTCAAATGCCCGATAAAGTGGTAATGGAGAAGGCAGATGATTTTCATGGTCTCTTCACATTTAAGCCCCTAGAAAAAGGTTACGGCGTTACGGTGGGTAACGCACTTCGAAGAATTTTATTATCTTCCTTGGAGGGCTATGCCATCACTGAAATAAGAGTGCCTGGTGTACTCCATGAATTTTCAACCATCAAAGGTATGGTCGAAGACGTAAGTGAACTGATTTTAAATCTCAAAATGGTACGCTTCAAAAAAATTGCGGGAGTTGATGACGATAAAATTACAGTTAAGGTTTCGGGAAAGGAGAAATTGACTGGCGCTGATATTGGAATGTCAACAGCCTCATATGAAGTGTTGAATCCAGATCACATTGTATGTAAATTGGATAGCTCGGCCAAATTTGAATTAGAACTGACTGTTGAAAAAGGGAGGGGTTACGTGCCTGCTGAGGAAAATAAGGGTGAGGAGCAAGATTTTGGTGCTATTGCCATTGATTCTATTTTTACGCCCATAAAAAATGTCAAGTACAGTGTAGAAAACACTCGTGTTGAGCAAAAAACGGATTACGAACAACTTGTTTTGGACATAGAAACTGATGGATCTATTCATCCTGAAAATGCATTGAAAGGTGCGGCTAACATTTTAATACAGCATTTTATGTTGTTCTCAGATCAAAGTATGATTTTAGATACGGCCACTAAGGGAGAGCCTGAGCAAGTGGATGAAGAATTACTTCACATGCGAAAGTTGTTGAAAACATCTCTTAATGATCTCGATTTATCGGTGCGAGCATATAACTGTCTTAAAGCAGCTGAAGTTCGCTCACTTGGAGACTTGGTGAATCTTGAAATATCAGAAATGATGAAATTCAGAAACTTCGGAAAGAAGTCACTAGCAGAATTAGAGCAATTGGTGGTTGAAAAGGGTCTAACTTTTGGAATGGACTTGGCAAAATACAAACTAGAAGAAGAATGAGACACGGAAAAAAATTCAATCATTTAGGCAGGACAACGTCTCACCGAAAAGCGATGCTATCGAATATGGCCTCGTCATTGATTAAATATAAAAGGATAAATACGACAGTAGCAAAGGCCAAGGCTTTGAGAAAGTATGTCGAACCTTTGATCACCAAGGCTAAAGAGGACTCAACAAATTCAAGAAGGGTAGTCTTTCAATATTTGCAGGATAAAGAATCTATTATCGAACTTTTTGGAGCGGTCGCAGAAAAAGTAGCCAACAGACCCGGTGGATATACTAGAATTTTAAAGACGGGTAGCAGATTAGGTGATAATGCCGAAATGTGTGTGATGGAACTGGTTGATTACAATGAATTATTGCTCCAAGAAGCAAAGCCAAAAGCGGCTAAGCGATCAAGAAGGAGTAAATCCAAGTCACCATCATCTGAAACCTCAGTGGTCGAAGAAGCCGAAGTAGTGGCCTCTGAACCGGAAGTGAAAGATGAAACGATTGAAGCTTCTGACCCAAAGACGGAAGCTTCTGATGAAGAGGAGGAGAAAAAAGATTAAATTTTTCAGAAATAATTAAAGGATTGAGGTTTCTCAGTCCTTTTTTTTTGTGCTTAGGTCAGCATTTCTGTTATTTTTGTGTCATTAGTTAGTATTAAATTTTCTATTTGAATTATGACATCTATGAAAAGGGCAAAAGCCGTACTTTATTTAGCTGATGGGACATTATTTGAAGGATTGTCAATTGGAAAAAAAGGCACTTCTGGGGGTGAGATTTGCTTTAATACAGGTATGACTGGATATCAGGAGATTTATACGGACCCCTCATATTATGGTCAAATCGTGATCAACACCAATGCCCACATTGGAAATTATGGGGTGCACAAGGATGAAGATGAATCGGATAGGCCGAAAATCAAAGGTTTAGTAGTTAATGATTTTACTTACGATTACAGTCGCAGCTCTGCTTCTGGTAGTTTGGAGGATTACCTCAGTTCACATGAGACTGTAGGTATTTCTGATTTAGATACCCGGATGCTGGTACGACACGTGAGGGATAAAGGAGCTATGAATGCCATCATCAGTACAGAAATTTTTGATATCGCGAAGCTTCAAGCTGAATTAAAAAATATTCCCGATATGAAATCCTTAGAATTATCGAGTCTCGTAACGACTCATGAGGCTTATGAATTGGGAGTGGATAACCCAGGATTTAAAATAAGTGTGCTTGATCTAGGAGTCAAAAGATCTATTTTAGATAATTTCTTAATCAGGGACTGTCATCTAAAAGTGTTTCCTGCGAAAACGAGTTTTGTAGAAATGCGGGCTTGGGATGCCGATGGCTACTTTATTTCAAATGGCCCAGGAGATCCGGAAGTTATGGATTATGCTGTTGATACAATCAAGGAAATATTAGCCGCGAAGAAGCCCTTATTTGGTATTTGCCTCGGAAATCAGTTGCTGGCAAGGTCCGTGGGGATAAGTACTTTTAAGATGCATCATGGGCATCGGGGACTTAACCAACCCGTAAAAAATTTAATGACCGGAAAAAGTGAAATTACCTCCCAAAATCATGGGTTTTCCGTGGATATGGAGTCTTTAAAAAATTCCACTTTAGCCGAATTGACGCATATTAATTTAAATGACGAATCTGTTGAGGGTTTGAGGTTGACCAATGGCAGGGCTTTCTCCGTGCAGCATCATCCAGAGTCAACACCTGGTCCTCATGATTCCACCTATTTATTTGATGATTTTATACAATTAATAAAGAACAACAAAACATGAGTATTATAGAAAGTGTATTTGCTAGACAAATATTAGATTCCCGTGGTAATCCAACCGTAGAGGTGGATGTGATCACTGAAAGTGGTATCATGGGTCGTGCTGCCGTCCCTTCAGGAGCATCAACAGGTGAGCATGAGGCGCATGAGCTCAGAGATGGTGACAAAAGCAAATACTTGGGTAAAGGAGTTTTGAAAGCCGTTCAAAACGTAAATGAGTTGATTGCTCCAGAGATTCTTGGATATTCAGTGTTCGATCAAAAGATCATTGATCAAACGATGATTGATTTAGATGGAACCGTTAATAAAAGTAAGCTAGGTGCCAATGCAATATTAGGTGTTTCTTTGGCCATTGCTAAAGCGGCAGCCGATGAGTCTAGTCAGCCACTATTCAGATATTTGGGAGGGGTCAATGCACACCTTTTACCCGTGCCTATGATGAATATTATCAATGGTGGATCTCATTCAGATGCCCCTATTGCTTTTCAAGAATTTATGATTCGTCCTATTGGGGCTTCCTCTTTCAGTGAAGCTTTGAGAATGGGAGCTGAAATTTTCCATCATTTGAAAAGTATTTTGAAATCCAAAGGCTTAAGTACCGCCGTGGGTGACGAGGGCGGATTTGCGCCAAGTTTTGTGGGTGGTACTGAGGAAGCACTAGACAGTGTGCTTAAGGCTATTGCAGCGGCTGGATACAAAGCAGGGGAAGAAATTACCATAGCTATGGATTGCGCAGCCTCAGAATTTTACGAAAAGGGGAATTATAATTATGCCAAATTCGAAGGGAAAAATGGTAAAGTTAGAACCAGTGCGGAACAGGTGACCTATTTGACATCTTTGATTGATAAATATCCCATCGATAGTATTGAAGATGGAATGGATGAAAATGATTGGGAAGGTTGGAAAATATTAACCAAAGCCATAGGTGACCGTTGCCAATTGGTAGGGGATGATCTTTTGGTGACCAACGTGGATTATTTACAACGTGCCATTGATGAAAAATGTGCTAACTCTATTTTGATTAAAGTGAATCAAATCGGGACGCTTTCCGAAACTTTTGCTGCTATTGAAATGGCGCACAAGGCCGGATGGACAGCGATTGTCTCACACCGTTCCGGTGAGACGGAGGACAATACGATTGCGGATATTGCAGTGGCATTGAATACAGGCCAAATCAAGACGGGATCTTTGTCTCGTTCGGACAGAATGGCGAAGTATAACCAACTTTTAAGGATTGAAGAGGAGCTAGATGATTCTGCCGTTTATCCAGCTAAAAAATAAGGACAATTTGATTAGGAAAAAAAACCGGGTACTACCCGGTTTTTTTATGTCCTTTTTGGAATTTAATTATGGGTTAACCTTTCTTTTAAGAACTTATTCCATTGATTTTATCTCAAGATCAACGAAATACACACTTCTCATCTTCATTTCCGTACATTTTTTTTATCTTTAACTTGAATATGAAAAGTTTAATGCAGCAGATTCCCCCAATATTTAAAAACATGTATGTTTTGGGGACCGTATTTTTCATAGTTTGGTTAATGATATTTGATTCAAATGATATTTTGACCCAACTGTCCCTAAGGAAAAAAGAAGCAGATTTACAACAAACGCAATTCTATTATCAAAAACAAATTGAGACCGTAAAGGCTGATCGTGAAGCGTTATTTAGCAACCAAGATTTGTTAGAGCGCATTGCTAGAGAAAAGTATTATATGAGGGCTGAAGGAGAAGATGTATATGTCATGGTTCCAGAATCAACAGACGAGTAGGTAAAGTAAAACCCGAGTTTATTATTTCATGAAAATTTGGATCTGCATTTTAATGATGGCCCTGTCTCAGATCGTCGCAGCACAATCAGAGAATATTTTTGATAAAATGTATTTTGGCGGAGGCTTTGGTCTCGATTTTAATCAAAATGTCTTCTCATTTAGTTTAACGCCTTATGCGGGTTATAAATTGACCGAGCGTTGGTCGGCAGGTTTAGGTATAAATTATCAATTTTGGCGAGATAAAATCTTCGATCTAAAAATCAATAATTATGGAGGCAACATTTTTGCTAGGTACAGTATTACCCCACAAATATTTGGATCGGCCAAATTAGAATATTTATCTGTAGACTTTATAAATAAGCGAGAAGGGTTTTACAATTTCCCGGTGGGATTAGGTTACGTAGTACCCATCTCTAAGTTTGCCTCCTTGTATATGATTGGGCAATATGACTTGCTGTACGACGTCACTGAGACCAATGGAGCCTATTCAAGTCCATGGATTTTAGAGGCAGGCTTTGGGTTTGGCTTTTAAAACTTGACTTGATATTGCTCTGAGAGCGATTGTAAATCCTTCACTACAGTGTCCAGTAGTGGAATCCCCTCTTTTCTTCTCAACTGCTCCATCTGTCGCTCCGGGTCTCCAGGAATAATGACTTTATTCGTTTCATTTATGGTTTCTGCATTTCTAAATCGTTTAATCCATATGTCCATGTGGGTTTTGAATTCGAAGGCAGGCCTGAAGGCATCAATTCTGAGCGCACCGAAAAAATGACCAATTCCTTCTCCTACTGGATTGGGATCAGGATCTAAAAAAGAAACAAAAGGAGGTACCCAAGGTCCATAATTTGCACCAGAAAGTACTGCAGATAAGATATCTACAATACTTCCCAATATGAATCCTTTGTGAGATCCATGTTCTCTATCTCCACCCAGGGGTAATAAGGCCCCGCCCTCAACAATACCTTGAGCTGCTTGGGTGGGTTGACCCTCTTTATCTTGTAGCCAACCCAATGGCGCGGATTCATTTTTCCTTTGAAGTATCTCAAGTTTACCATTGGCTGCTGTTGTAGTAGCCATATCAGCGACAAATGGGGGCTCGTCTCCAGCCGGAACGGCAACCGCAATAGGATTGGTCCCTAAAAGGCGCTCTTTGGAGTAGGTAGGCGCTACGAGAGGGCTCGCATTGGTCATCGAGATACCAATGCAATCTGCTTCCAATGCCATCATGGCATGATAGCCTGCAATACCGTAGTGATTTGAGTTTTTGACGGCAACCCAACCTGTTCCTACATTTTTGGCTTTTTCTATGGCCAACCGCATGGCATAAGGACCCGCAACAAGTCCAAGTCCAGCATCACCATCTACTACAGCGGTACTGGGTGTCTCATGGACCACACTGAGTTGTGGGTGGGGATTGATTCTATTTTTTTCATACAGCCGGAGGTAGCCCACCAATCTAGCTACGCCGTGTGAGTCTACTCCTCTTAAATCAGCGCTTAATAGTACATTGGCTGCTTCAATGGCTTGGTCATTGGGGCAGCCAATTTTTATGAATAAATTTACAGCAAACTGGTGAAGCCGATCAAAAGAATATTTAGTCATATTTCAATATTTTCGAGATGGGTTTTGTTTGAATTTTAAGGGATGTAATGGTTTGGAGCAATACCCCTTCTTTCAGCGCATAAGAGGAAATACGAGTGGTTTCTAATCCCGTTTTTTTGAGGATGAACTGGATAAGTATCGAGGCTACTACAATCATGTCTACCCTGAGTTCAATCATTCCAGGAATCAATAATCGTTCTAGTTTGTTTTTTGCGATGAGTTCATGGAAGATTTGGATCATACCGTTTTGAGAAATGGGAAGTTCCGTCGCATGTTCTTGGGCATATTTATTCATTTTCTTTTGATAAATTTCACTTAAAGTATCAAAGGTTCCCGATGATCCAATCAGCGTTTTAGGGCCGTACATCTCACAGGCCTCAAATAGAGGGTGAAGATTTATTTCTAGATAGTTTTCGATAGCCGAAATTTCAGTAGAAGTAATGGGGTCATTTCCATGAAATTTTTCCATCATCCTTTGGCCCCCTATTTCAAAGCTTTTCATCCAAAGGGGTTGATTTCCCTTGGTAATAATGAACTCAATACTTCCGCCACCGATATCCATAATCAAACATACATCGGCACCTATATTCAGTGCTTGACATACGCCATAATGGATATAAGCGGCTTCTTCCATCCCTGAAATGACACGGGGTTCAATACCTACTTCTTCTTTGATTCTCTGGATAAGAAATTGCTGATTTTTAGCATTTCTAACGGCACTGGTTGCAATTGCATAAACCTCATGAATATTGGCTGTATCGATTTGTTTTTTGAAAGACTTCAACGCAGAGATGCAGCGTTCAATGGCTGCTTCGTTGATGATTCCTTGATTAATGCCGTTGGCACCAATTTTCACAGCAACCTTTTCTTTATGAAAGATCTCAAAAGTTTCATTTTCCGACTTCACCAATAAGAGGTGAAAGGTATTGGTTCCCATGTCAATAATAGCGAGATTCATAGGTTTAAAGCTGACCTCGCGAATCTAAACTTTTACGCAATAAAGACCTAATACATTTATAAGAATCCCTAAGATCTTCTAGGTAATTCAGGCTTTCATTATTGATTTCATGATATATTTGAGTGAATAAAGTAAGCCGTTATTTTAAATTTAACAAAGAGCAGATGCTATGAGGACGAAAAAAGAAAAAGATGCTTATTTGATCGTCCAAAATGAAAGGGCTGAACTCGGAGGTGGGATTAAGAGGATCGATCAGCAGCATGCAAAAGGGAAACTAACGGCTCGAGAACGGCTCAATTTATTAATGGATCCGGGCTCATTTCAAGAAATAGATAAACTGGTAACGCACCGGTCCAAGGATTTCGATTTGGATAAACAGTTGATCCTTGGAGATGGAGTCATTACGGGGTTTGGACAAGTAACGGGTCGCTTGGTTTATGTTTTTTCGCAAGATTTCACTGTTTTTGGAGGCTCATTATCAGAGACACACGCTGAGAAAATTGTTAAAATAATGGATATGGCTATGAAGAACGGCGCCCCCCTCATTGGATTAAATGATTCGGGAGGTGCGCGTATCCAAGAGGGTGTGGTTTCTTTGGGGGGCTATGCAGATATTTTTTATCGCAATACCAGGGCTTCTGGTGTGATACCACAATTTTCGGCAGTGATGGGGCCTTGTGCTGGAGGCGCCGTTTATTCACCCGCATTAACTGATTTTATCTTTATGGTGGATCAAACCAGTTATATGTTTGTAACAGGTCCCAATGTGGTAAAGACGGTTACTCAGGAAGAGGTCACCTCAGAGGCCTTAGGAGGGGCTCATACCCATGCCTCAAAAAGTGGCGTGACCCATTTTACGGCCCATAATGATGCCCAATGTATCTTTGACATCAAAAAAGTGTTTGGATATATTCCTTCTAATTGTGAAGAACTGCCACCGGAACAGCCTTATGAGCTACAGGGGGATGAACTGAGACCTGCTTTAGATCAAATTTTACCCGAGAATACCAATCATCCTTATGAGATGCGTGAGGTGATCAAGGAGATCGTGGATATGGATAGCTTTCATGAAGTCCAGCCTGATTATGCTGAAAACATATTGATTGGTTTTTCTCGAATCGCGGGTAAGAGTACGGGAATCGTTGCCAATCAACCCATGAGCTATGCGGGAGTACTGGACATACACGCAAGTAAAAAAGCAGCGAGGTTTGTGCGTTTTTGTGATGCATTTAATATTCCACTTTTGGTATTGGTTGACGTACCAGGCTTTTTACCGGGGACAGACCAGGAATGGAATGGCATCATCTCTAATGGTGCCAAATTGCTCTATGCCTTTAGTGAAGCCACGGTGCCTCGGGTTACGATCATCACGCGTAAGGCCTATGGAGGAGCCTATGACGTGATGAATTCCAAACACATAGGGGCAGATATGAATTTTGCTTGGCCATCTGCTGAAATTGCGGTAATGGGTGCAAAAGGAGCCTCTGAAATCATTTTCAAAAAAGAGATTGCTGAAGCAGCGGATCCCAAAGAAAAACATCAAGAAAAAATCGAAGAGTACACGGATAAATTTGCGCATCCCTATCATGCGGCTGCCCGTGGTTATATAGATGAGGTAATCTTCCCAAGAGAAACACGGCATCGGCTGATCAGAACTTTTGAAATGTTAAAAAATAAAGTGGCGGTACTGCCGAGGAAGAAGCATGGCAATATTCCTTTATAAAATCATATCATTTTAATCCTAAATATATAAGGGTCGGATGCATGAAGACCAACAGGTTTTCAATTAATTTTGTAATACTCAACATCTAAATTATTGAAAAAACAAAAAGTAGCCATTGTTACAGCGGCCAGTAAAGGAATTGGTGCTGCTTGTGCGACTCAACTCGCATCTGAGGGATATAAGCTTGTTTTGATGTCTCGGTCAGATAGTTTGTTTGCCCTTTGCGATCAACTCAATGCCAGGCCCCTACAGGGATCCATTGAAGATGAGAATGATATTGCGAGATTGGTTGGTTTTACCTACGAGAAGTATGGGCGGATTGATGCGGTGGTATGTAATACGGGTCATGCGAGTAAAGGGTCTTTATTGTCGCTGACAGATTCAGACTGGAAAAAAGGGATGAATTTATTATTGATGAATGTAATCAGACTGGCCAAATCCATTGGCCCCATTATGGCGAAGCAAAAAGGGGGTGCTTTTGTCAATATATCCACATTTGGGGCCAAAGAGCCTTCTTTATCCTTTCCTATTTCATCCGTTATAAGAGCAGCAGTATCTAGTTATTGTAAATTATTTGCTTCTGAATTGGGTCATGCCAATGTGAGAATGAACAATATTTTGCCCGGATTTATCAATTCATATCCGGCAGATGAACAAACCATTAATCAAATTCCCATGCTGCGGCAAGGGACCCCTAAAGAGGTAGCCGAATTGGCTTCTTTTTTAGTGTCAGATAAGGCGGCTTATATCACAGGGCAAGACTTTGTGATTGATGGTGGATTGACAAAATCGATTTAAAAATAATAATAATATTATGGATCAAAAAAGCAAAGACTTCTTATATAAATATCTCAACAATCCTTCACCGACCGGTTTTGAAGAAGGAGGGCAAAGAATATGGCTTGATTATATTCAGCCCTATATAGATGATTATATTTCTGATACTTATGGTACCGTAGTAGGGGTGATAAATCCAGAGGCACCTTACAAAGTAGTCATTGAGGCCCATGCTGATGAGATTTCTTGGTTTGTGAACTACATAGACGATAAAGGTTATATTTATGTCATCCGAAATGGAGGATCTGATCATCAGATTGCGCCCTCCATGAGAGTAAATCTGCACACACGTAAAAAAGGGATTGTGAAAGGAATATTCGGTTGGCCCGCTATTCATGTGCGCAAGGAAAAAGAAGATGCACCGACCTTAAAAAATATTTTTGTGGACGTGGGAGCCAGTAGTAAGGCTGAGGTAGAGGAAATGGGAATTCATCCCGGGACCGTAATCACCTTCACTGATGAGCTGATGGAACTCGGAGAAAAATATTATACGGGTAGGGCGTTAGATAATAGAATAGGTGGTTTTATGATAGCAGAGGTCTTTAGAAGAATTAGAGAGCAGGACATCAAACTTCCTTTTGGTTTGTATGCCGTTAATGCCGTTCAAGAGGAGATTGGATTGCGTGGAGCTGAGATGATTTCGAGACGAATTAAGCCGGATGTAGCTATAATAACCGATGTAACTCACGATACGAATGCACCTATGTATGACAAAAAGAATAGTGGTGACATTGCCATAGGCAAGGGACCCACGTTGTCTTATGCACCAGCGGTCCAGCAAAATTTGAGAGATTTGATTGTGGAGGTAGCTGAAAAGAATGAGATTCCTTTTCAAAGATTGGCCTCTTCGAGGTTTACAGGCACAGACACGGATGCCTTTGCCTATTCTGGGGCAGGCGTAGCTTCAGCATTGATTTCATTACCGCTCAAATATATGCATACTACGGTCGAGACAGTAGCAAAATCAGATGTTGAACATGTTATTAATTTAATTCTTGAAACCATCAAAGTCATTGAATCAGATCAAGATTTCAGGTACATAAAATAGGGAACAAGTTGCCATATCAAAAAATCAATCGTGCTATAGGTCAATCGATCAATGATTTCGAGATGATTGCCCCTGGGGATAAGATATTAGTTGCCATCAGTGGAGGGAAAGACAGCTTGTGCATGTTACATTTTTTAAAAGAATTTCAAAAAAAAGCGCCCATAGATTTCGAGATTTTAGCAGTAAATGTAGATCAAAAACAGCCTGGATTTCCTACAGAGGTACTACCAAAGCTTTTTAAAGAATGGAACGTACCCTATCAGATCGTTGAGCAAGACACTTACCGTGTAGTAGCCGAAAAAACACTACCCGGTAAGAGTTATTGTTCACTTTGCAGTCGATTGAGGAGAGGTATTTTGTATGATTCAGCTAGAAATTTTGGCTGTAACAAAATAGCCTTGGGCCACCATCGAGAGGATGTATTAGAAACTTTTATGATGAATCTGTTTTTTTCTGGCCAATTAGGCTCGATGCCTGCGCATTACCAGATCCAAGCAGAAGATTTGTATGTAATCAGGCCCTTGTTTTCGGTTCATGAAGATTGGATAGCAGATTTTGTCCAAGCTCAGGGATGGCCCATTATCCCCTGTAATCTTTGTGGATCGCAAGAGCACCTAAAACGCCGAGAGATGAAGGAGTTATTGAATCAGCTGCAGCAGCAGTATCCTAAACTAAAGGAGACGGCATTTCGATCCCTGCACAATCTCAAGCCAAAATTTCTTTTCGATCAAAAGTCATGGGAGACAGAAATCCCCAAAATCTAATTAAACTATGGACTTATTAATAAATAATAAAGTAGCCTTTATTGCTGCATCAAGTCAAGGGCTAGGTTATGCAGTTGCCAAGGAACTGTTACAGGAAGGATGCCATGTCATTATTTCAGGTAGAGATGCCAAAAATTTAGAACAAGCGGCGCAGACCTTGGCTGATTTTGGAAAAGGTAATATATTGGCTTTGTCGGGAGACGTATCCAATGAAGCAGATCGCAATCGGATGATCAAAGCGTCTCTAGATGAATTTAAGACCGTGGATATTTTGATCACCAATTCGGGAGGGCCACCCTCAGGGAATTTTGATCAATTTTCCTTGGATGATTGGGAGGCCGCATATCATTTGCTTTTGGCCAGTACTGTAGCCTTAATCAAGGGATTTTTGCCCCAAATGAAAGCGCAAAAATGGGGAAGAATTGTTGCCATTACCTCGCAGGCAGTTAAGCAACCCGTTGATGGATTGATTCTTTCAAACAGTGTGCGAGCGGCAGTTTCTGGATTGATTAAAAGCCTTTCCAATGAGCTCGGTGCTTATCACATTACGGTTAATAATCTCATGCCTGGATCTACTGAAACGGGGAGGTTACAGAACTTACTAAAGGTAAATCCTTCCTTTAAGGATAGCATCAAAAACATCCCCTTGGGACGCTTCGGTCAGCCCCATGAATTTGCCGCAGCTGTTGCTTTTTTTGTCAGTGAACGTGCGAGCTATATCACAGGAACTTCGTTGGCCGTAGACGGTGGCAGTATTAAAAATATTTTGTAAGTATTATGAAGAGCGGCCAACATCCATAGGGGGCGGTAAGAAGAAAACGATGAGATAGGATATAAACCTTACGTCACAATAGCATTACATTTGAATTTGCAGTTTCTTGACATTGGGGGTACCCTCTGGACTCATTTCCACAAAATAGACCCAATCATATTCGAGCTCACTTAAATCAGGATGTTGAGATCCAGTAAGGGCATTGATCAATTGAGGTATCGTATTGGAATGTCCAATCACAACGATCGTCTCTTCCCTATGATTTTTTAATAACTTTTTAGCAAAGTCCTTGAGGTTATGAGCTTGATAATTTAATATCTCCAACTGTCTAGCCGTAGCTAAAGGTTTGGCAGTGTTAACGGTTCTTAGGTAAGGAGTAGCATAAATAGCATCGATGCTGACTGCTTCAAATAGATCGACCAAATTAGCCGCACGCTGCCGGCCTTTAGAGGATAGATCGGGGTTATCGCTCGATGAAATTATTTTTTCAGCATGTCTGATGAGTATCAAAGAAGTTGATTTTTCTTGTCTAGGTTGACAGGAATTAAAAATGGAAAGAAATCCTGAGAAGAGTAATATTTTAAAAAAGTAGTTTAAACTCATAATAAGATGTGTTTAGCATTCATTAAAGATAATTCCAACAGATTTTAAATGCGCCCAATAACCAGGATAAGATTTTTTAACTACTTCTATATCCCGAATGGTAATGGCTCTAATCATACACACGGGAGCAAATGCCATGGCCATTCTGTGATCTTCATAGGTTTCTATGGTTTCGAGGTGCTCTGGAACAGTACCCGATTTTAACCGCCAGATTCCATTTTCTTCATTCAAAAGGCCTCCAATTTTAAGTAATTCCTTTTTCATGGCCATCACACGATCGGTTTCCTTTATTTTGAGACTTTCGAGACCTGTCATGGTCAATTTAATTCCCTTGATGACCGCCACCACCATGACCGTTTGAGCTAAATCAGGGCAGTTTTTAAAATCAATAATTTGATTTATTTCAGTAACTGGGATGGAAGTTAGTTGAACTTTATCGGATTTAAATTCAGTTTTGACTCCCATCTTGGACATGATATTGACGATATTTTGATCTCCTTGAAAGCTATGGGAGCGAAGCCCTCGAAGCGTAATACTGCTTTCTTGATTTAAGGCAACCATACTGTACCAGTAGCTGGCGCCCGACCAATCACTTTCAATAGTATAAGATTGGGCTTTATATCGCTGCGGTTTTATATGTAGGGTATGATCTTTCCAGGTACTATTTACACCAAAATGTTGCATAAGCGCCAAGGTCATCTCTATATAGGGGCGCGAAAAAATCTCACCTGTCAGTTCAATTGAAATGCCATCAGGCAGCGTGGGACCGATCATTAGGAGCGCACTGATATATTGACTGCTGATATTGCCTGGGATACTTATTTCATGAGCTTGAGGCTCATTTTTTTGGGCACTAATACGTAACGGAGGGAATCCCTCTTGTGCCAGATAATCAATTTTGGCACCCAGTCTGCGCAAGGCATCTACCAGGGGTTTGATAGGCCGTTCTTTCATGCGATCAGATCCAGTAATGATCTCTCCTGAGCCCATAATAGCCAGGTAAGCCGTACAGAATCGCATCGTAGTGCCGGCATCAATTACATCCCAGACAGGTTGTTTCTCTGAGAGTAAGCGTTGCATGGTTTGGGTATCACGAGCGTCTGATAAATTTTTCAATTGCAATTGGTTACCAGAAAGGGCATTCATAATCAATGCGCGGTTGCTTTCACTCTTGGATGATGATAAGGTGATATCTCCGTTCAATGGCTGATGATATCGATCAAGTTGATAATTCATGATTTATTAGGGTCTTAAATAAATGAAAAGTGTAATCTGGAAGAACGGCAATTTACCGATGACTTTCTGAATCTAAATAAAAATTAATAGCGTCTGCAATTTGTGCATCATTTACCTCGACATCAAATAAACAACTTCCGGGTCCATTGATCAGTGAAAACATAACGGTGGATCCTTGATTTTTTTTGTCTTGTCCCAACAATGTTTTGATTTTATCAAAAGGAGGGAATACCATCACGCGATCAAAAACAGCATCAATATAGCTTACCACTTGCTCAAAATATCCTTTTTCTATTAAACCCAAGTCGAGAGCTAATTTAGCCTCCATGATCATACCGGCTGCAATGGCTTCACCATGCAACAGGTCTTTTTCAGTATCTAAGTACCAGGATTCAATGCTGTGTCCAAGCGTATGACCAAAGTTTAAAATTTTTCTTAACCCTGACTCATAGGGGTCCTTTTTGACAACATCGGCTTTGACCAGCACGGATTTTTCGATGAAATCTTGCCACTCTTTAATTCCTGAAAAGAGGGTCATTTGGATATCTTGCCAGTATGCGAGATCGTAGATTAGGCCATGTTTGATGATTTCTGCATAGCCTGATTTGAGTTGCCGGTGGGGGAGGGTATTCAAAAAATCATCACAGATGATGATGGCATCAGGATCTTTAAATACACCAATGTGATTTTTGAATTCATTGAAGTCTATGCCCAACTTTCCACCAATGCTGGCGTCAACTTGAGAGAGCAATGTCGTGGGTATATTGATAAAGGGAATACCTCTTTTGAAAGTTGCAGCAACAAAACCACCCATATCTCCAATGACGCCACCTCCTAGATTAACTAATAATGATTTTCTGGTAAATTTAAAATCGGTCAACTTTTGCCAGATGATTTGACAGGTCTCAATATTTTTATTTTTTTCCCCGCTGGCGATTTGAATCAAAGGGATTCCTTTGATCGAGGTTAATTTAGGTAAGCAGTGGACTAAAGTATTTTCGTCGACTAAAATGGCGATTTTATCAGGGTTAAACAATGCCAGACAACTTTGAAGTTGCTGGTTCACGTTTTGAGTGAAATGTATGTTAGGTGGTACCTTTTTCATACTACAAAATTACATGTCTTTTTAATACTTTGATTAATTCGAGTGATGAATCCTTGAGTCGTTTATTATCTTTGTGGCTAATGCGTTAATGAGATGTTGATATGTCGGTGAACTTTGATGATACTAAAATTACTTTTCGGTCTAAATCCCCTAGAGAATTACAAGTATCAAATTTTATTTTTTCAATTATCAATAGACCCCTGGTGGTATTTATGGGGACCGCAATTATTAAATGGGCTTTACATTTTAGACTTCCTATCAAAGGGCTCATCAAGGCAACCCTTTTTAATCAATTCTGTGGAGGAGAAAGTATCCAAGGTTGTGAAAAAAAAATCAATCAATTAAAAACATTTAACGTCAAAACTATTTTAGACTATTCAGTTGAAGGGCAAGAAAATGAACAAAGTTTTGACCAAACACTAAAAGAGACTTTAAAGGCCGTTCAATTTGCCAATGAGCATGATGCCATTCCTTTTTGCGTGTTAAAATTTACGGGATTGGGGTCAAAATCTTTGATGACTAAAATTCAGTTGGGCAAAACATTGACTGGAAACGAGCAAAATCAATTTAATAGATTCAAGGAGCGCGGCTTTGAAGTAGCGCAAGCCATTTCAAAATTAAATCAACGATTGCTTATTGACGCTGAAGAAAGTTGGTATCAAAATGTCGTAGATGAATTCAGTTATGAGTTAATGATTAAATACAATACTGAGCGGGCAATCGTTTACAACACCTATCAGTTTTACCGGAGAGACATGTTGGATAGAATGAAAGCGGGATTTGAGAAAATAATCGCTTCCAAAGTGTATTTTGGAGCTAAAATAGTGCGAGGGGCTTATATGGAACAAGAACGTTTTCGGGCAGAATCATTGGGATACCCAGACCCGATTCAGCCCAATAAAGAAGCTACAGACAGAGATTACAATGAGGGCGTAAAGTTTGCAATGGAAAATTTAACACATTTTTCGATTTGTTTGGGGACCCATAATGAAGTTTCGAGCAAAGGCTTAGTTGAACTGATCCATCAATATGGTTATGAAAAGAATGACGCGCGGATATTTTTTGCTCAATTATTGGGAATGAGTGATAATATATCATTTAAATTGTCCGACGAAGGTTACAATGTCGCCAAATATGTGCCTTACGGCCCACTAGAGCAGGTCATGCCTTATTTGTTTAGGCGAGCAGCGGAAAACACTTCAGTTCAAGGACAAAGTAGTCGTGAGCTTATGTTGATTAAGAAAGAAATTAAAAGAAGAAAATTAAAATTATAATGCAATTAAGCGAGCAAGAATTGATACGCCGGAAGGCCAGGACGGATTTGATGAATATGAATATTGATCCATATCCTCCGGAACTTTTTGAAATAACCACCACGAGTCGAGAAATTAAGAAGAAGTTTAAAGATGAATCAGCATCTTTTAAAAACATATCTATTGCAGGACGTATCATGAGTCGACGGATCATGGGTTCCGCTTCTTTTGCTGAAATTCAAGATGATGCGGGTAGAATTCAAATTTATCTCCGTCGAGATGATGTATGTACAGGAGAGGATAAATCTTTGTATAATGATGTTTTCAAGAAAAAGCTAGACATTGGAGACATTGTAGGGATCAAGGGATTTGTATTTGTGACGCAAGTAGGAGAAATATCTATTCATGTCACCTCTTTTAAAATATTGACCAAGTCATTGAGACCTCTGCCCATTGTGAAAGAAACGGAAGATGCTGAGGGCAATAAGAAAACATGGGATGCTTTTACTGATCCTGAACAAAGATATCGACAAAGATATTTAGATCTTATTGTAAACCCTGAGATCAAAGATACGTTTCGCAAGCGGGCACTTTTGGTAAATACCATCAGAAATTTCTTGAATGAAAAGGGGTATTTAGAGGTTGAAACACCAATTTTGCAGCCTATTCACGGCGGTGCGGCAGCCAAACCTTTCGTAACCCATCACAATACATTGGATATGCCTTTGTACTTGAGAATTGCCAATGAGCTTTACTTAAAAAGGCTCATTGTCGGTGGATTTGATGGAGTTTTCGAATTTGCAAAAGACTTTAGAAATGAAGGAATGTCGAGATTTCATAATCCGGAATTTACACAGGTGGAATTATATGTAGCCTACAAGGACTATTTTTGGATGATGGATTTAATGGAAGAGATTGTGGAGCAAATCGCCATTAAATTACATGGAGACACCAAAGTAAGGGTAGGGGAGCATGTAATAGATTTCCAAAGACCTTGGAAGCGATTTACCATGTTTGAAGCCATCGCTCACTTTACAGGTATTGATATTTCAGAGATGGATGAGGAGGCGTTGAGAGCAACAGCTAAATCTTTAGGAATTGCTACTGATGAGACGATGGGATCTGGAAAATTGATAGATGAAATATTTGGAGAACAATGTGAATCAAAATTAATTCAACCCACCTTTATTATCGATTATCCTGAAGAAATGTCTCCTTTGACTAAAAAGCATCGCTCAAAACCAGGCTTAGTTGAACGCTTTGAGGCGATATGTAACGGTAAGGAAATTATGAATGCTTATTCTGAGTTAAATGACCCCATAGATCAACGGGAACGATTTGAACATCAATTGGCACTTGCCGCGCGAGGAGATGAGGAGGCCATGGCATTGGACGAGGATTTTTTACGAGCACTTGAATATGGGATGCCGCCGACTTCAGGTGTTGGATTAGGTATTGATCGCTTATCAATGATTATGACCAATTCAGCTTCGATACAGGATGTATTGTTTTTTCCTCAAATGAGGCCTGAAAAAAAGGAAGCCCAATCAACTGACCAAGAATTCACAGATCAGGGCATACCTGCAGCTTACCTTCCCTTAATGCGAAAAATAGGATTGAATACCTTGAGTCAACTCAGTGAATCTAATGTAAACAAATTGCATAATGACCTGTGTGGTATACGTAAAAAGATGAAGTTAAAAGATTTGGAAAACCCAACCAAAGAAGTGGTTCAGAATTGGATTGATGCGTCACGTTAACGGCAGTTTGAAGATTGATTATTTGGGAGAAAGGTTAGGAAAGGCCAGAGATGGTACCATCCTCATCAATATCGATTTGCTCAGCAGCAGGAATTTCTGGTAATCCAGGCATTCTCAGCATATTTCCTGTGATGGGAATTAGAAAACCTGCACCGGTGGCTATTTCCATATCTCGTACGGTAAGTCCAAAATGATCGGGACGACCAAAAAGGCTACTGTCATCGGATAATGAACTTTGGGTTTTAGCCATACAAATAGGGAGATGGCTGATGTTTAGATCAATGGCTCTTTTAATGATTTTTTCTGCCTTGCTCGTGTAGCTAATGGCCTCTGCACCATAAATATCTTTGGCGATGGCTGATATTTTATTTTTTATACTTGAATTTGCGTCATAAGTGGGCGCATATTGTGATTGACAATGATTGGCTGCATCAACGACCCTTTCAGCCAGTTCTGTGGTTCCCTTACCGCCAAGAGCCCATCCGTCGCTCAAGGCTACCTTGACATGGATTTCGGCACAATGTGACTTAATGATTTGTATTTCTTCTTCGGTGTCAGAAGTGAATTTATTAATCGCTACCACCAGCGGGATATTGAATCTTTTTAGGTTTTCTACGTGTTTATCAAGATTGGCCATTCCCTTGATTAAGGCTTTTGTATTGGGTTGGGTCAATTCAACTTTCTTTATACCCCCATGATATTTTAAGGCTCTTATGGTAGCCACTAAGACGACTGCTTTGGGTGAAATATTCCCATAAAAACATTTAATGTTAAAAAATTTTTCTGCGCCTAAATCTGCGCCAAATCCAGCTTCTGTAACCACATAATCAGCCAGTGACATACCCATTTTTGTAGCGATAAGGGAGTTGGTTCCTTGTGCTATATTAGCAAAAGGACCGCCATGAATGATGGCTGCATTGCCCTCTAAGGTTTGGACCAAGTTGGGTTTAATGGCTTCTTTTAATAGCGAAGCCATCGCTCCTTGGGCGTTTAAGTCGCGGGCATAAATGGCTTCGCCATTAAAAGTATCTCCTATATAAATATTGGCCAATTTGGATTTTAAATCAGTCAAATTTTTTGAAAGGCATAAAATAGCCATGACCTCTGAGGCTGCCGTAATATCAAATCCGGATTCTCTAGGAAAACCTCCTGACTTACCCCCCAATCCGGATATGATATTTCGAAGAGTACGATCATTCATATCCATGACCCATTTCCAAGTCACCGTTCTTGGATCTATTCCAAGGTTTCGCGTTTTACTTTGAATATTATTACCAATCAGAGCAGACAGTAGATTATTCGCTTTTTCAACCGCTGAGAAGTCACCGGTAAAATGCAAATTGATGTCTTCCATAGGCACCACTTGTGAATAACCGCCACCAGTGGCGCCGCCTTTCATTCCAAAAACAGGACCTAAAGAGGGCTCTCTAAGGACAGAGATTGTTTTTTTTCCAATGCGATTAAGCCCATCACAAAGACCTACCGTGGTGGTCGATTTCCCTTCACCTGCTGGGGTTGGCGTAATGGCCGTAACGAGAATTAATTTCGATTGACTTACCTTTTTCTCATCAATAAGATGAACGGGAATTTTAGCCTTATAATGGCCGTAATGCTCTAAATTTTCTTTTGAGATACCCAATGAATCAGCGATGATATCTATATTTTTAAGGGCTTTACTTTGGGCTATTTTTAGATCTGGATTCATTTTATGCAAGCGTTTGAGAATCGAAAATAAGGCATCAATGAGGATTATTATTTATCAAAATAGGTCAAATAATATCTTTCAAATTTGATCATTGTAATTTAATCTTATTTTTTTGTCAAAAAATATATATTTTACATGGATGGAGGCTTATGTAGGTGTACTTAATTATGCGATACCCTTTTTTTTAATATTGATCTTTTTTGAGGCATGGATCGGTCATGTGAGAGGGGAAAAGGTGGTAAGGAGTATGGATACCTTGGCCAGTCTGATTTCTGGGGTAACCAATGTTTTTAAAGATGTTTTAGGATTAACTGTCATCATTGTTTCTTATGATTGGATGGTCGATAACCTGAGCTTGATACAGATTGAAAAGACTTGGGTGATTTATTTGGTGGCTTTTATTGGATTGGATTTTTCAGGGTACTGGGTTCACAGAATATCACATAAAATTAATTATTTTTGGAATCACCATTTGGTTCATCACAGCAGTGAAGAGTTTAATTTAGGTTGTGCTTTGAGACAGTCTATTTCAAAGTGGTTTTCCATTTCTTTTGTTTTTTTGCTTCCCACCGCATTGCTAGGGGTGCCTGCGCAAGTTGTTGCCTTTATTGCACCGCTCCATTTATTCTCACAATATTGGTATCACACTAAATTAATCGGAAAGCTTGGATTTTTGGAATATGTATTGGTAACCCCCTCGCATCATAGGGTACATCATGCGATTAATGATATTTATATTGATAAAAACCTTTCTCAGATTTTCATTTTTTGGGACAAAATTTTCGGAACTTTTCAAGTAGAATTAGCCAATGAACCACCGGTCTACGGTGTAAAAAAGCCGGTCAAGAGTTGGAACCCTTTTGTGATTAATTTCATTCACCTTTGGCAGCTCATTCAGGATGCTTGGAGGGCGAAGTCTTGGTATGATAAGTTAATTATTTGGTTTAAACCTACCGGTTGGCGGCCTGAAGATGTAGCTGAGGCTTATCCTATTCAATTGACTGAGCCGGTGTATGATCAGTTAAAATACGATCCGGCCTACCCACTTTTCTTTCATATTTGGTGTTGGTTTCAATGGGCATTCATTTCCATCATCTCATTGATTTTTTTCAATTATTCAGCTGAAATTGGTTATCAATTCTTGATTTATTTTGGAGGTTTTATGTATCTGTCTATTGCGAGCATGACGTTATTGATGGACAAGCATTGGAGTGCTATTTATGTGGAAATGATTAAAAACACCATCGCGGTGGCCCTAGTATATCTTTATGGAGATTGGTTTATGAGTCATTCATTTTTCGATCATGGAGCTACGTTGATCGTGTTATATCATTTGGTTTGTATGATGGTTGTGGGCTACTTCTACACACTGTTCCAATCAGAGAGCCCTGGATAGGTTTGCTTTAATTTATTTTTCATGGGGAAAAAATAATCGATTCATCTTTAGAGTAATCGCTCAAGAATCTTGTACATAGTTTTTCAATTATTACTAGGTGTAAGGATAATATGGCCTGTTTATAATAAAATAATAAACACATCTAAAAATAATTTATTTAGAATGAATCTTGTTCAATAAATATAAAAGTGGGTCATACTTATTTGGACAAGTAATTCAATGATAGGTTTTAAAATGTGTAAGAAAGGTTTGACTTAACTTTTCTGTGCTTCTCGTTTAAAAAAAGTCTTGGAAACTTTTTCTTTTTTGAAGCTTCAGATCTTGCAATAAAGCCGATTTGGGTCTTATGATTAAATTAAAGGATTGATTTCTTCCAAAAGGGATCCAATTGAAGCTTAATGACCAACAGTGTAAATCACGGTTGACCCCAATGCTAGTTTGAGTAAATTTATTTTTCTCTAAATCGTAACCGGACCTGAAATTTATTTTGGTTTTTGGAGTCAGAGATACATCTCCAGAAAAAGTCAATGTTTGCCTTATCCTTGATTCTAATAATCCAGATTGAGTGACATTTATAGAGTAGGAAAACCTAAGGGACCAAGGAATATTAAAATTGACATATTCATTAGGATTTTTATAAATATAATCTAAATCAGCGGCATCTTGTAACCCTAATTCTTCTTGATTATTGATATCTTGATCTACAAAATCATTTCTTCCATTATTTTCCTCTACATCACTAGAACCTTTTGGTTTTAAGTTTAAGCTAATGGCGGTGTTGAATCTAGACAAATTGCCCAAACCTTGGCCATTTTGCCATGAAAATCTATCAATTCGCTCCTGGCGCGTGACTAGGCCTTCTTCATTGGTTACCAAAGCATTATATACGTAGGGATCAAGGGTGCCGCCAATATTTAAACTAAGCTTACCTTTAAAAAAACTGGTTCTTGTTGATAAATTTATGTTGGATAAATTGAAAGAGTCAGCGGCAAAATTATAACCACTGTTAAGAGAGAAATTATCGAACAGCTTAATCTTTTTATAACCAATGCCTAACGTATCTTTTTTGTCTCGAACTTTTATTTCAAGATTATTTTGGAGACCAAAACTCAAAGTTTTACTCATGTTTCCTCGAGGAGATCCATAAGCAAATTGATGATATTTTGACATCAGCACTGAATCTCCTTTTTCGTTTTTTTGTATCCATTCCCAAGGGCTATTTTCGCTATTGGTAATGTCAGGCGTGTAGCTAAAAGAAATCGAAGGTGTGACTACATGGCGTATGGCTTGTATATAACCACCAGGCTTAAAAAAGCGAGTTCCGTATATAATGGTACTCAAAGAAGCACCTGAATTCCATGAAAGAGCACGTGAAAATTTCTGGAGGGTATCGACTTGAACAGCTTCAAGTTCGGGGAGATAGGTATAATCAAGCTCTTTGGTGTACCAATATTCTGTCAAATTGAAGTTGGGACTGAGATTTAATTTATTGAATAATTTAACTGACGTGGCAATGGGTATTTTATGTTGACCTCCATTTTTCGCATTTTTAAAATCCAATTTTAATTCTTCCTCTTGATCCTCCTGAGTGGATGTTTGGTTGGCTACTGTAAATGGAAAGTTGGTCTTGGCCAATTTATTAGTGATTTCATTTTTTGCAACAAAATTATAGCTAAGTCCTAATTTTTTAAGGACATCCATGTTGGATCCAGCTAATTTCTTAAAAGGGTACTGCCGATTGACATTGAGGGACAATTCGGGTAGATTAAAAGTCATCACACCTGTTTGTACGTTTTGTCGATGTCGGGCATTCATAGTCAAATTAATAGGGGCATTTGCAAATTTTTGCCGGTAAGAAATATTAGATGAAAATTGAGAGCTGATACTTCTGTTAAAATCGGTAGTGGCTAAATTATTATTGCTGTTATAAGTCGTCGTACCTGCAGAAATTGAAGCACTGACACTTGAATTACCTTTAGAAAGAGGTTTAAGATTACTCCTTATCCAAAAGTCATTACTGCTCAATCCATTTTCACTATCGATAATATTTTTATTATAGCTAAAATTGAGACCTCCTGTATAAACATATCTTTTTTTGAAATTTGTATTGAAAACAGCGCCATAGCCCCCATTAGAAAAAACAGATCCCGTAGTTCTGATGTCCATATAATCATTAACAGCCCAATAATAACCTCCATCCCTTAAGAAAAAACCTCTTCGGGTTTCTTCCCCATAGGTAGGAACTAAGATGCCTGAGGTTTTTTCTTTTGGTTTTGGGAACATTCCAAAAGGAAACCAGAGGGGGGTTTTAATTTCCCGAAACCTTAAATTGAAAGGACCAGAGATGATATTTCGTTTGGTTACTTTGAGCTGTTTGGATTGAATATGAAAATGCGGGTCCGTGAGATTACAGGTACTGTACATGGCTTCTGAGATGTACATTTCATTTCGTTCATTCTTTTTGACATCTTGGCCATGCATGAAGGCACCCATTTGCTCAGTGATTACACCTTTGATTTGGGCCCTTTTGGTCTTTAAATTGTAGATGATGAAATCGGTTTCGTAGACGGTACCCTTTTCTGTAAAAATGGGCTTTCCTTGTTTTCTTCCTGCGGAATCCAAGCTATAAGTTGAAGTAATGATTCTGTCAGTCATACTGATTTGGGTTTCATCAGAGTCTAATTCAATTTCCCCATAGTCAATATGACTTTCTCCATAAAGGGTCAGTTTACTAGATTTCAGATCAAAAAAAATGGAATCTTGGGCATTATAATTTATGATGGTTTCAATTTCTCCAATAGGGGCCTTAGGTTCTATGAAAGACGATGCGGTAGTATCATCTCTTGCCTCTGACCTGGAGGAGTCATCAGATATGTTTAGGGTATCCAAGCCTTTTAGTATTTGGGTATCGCCAGATATACTTAGGTCCTCTAAACCTTTCAGCATCACAGTATCTTCTTGTACAACCGTTTGTGCAATTAAGGAGGCACAGGTTGATAAGGTTAAAATAAATCCTACCAATAGACTTATTATGGGCTTCAAGTTTGATACAAGTTTTGTTTTAACGAAAATTTTGCAATTTTTGTGCTAAAGTATCGTATTTGATATACTAACCAATCGTTGAACAGTGAGAAATATTGCAATATCTTTTGTGATTTCGTTATCATTAATTTTTGTTTCGTTCCAAACGGTTGGAATTAAACAATACAAAGTTAGGAAAATAGTCATTGATCCGGGTCATGGAGGTAGGGATCCGGGGACCCACGGGTCGTTTTCAAAGGAGAAAGACGTGGTATTAAAAATTTCTTTGGAGCTGAAGCGAATCATTAATGAGAATATGCCAGATGTACAAGTTGTTCTGACCCGTTCGGATGACAGTTTCCCCTCACTGGCTAAGCGCTCGAAGATTGCTAATGATCTTGAGGCGGATTTATTTATTTCTATACACGCCAACTGGCTGAGTAATCCAAATGTTACGGGTACCGAGACCTACGTTATGGCAACTAAAAATATAGGTCGAAATTTCGAGGTAGCTAAACGTGAAAATTCAGTTATTTTGTTGGAGGAAAATTATAAAGAGACTTATCAAAACTTTGATCCTAAATCGATTGAGTCCTATATTTTATTTTCACTTACCCAAAATGCTTTTCATGAAAAAAGTGTACAATTTGCCAGCTTAGTGGAGAAACAGTTCAAAGAGCGGGTAGGCAGAAGGAGTTTAGGCGTGAAACAATCCAGCCTTCAGCTACTTTGGAGTACCGCAATGCCTAGTGTTTTAGTTGAAGTAGGTTATCTTAGTAACGCAAAAGAAGAACGATATTTGAATGATAAACGTAATCAAGTTTATATTGCTTCTGGAATTTACAGAGCGATTAGAGATTATAAAAAAGAAATTGAACAATCAAATTAAACAATGAGGGCAAAAGAATTTAAAATAGGATTAATTGCGCTCGCAGCGGGGCTGACTTTATATTTCGGATTTAGTTATTTGAAAGGAAGGGACTTTATGAATAAAGAAACCAGTTATTATGTGGTTTATGATAACGTGGATGGTTTGACCAAATCAAATCCGGTAATTATCAATGGTTTGACGGTAGGTAAAGTCAGGAATATTCAACTTCGCCAAGATTTACATAATCAAGTAGTTGTTGAATTGGCTATTAATTCTGAAATTATTTTAGGAGACTCAACTATTGCAGAATTGTCAAATGCAGACTTATTAGGGAGTAAAGCAATCGTATTGAAAATTGGCCCTATAGATACGCCCTTAGCCGCCAATGATACACTCAAAGCACTTATGGACAGAGGTCTTGCTGAGTACCTCGATAATGTTCAGCCGATCACCGATAATCTTAATGTTACTATAAGGAGGATCAATGAAATTCTCTTGGGACTTCAAGGGAGCGGTGAAAAAATAACCAATACTATTTCTGAATTGGAAATTACCTTGAAAGGCATCAATGAATTGTTGAGTGAAAATAAAGAAGGTTTCGCTTTAGTTATTCACTCTACTAACGAGGTGCTTACCAATGTAAATAATAAGATCAATGATTTAGATCCTATTTTCAAGAAAGCAGAAGACGTTTTGGATTCGCTCAATAATCTAGATTTGAATGGGACCTTGGTTGAAGTGCAAGATCTTATGAAAGCGTTGAAGAGTACCGTTTCGGCTATAAACCAAGGTCAAGGTACAATGGGTCAATTGATGGTGAACGATTCTTTGTATAATAATCTCAATCAATTGTTGTTTGATCTAGATAAATTGACCCTTCATTTTAATCAATACCCCAAAGACTTTCTCAAACCTTTAGGAAGAAAGAGCAAAAAAATGAAGGGGTTGGAATCCCTGAACAATTGATAATTAAAGAGGGTCTGTTAACAGATGAACAATAAAGAGCTGAAGTCATTGGTGGCATTATTGGATGATGACGACGCTGAGGTGGTTGCGCATGTCGAAGAAAAACTTAAAACCTTAGGTACCGGAGTGATTCCTTTTTTAGAGGAAGCTTGGGAACAGACGTTCAATCCTAAGGCCCATGAACGGATTGAAGACTTGGTTCATTTCTTGCAATTTGAGTTAGTTCAGGAGCGCCTGACGCATTGGCATGTACATGAACAAGAAGATCTGTTGAAAGGAATGTGGATTCTGGCCACTTATCAATATCCTGATTTAGAATATGCGCAATTGTCAAATAAAATAGAACAATTGTATCGAGAAATTTGGACACAATTGGGTCCTGACTTACTGCCCTTTGATCAGATTAAGACGATCAATAGTATGCTCTTTGAAAAATATAAATTCAGGGCCAATACCAAAAATTTTCATGCTCCTGGGAACTCCATGATAAATAGCGTCCTAGAATCCTCAAAAGGAAATCCTATATCCCTCTCTGCACTCTACTTATTGATTACTCAAAAACTGGGCCTACCTATATTTGGGGTCAATCTACCCAATTTATTTGTACTCACGTATAAGACGGACAAACTTCAGTTTTACATCAATGTTTTTAATCGAGGATTGATTTTTTCTAAAGAGGATATAGATAATTATATTACTCAACTTCAATTGATGCCACAAAATGAGTATTTTGAACCTTGCGATCATGGCCAAATAATCAAGAGGAGTCTAAGGAATTTAATGGCCGCCTTTGATAAGATTGGGGACTATCACAAGAGTGATGAAATTAAAAGACTGATGAGCCTTATCACGGGTACTTAAGATTCAGAGGCTATAAGCAAGTAAATAATTCAATATGGGCACAATGTTGATTCGATATTGTTCATTGATTTCGGTCGACATAATATGACCCAAGACTTGATGATCATCTATCAACTCTGTTTTCAGTTCATTTTTAAAGCTCAGTTGAGTTTGTCCACATATTTTGATCAATACTTCTTTGACTATCCATATTTTACAGAGATTGAAAGCGTTGTTTTTATGCTGATGCTCACTCAGATGAAGGATTTTAGATTGAATCTTAATTAATTGATTTCTGGGGGATTCAATATCAATACCACAAGGCGCATCCAAATGAATCATGGCAGCAGCCATGGGAAAAGAGTGTGTTATTGAAATATTTGCCGTATGGCCGATGAGGAAAGGCTTTCCTGCGGTCGTTTTAGCAATGCCAGCATAGGGAATTTCAAATAGTGAGGCAAGATGCATGACCAATAATCGGGTTGCTAGCCATTCGCATTTTTTTTTATCATTCTTGTGCGGGGCTGACGAGCCCGCTAAGAGGGCTAACTCAGTTGCTGTTTCGGTGATATTCCAAACGGCATAAGTGCTTACCTTGTTTATTTTCTTGGTTAAGAATAGTGGCATTTGAGTAAATAGATCATGCAATTGTAATACTTTTGATGATAACATTTATGATAAACCGACCCTCAATAACAAAGGAACACAGCTTTACGGGCCACAAAGATGCTATTTATGCTTTGTGTGGATTAAATGAGCATGAATTTGTTTCAGGGGGTGCGGATGGTCATATTATTAAATGGAATACAAATGGATATGCTGCCGGAGATGTAGTTGCAAAAGTTTCAACATCTGTTTATGCGCTCAGCTATGATCCCTTAAGAGGCCATCTATTCATAGGTCAAAATTTTGATGGACTGCATGTCATTGACCCTGTAGCCAAACGAGAAATTGCGTCACTCCAAATGACGAAGGCTCATATTTTTGATATCCAATTTGATGATGATTTTCTTTACATAGCTACAGGTGATGGAGCTATTTATATCGTCAGTCGGGAAAGCTGGAAGCTTGTAAAAATGCTTAATTTATCCCAAAAGAGCGCCCGCACTTTGCAAGTTGATGAGCATCATATTTATGCCGGCTATAGCGATGGCTACATACGAGTAATTGACAAGAAAAATCATAAACTTATCCAAGAAATACAGGCACATGAAAACTCTATTTTTAGCTTGTGCATAGATCCTACCAATAAAATGATATTGAGTGGGAGCAGAGATGCACATCTCAAAATTTGGTCACTTGAAGATGCAAAAGCCCTACATTTAGTAGAAGATATAGTAGCGCACATGTACGCCATTAATCATATTAGCTATCATTCAAATGGTCATTATTTTGTAACTTGCAGCATGGATAAATCAATCAAGATTTGGGATTCTGGTACTTTTAAATTGATTCGAGTCATAGATAAGGGACGTTATGCAGGTCATGGAACCTCAGTTAATAAGCTTTTGTCAATGCCAAATAAAAATTCTTTAATATCTTGTAGTGATGATCGTACTATATCTGTTTGGGATATAAACTTTAGTAAATAATATGAGAATAACACCGCTGGAAATCAAAAGGAAAACCTTCGAAAAGAAACTTCGAGGGTTTGATAAAGATGAAGTAAACGCTTTTTTAGTCTCTTTGTCTCAAGAATGGGAGCGATTATTGAACGAAAATAATGAGCTTAAAATAAAGCAAGAAACGGCTGATATTGAGGTTAAAAAACTCCGTGAAGTTGAAAATTCATTGTTCAAAACGCTCAAAACAGCTGAGGATACCGGGGCGAATTTGATTGATCAGGCCAATAAAGCGGCGGAGCTTCATCTGAGGGAGGCGCAAATGAATTCAGAGGCGGTGATGCGCGAGACCAAGTCAAAAGCGACCAGAATTATAGAAGAGGCAGAGAATCAGGCTAAAAATCTTATTGTCGAGATGCAGGATACCATCAAGGACTTAGCCAAGAACTATCAAAGCATTGAAAATCACAGAGACTCGTTAATTGGAGAGCTGCAAAATATTATTTTGGATATAACTGATAGAATCAATCGAGCAAGTAATCAGAAAGGGACCTTTAAGGTGGAGGATCACTTGATTAAAGTGAGAAAATTGGTTAATGTATCACGGTCGCTGATTTCTGATGAAGAGCAGATGGCACCACCAGCACCGCTGGCCCCTATTCCTCAAATTTCTAAGGATGATGTAGCCGCAACTGAAAAGCTCACTGAATTTATTAAATCCAAAGATACGACATCCAAAAAGAGTGAAAGTAAAAATAAAGAAGAGGATGGATCAGTGAAAGACGATAGTGGAGACGTTTCGTTTTTTGATCAAATATAGAGTAGATGGCATTTGTTTCATTAGAGGGGATGGAGTTTTACGGGCATCATGGATATCATGAGGAAGAGCGAAAAATAGGCAATAAATACAGTGTTGACGTCAAATTGGAGCTCAATGTAGATTTAGCCGCTAGGGAAGATAAATTAGAGGGGACGGTTGATTACGAACAGGTATATCAATTGATTTCAAAGGTAATGTCTAAGGAGGCGGCGCTACTAGAATATTTGGCCAATCAAATCATCGAACTTTTGAGAAGCAACTTTCCACAAGTCAAAAAAGTTTGGGTAAAAGTGAGTAAATACAATCCGCCTATACAGGGGCTTTGTCATCGGGCTGTAGTTGAATTGTCCTCATAATTCCGAAAAATAAACCCACGTGTTTCAATACCCTCATGAAAATCAATTTCTTGGCCAATCAGGAACATCATTTCTGATTTTTGAATGAGTACTTTGATGCCAGAAACCAGTGAGACGGTGTCCAGCTCCTTTTTTTTATCAAAGCCCAAAGTGAAGTTGACACCCGAACAACCGTGGCCACCTTTAATACTTACTCTAAGCAGGTATTCTTGAGGAATACCTTTAGTTTTGAGTATATTTATAATTTCTTCAACGGCGCGGCTAGTTATTTTGATGGGAGCGATCATTGCACAAAAGAAATTATTTATTTTTGAAATAAGTAATAAAAATAGAGGATATGGATTTGTTAATTGATTTATTAAAAATATTAGGACCTGCAGCTATAGTACTCTATGCTTCATTTTTGATGGTAAGCTCATTATTGAGGGCTCGATTTGATGAATTACAGTCTACCATGAAGCAAAAAAATCAAAAGGCGATGCTGCCCATTAAATTACAGGCTTATGAGCGGATTATATTGCTTTTGGAGCGATCAAATCCCAATAATTTAATTCCTCGATTGAGTCAAAAAGAGATGAATGCAACCGTTTTGCAGCATCTTTTAATCAAAGAGATAAGACAGGAATTCAATCATAATTTGGCCCAACAAATCTATCTATCCAATGAAGCTTGGTCCTATATTACCGCCGCCATTGAGGACACCGTTACCTTGATCAATGAAGCCGCTATGGGTTTGGGGGAAGAACATTCCGGATTAGATTTAGCCAAATTAATATTAGAAGGGGCGGTCAAGAAGAATAGTATCGCTCAAACCATTGTCTTTGTGAAAAATGAAATAAAGGAGCTGTTTTAAGATGAATAAGAGCGTATTAAAAATTTTCAGACAAGCAAAGCGCATATTACAAGAGCAAAGCCAGGTCAAAGCATTGTTTGGGCAAGTGTCCAAAAAGCTGCAAACATTGAATGGGAGCCATAAGCAGATCAATGAGCTTTTGGAGCATGTGCAATTATTTTTAAGGATGATTAAAAAAAGTTTTACGGGTGAATACAGTTCTTTTTCAAATAAAACACTGCTGTCTTTGGTTTTTGGATTGCTCTATTTTGTAACACCTATGGATGTAGTTCCGGATTTCATTCCTTTACTTGGGTTCTCTGATGATCTATCTATAATTTATTTCATCATCAAAAATTTCAAATCAGACATCGAAGCTTTCAAAGTTTGGGAACTCAATCAGCAACCAGTGAGTTAAAAAAAACAAGAAAGGATGAAGGCGAAACAGACAAAATCTGCATTGATTATAGGCGCATCAGGTTTGGTAGGAAAACTATTGTTAGAAGCGATATTGCAAAAGGACTACTACGCAAGCATCACTTTGGTATTGCGGAGGTCTATTGATTTAAAATACGATAAGCGGGTGAAAATAATTACGATCTCAGATTTTGATGCACTCGATCAATATGAAGAAGATCTTTTTTCGGAGGATGTTTTCTGCTGTTTAGGTTCCACAATGAAAAAGGCAGGATCCAAATCGGTTTTTGAGAAAAGTGATTTAATATACCCATTGAAAGTAGCCACCATAAACCAAAAGAACCCCAATTTTAAGAATTATTTGATCGTTACCTCTCAGGGAGCAAATGCCCAATCGCCTATTTATTACAATCAAGTTAAAGGTAGATGTGAGCAGGCGTTATTGGCATTAGATCTGCTCGGATTAAAAGTATTCAGGCCGTCCTTGTTGTTGGGAAATCGTGTTGAGAGAAGAGGGGGTGAAGTATTATTTAAGGTCTTGATACAAGCCGTAAGTACACCTTTAAAAGCATTGGGAATTCCATCTTTTTGGTCTATTGAGGCAGCCATAGTAGCGCGTGCGATGTTACGGGTTGCGATGAATGAAAATGAGGGGACCGTATTTTATGATGCTAAGGCGATGGTTCAATTATCTCAATAATGATTGCAGTAATTCAGCGCGTTTCAAACGCAAATGTCAAGGTAGAAAAGATTCCTATTGCATCTATCGATCAGGGATTGCTGATTCTGCTGGGTGTTGAAGAGGCAGATGATAATGAAGATTTGAATTGGTTAGTTAAAAAAATCGTTCAACTACGGATTTTTTCAGATGGGGAAGGCAAAATGAATTTAAGTGCCCTAGATGTACAAGCTGAATTTTTGGTGGTCAGTCAGTTTACCTTACATGCCCAAACCAAAAAAGGAAATAGGCCCTCTTTTGTAAAGGCCGCGAAGCCTGTGTATGCGGAATCCCTCTATGAAGATTTTATTCAAGAATTGTCAAGTCATTCTAGCCGTCCGGTTCAGCATGGAAAATTTGGAGCGGACATGCAGGTCTCTTTAACAAATAATGGCCCTGTGACCATTATAATCGATACAAAAAATAAACATTGACAAGATCAGTCCTCATTTTGTAAATGATTGGCTTTGATTATGTGTTCTGTAAGGTCAAAGTACTATTTTTGCAAATCTATTTTCATTCTATGCAGAACATTCGTAATTTTTGTATTATTGCCCATATCGATCACGGGAAAAGCACCTTGGCCGATCGACTTTTGGAGAAAACATCCACGGTTACCAAAAGAGAAATGCAGGCACAATTGCTTGATAACATGGATCTTGAAAGGGAGCGTGGTATTACCATAAAAAGTCATGCCATACAAATGGATTATCTCGAAGAAGGGCAAAAATATGTCCTCAACTTGATAGATACTCCGGGACATGTTGACTTTTCGTATGAAGTTTCACGCTCGATAGCGGCCTGCGAAGGCGCATTACTCATTGTGGATGCCTCTCAAGGGATTGAGGCGCAAACCATCTCTAATCTGTATTTGGCCATTGAACATGACCTTGAAGTGATACCTGTTCTGAATAAAATTGATCTGCCCGGAGCCATGATCGATGAAGTTTCAGATCAAATCATAGATTTGATTGGTTGCGACAAAGAAGATATTATTCATGCGAGCGCCAAAGAAGGTATTGGGATTGAGGACATATTAAAAGCGATCGTGGCCCGTGTCCCAGCCCCTAAAGGCATTAGGGATGAACCGCTTCAAGCCATGATTTTTGATTCTGTTTATAACTCATACCGAGGCATTGAAGTTTATTTCAGGGTCTTTAATGGGGTAATAAAAAAAGGAGATAAAGTCAAATTTGTGAGTACGGGACAGACCTATGATGCGGATGAAATAGGTGTGTTGAGATTGGATCATGAACCAAGAACTTCATTGGAGGCAGGAAACGTAGGCTATTTAATCTCAGGAATCAAAGTAGCCAAAGAAGTTAAAGTGGGAGATACCATCACCCATGAAGATCACCCGACCACACGACCGATCAAAGGCTTTGAAGACGTCAAGCCCATGGTATTCGCGGGCATTTATCCTGTGGATACCTCAGAATTTGAAGAACTAAGGTCTTCAATGGAAAAATTACAGCTTAATGATGCTGCTTTAGTTTGGGAACCTGAAACTTCTGTTGCTTTGGGCTTTGGTTTCCGATGTGGCTTTTTGGGCATGCTTCACATGGAAATCATTCAGGAACGATTGGAACGAGAATTTGGGATGACTGTAATTACGACCGTGCCTTCGGTTAAATTTCATGCCATTGGTACTGATGGAACAATCATTCCCGTTAGCGCACCTTCGGAAATGCCTGAACCTACTAAAATTTCTCACGTGGAAGAGCCCTTTATTAAGGCTCAAATTATTTCAAAATCCGAATATATTGGGAATATCATTTCGCTATGTATGGATAAGCGTGGAGAAATCAAAAATCAAGTTTATTTAACGTCGGATCGTGTCGAATTGACCTTTAACTTACCCTTAGCAGAAATAGTTTTTGACTTTTTTGATAAGCTAAAGACCCTATCAAGGGGTTATGCATCATTGGATTATGAATTGATTGGCTATCGAACTTCTACACTGGTTAAATTAGATATCATGCTCAACGGAGATAAAGTAGATGCCTTATCTGCGATAGTGCATCGCGATAAGGCCTATGATTGGGGCAAAAGACTGTGTGAAAAATTACGAGGTCTCATTCCGCGACAGATGTTTGAGATTGCCATCCAAGCCGCCATTGGTACGAAGGTGATTTCTCGTGAGACGGTCAAGGCACTTCGTAAAAATGTCATAGCTAAATGCTATGGTGGAGACATTAGCCGAAAAAGAAAACTATTAGAAAAGCAAAAGAAAGGTAAAAAGCGTATGCGTCAGGTGGGGAATGTCGAAATACCTCAAGAAGCATTTATGGCCGTTCTAAAACTTGATTAACCATGGGAATATTACTTGATGGAAAAAAAATAGCAAATGAAATTCAATCTGAGGTAGCACAACGGGTTTCAGGTTTAAGGGAAAACAATATAAGAGCGCCCCATCTTGCCATTATTTTGATAGGAGAAGAAGGAGCCAGCCATACGTATGTTAACGGCAAGATAAAGGCCTGTAAAGCCGTTGGATTTGAGTATACTCTGTTGCAATTCGCGGCCACCATCACAGAAAAAAAATTATTTAAGCACATCGAACAACTCAATCAAGACGATGACATCGATGGATTTATAGTGCAGTTGCCTTTGCCCAAACACATCTCTGTGCAGCACATTACCGCTTTGATAGACTCAAAGAAAGATGTAGATGGATTTACCAATCACAATTTCGGATCCATTGTTTCCGATCAGCCCTTGTTACTGCCTGCGACACCCTTTGGAGTGATGGAGTTACTTAAGCGCTATAAGGTGACCACTAAAGGAAAGCATTGTGTGATTGTAGGAGCCAGTCGCATCGTGGGGGCTCCGATGAGTTTGATGATGGTAGAGCAGGGCCAAGCTACGGTTACTATTTGTCATAAGTTCACCCAAGATTTAGCGGGACATACCCGAAATGCTGACATTTTGATTGTTGCGGTAGGTAAGCCCGGGCTCATTACTGCAGATATGGTCAAATCAGGTGCGGTCATCATAGATGTGGGAACGACACGTGTTCCGGATGAAACAAAAAAGAGTGGATTTAGACTTTCTGGAGACGTTGACTTTGAAAAAGTAGCCCCCCTGAGTAGTTTCATTACCCCTGTACCGGGAGGAGTTGGACCTTTGACCATTGCATCACTTTTGTTGAATACACTCAAGGCTTATGAACGACACCACGCTTGATCTTCTTGTAGATGAAATACCCATCATGGAATCTTTTTATACGATTCAGGGTGAAGGTTGTCATGTCGGGAAAGCCGCTTATTTCATAAGAACTGGTGGTTGTGATGTCGGGTGTCATTGGTGTGATGTTAAGGCATCTTGGGAAGCAAAAAACCACCCTAATTTTTCAGTTGCTCGATTGGTAGAAATGGCCAATGAACATCCTGCGGAAATCGTAGTGATCACAGGGGGAGAGCCCTTGATGTATGATTTATCTCAATTAACTCAACAATTAAAGGCAGCCCAGAAAAACACCCATATTGAAACTTCAGGCGTTTACCCGCTTACTGGAGATTGGGATTGGATTTGTTTCTCCCCAAAGAAGTTTAAAAAACCAAGAGAAGTTTTTTACGAGCGCAGTGATGAACTAAAATTAGTGATTTACCATAAGTCAGATTTCAAGTGGGCCATTGAACATAGTAAAAAAATGAATCCCAATGCCAAATGGCTTTTGCAGCCCGAATGGAGTCGACAAGAAGAAATACTACCTATGATTATTGCATTTGTTAAGGAACACCCTCGTTGGTCCATCTCATTGCAAACCCATAAGTTCATGGATATACCTTAAGTATGCGATGGTTCTCGATGTTTTTGTTGCTCTTCCTTTCAGCGCGGCTGTATGCTCAAGAAGTATACTCGGTAGACAATCCTCGGGTTCAAAAATGGTACGAATCTGCCCGTCAATTGATAAAAGAACGTGAGTTCGACGAGGGCATCTCATTGTATCAAAAATGTTTAGCCAAGGAACCTACATTCGTCGAAGCACATTGGGCATTGGCCAGTGTTTTTAAAAATTTTGGTGATTTGGAGATCTCCTTTTATCACCTTGATCAGTATTATTCAGTGGCTGATAAGCCTGGAATCAGTGCCCAGAAATTAATGATTTTGGCAGAGCAGTATTTTAAAAATGGGTTTTATAGCAAGGCCAAGGCATGCATGGATCAATTTCAATTGTACCAGATGCCGGTAGATCAAGACGATTCGCTGCTGATGGCTAGTATAGCTTATGCCTACAAGCATGAAAAAATAAAAGCAGTGGTGATGCCCAAGGCCTTGCCTTCATCTGTGAATCGATATTATACACAATATTTTCCAACCCTTACCATAGATAATACCACTTTAATATTTACCAAGAGAGCAGGTGGTTCAAGGGCCTTTGATGAAGACTTAGTGGTCAGCTATCGGGTAGACGGTGTTTGGACCCTGGCTACCCTACTTAGTAAAAATATTCATTCTGAGTTTAGTGAGGGTGCAGCTTCAATATCTGCCGATGGGCGCACCTTGATTTTTACTATGTGTGACAAAGGTCGGACCATTGGGCGTTGTGATCTTTTTATTTCAAGGAAGTATGGTGAGGTTTGGTCAAACCCTGAAAATTTAGGAGAAGTAGTGAATTCCAAAAATTGGGAGTCACAGCCCAGTTTAGGAGCTGATGGAAATACCTTATACTTTTCATCGGATAGACCTGGCGGAGTGGGTAAGAGGGATATTTGGTATACTCAGCGGGTAGATGATACTTGGACTCAACCCAAAAATATGGGAACAATCATTAACACAGTGCAGGATGATGTAACCCCTTTCATACACACCAATGGCGAAAATTTAATTTTTGCATCCAATGGCCGGGTAGGTTTTGGAGGCTATGATTTATTTATGAGTGAGCAAAAAGAGGGGAAATGGCAAGTGCCAAGCAATCTGGGCAATTCCGTAAACAACAATTTGGATCAATTATCATTTATCATATCTGCAGATGGTTCAATGGCTTATTTTTCTCAAGATTTCAAAAAAGCAGACGGTAAGCTAAGGAGCGAAATTGTGCAGTTGCCTATTGCCAATGATTCATTGGTCAAAAATACTTCACGTTATATTTTTGGTCGGGTCAGGGATGCGGTCTCGCAAGAAGCCCTAAAAGCTAAAATTGAACTTTTTGATATTTTCACGAATGAATTGAAGTACAGTACTTTTAGTGATAGTATTTCGGGGGAATATTTTTTTGCATTGAACGAAGGGTTGAGTTACGGAGTTTATGCAGGTGCGAAAGGTTATTTCTTCGAGGATTTCAGATTTGATATTCAAAACAGCACCTCTTGGCAGCCTGATACACTAGACATAGCCTTGTCTCCGCTAGAAGTTGGCGCCAGTATGATTCTAGAAAATATTTATTTTGAATTGGCCAGTTACGAATTGACCAAGAACTCCCAATCAGAACTTGAAATAGTGGCGGAATTTTTGGTAGAAAATCGAGTAAATATACAAATTGAGGGGCATACTGATCAAACGGGAGAACCGGCGTATAACCAGACGCTCTCCGAGCAGCGTGCCAAAGCAGTTTATGATTTTCTGATCGAATCTGGCATACCTTCAGATCAGTTAACGTTCAAAGGATTAGGGTCTACGCGTCCTGTTGAATCAGATCCCACCTTGAGTGATCAAAACAGGCGCATAGAGTTTAGGATAAGAGCCGAAAACTAATCATTAATCTCACTGAAAAGACCATTTATTTGTGATTTTAGATACCTAAATAATGTTTAGATCAAATTAAAGCTCCTCAGAGATTAGCGCAGAGGGAAAGTAAGATACTCTTGGTAAATACATCATGGTCAAAATAATTCACGTTTAATGGCGATGGATTAAAAAACCTAAGGGTTTTAAAGCATTTTTATTTTTCAAACGATGTTATTTTCAGAAGATTATAGATATAATATGAAAATTAGCAAAAGAAAATATCTTAAAACATCCGCTATCAAAAATAACATATAATTAGTTTATTTTTTTTAAAAATTAAATTTTCTAAATTTTTTAAATGTTATTAATAATTATTACTAAATATTTTATAAATATTGAATTATGTTAAATTTATTCCAATAAATACCCTAAATTAATTTAATTTTAAATATTGAAATATCTTTAATCAACATTAAAATAGTGTTTTGTTTTTATTTTTCTATTTATTTGATAAATTGCTTTATTGTTATTGCTATAAATCAATATAATTTAATAATGTTCATTTTTAAAAACCAAATTTTTATGAAGAAAATTTTACTTATAAGTATCAGCCTTCTTCTGAGCATGGGTGTAGCCCTGGCGCAGAGAGTGGTATCTGGTAAAGTGACTTCTGATGACGGAAGTGGCGGAATCCCAGGTGTTAATATAGTCCTGGAAGGAACGACCAATGGAACGACTACTGATTTTGACGGTAATTTTCGTTTGGATGTTCCCGAGCAAGGAGGTACTTTAACTTTTTCAACGATTGGCATGAAATCCCAAAATGTAGAGATTGGGTCAAGGTCGGTTATTGATTTAGTTATGTCAGAAGATGTTGAGGTTTTGGGAGAAGTTGTCGTGACGGCACTTGGTGTGGAAAGAGAAAAGAAAGCTTTAGGCTATTCTGTTTCTAGTCTCGATGCTTCCCAAATAACCAAAAGATCCGAACCGGATGCAATAAGATCATTGACTGGCAAGATTGCTGGTGTTAATGTGCAAGGTGGTGGAGGTGCTCCAGGTCAAAGTACAAAAATTAATATTAGAGGTTACTCTTCTATGACCGGAAATACCCAGCCTTTATTCGTTGTGGACGGAGTACCCTTCGATAACAGTGTTCAATCGAGTGATGACTATTCGCAAAACACTGTTTTTTCCAATCGGGCATTTGATATTGATCCCAATAATATAGAGACTGTGACAGTGCTTAAAGGTGCGTCAGCTGCTGCTTTATATGGGTCAAGGGCTTCCAATGGTGTGATTTTAATCACCACAAAAGCTAATAACAGATCAACGCGTAAGGGATTAGAGGTGAGATATAATTTAAGTTATGCTCAAGAAAAAATTTCTTCAGTTCCAAATTATCAAGATACTTACATGCAGGGATCTAATCAGGTCTACAACGGCGGTTATATTGGTAACTGGGGACAACCATTTCCAAGCCAAGTAGATGCAATTAATGCACAGTATGGCACTAATTATACGCAGTCAGTGGTTCCAAGTAGTTTGTCAGCTTTTTATCCTGATGGAACAGCGCCACATCCTTTGGTTGGAATATCAAGAAATTATAGTCAGCAGCAATATTGGCCAGACCTCTTAATTAGGGAGGGATACAGTTTTGGTTCTGATGGTATGTTCGTCAACGGAACAGGTGATCACATACCAGATCCCACTAACGGGTCTGTTTTTCTGGGTGTTCCAATTACACTAAAACCTAATGATAATGTTGGAGGCTTTTTTCAAACAGGAAGTTTGATGGAAAATTCGTTGAATGTGTCATCTAGTACAGACAAGGCATCAGTTAATTTTACCCTTTCTAATAGTTCAAATGATGGAATAATCCCGAACCAAGGGATCAATAGAACGGCCCTTGGGTTGGGTATCAACAGTACATTAGATAATGGGCTGTATATTCAAGGTAGTTTGAATTATGTAAATACTGCTCAAAAATCCCCTCCAAGTGGGGCTTCATACAATAATGATTACGGTGGAGGCGCTGGAGGCTCAGTGTATGCTAGATTGTTTTATTTACCAAGAAACTTTGATTTGAACGGTTATCCTTACACAAATCCAGTCACGGGTGGAAATACTTTCTATAGAGCTCTTGACAATCCTCGTTGGTTGGTAGAAAACAATCAATTTACGAGTGATGTTAATAGAGTTTTCGGAAACCTTACCCTCAGTTATGATCTTACAGATTGGCTGACAGTAATGGCTAGAGGAGGTTTTAATCAATATGTTGATCAACAATCTGATTTCAGAGAGAAAGGTGGTAATTCATTTAATACCGGTAGTTACGGAGAATGGACGGTTGGAAACAGGGAGATTGACATGAACTTCTTACTTCAAATCGATAAGGAATTAAGTCCCGATTTGAGGTTGTCTGGTACGATTGGTCACAATGTAAACGAGCGTTCAACAAATTATGCTTTCGGTTATGGACAAACCTTGATAGTGATGGGGCAGAAAACAACGAATAATTCGATGACACAGTCTGTTGGCTCAGGAAAAGAATTACAAAGATTTTATGCTTTCTATGCTGATTTTACCTTGAGTTATAAAGATTATCTTTTCTTAAACCTATTGGGTAGAAACGATATTTCCTCAACCCTTCCAAAAGAGAGTAGAAGTTATTCTTATCCAAGTGTTAGTACTTCTTTTGTTTTTACAGAAGCCCTAGGAATACAGTCGGACTTACTGAACTTTGGTAAACTAAGAGTTGGGTATGCTCAAGTGGGTAATCAGGCTTCGCCGTATTCACTATACACAACTTTTGGAACAGCGTTGGCTTATAATGGTTTGAACAGAGTTTCTCTTAGTAATTCATTAAATAACCTAAATTTAAAGCCTGAAAGGACTAAAGAGTTAGAAGTTGGTACAGAACTTAGATTGTTTAAGAATAGGCTAAATGCTGATATAACTTGGTTTAAGAAAAATTCTTTTGATCAAATTGTTTCAGCAAATGTTGCATCTTCAAGTGGATTCTCTAGACAATTCATCAACTCTGGCGAAATACAGAATGATGGTTGGGAAATTGGATTAAATGGAAGTGTTGTTTCGAATCCTAACGGAATCAATTGGAATGTGGGAGTTAATTTCACAAAAATCAATTCTATGATTATTGATGCCGGTGAAGGTGGTGATATCATACTTGGTGCCGCTGGCTCGAACTCTAGTAACCCGACAAATAATATCCATCGGACAGGAGAGCCTTATGGTCAAATTTACGGAACACGGTTTGCAAGAAGCGATGAAGGTACTCTTTTAATTGATCAAGCTTTAGGAGTTCCAATTGAGGACAATGGTTCTCACATTGTCGGAAATCCTCTTCCTGATTGGATTCTTGGTATCAACAATACGGTATCTTATAAAGGATTTTCTCTCACTGCCTTTTTTGATTATAAGAAAGGTGGAGACATCCTATCATACACAGCGGCTTCATTGAAACTGAGAGGTCAATTGGCTTATTCAGTCGATCGTGAAGCAGTAAGGGTTGTTCCAGGTGTCTACGGTAATAGAACGACCTTTGAACCCATCACAAATGATGCGGGTGAGCAAATTCAAAATACAACTGGGATATCTTCTTTCGATTGGTATTTTTCTAATGGATTTGCCGCGTATGGTCCAGCTGAAGTTAATGTTTATGATGCTTCAGTTATCCGACTGAGAGAACTTCAATTGGGATATAGTTTTGACAAATCTATGCTTACCAAAACACCATTTGGTTCGGCAAACCTTGGCGTTTCTATGCGTAATGTGTGGTTCAACGCCCCTAATATGCCTGAGGATATGAATTTTGATCCAGAGGTTCTTGGCGGTCTTTCCAACAACAATTTAAATGGATTTGATTTGGGAGCGACTCCGACAACTAGGAGAATCGGAGTGAACTTATCTGTAACGTTTTAATTTTAAAAATATAAAATTATGTTAAAAAAATTAACTTTAATTTTCTTTACGCTCACGTTAGCGTTTAGATGTGATTTTTACGATTTAGAGATCAACGTAGATCCAAATAATCCCTTGAGTACGACGACTGATTTGTTGTTGCCCTCTATTCAGATTAATTGGGCTTCTGATTACCAATTTTTCCACGATGTTAGTGGAGGAATAATGGGACATACGTCTAATTCTGATGGACTTTCGTTCAGTCAAACTTCGTTTGATGGAATTTGGAATAGCGTTTATTTAAGTGAAGGGGCTGATCTCGATGAATATCTGAAGTCAGCAGCTTTGAGAAATGAAGCGGGTCAGTATTTGACACCTGGGGCCTTGGGAATTGGTGAAGTAATGAAAGCCTTTATATTCACAACTATGGTTGATTTCTTTGGTGATGTTCCTTACTCTGAAAGTTCACTGGGTAATGATATTGCAAATGTTAATCCAGTGTATGATGATCAGGAGGCTATTTATTTGGATTGTTTAGCACTTCTTGACTCAGCTGTTGTACATTTTGCGGCATCGAGTTCGGATCCTGAAGGTGATTTAATCTATGGTGGTAATATGGCCAGCTGGACGAAAGCAGCAAATTCACTTAAGCTCAAAGTGTTGATGAATGCGAGATATAAGGCTGATTTTACTTATGGATCTGGAGTATCTAATGAGATTGACCTTTTGTTTGCCGATGCAGCTAATCTTCTGATTACTGAGAATTCCGAAAACTTTGAATTCCAGTACAACACGAATCAGGATCAAGGCCAGAGACATCCCTGGACAGGTAATGTATATTCGGGTGATAACAATTTCAGTTATATTTCGCATCAGTTAATGTATGAAATGTTGATCAATAGGGATCCAAGAATTCCCTTTTATTTCCATCGTCAAACATACAGTATTCTAGATCAAGAAGATCCAACGCAGAAGAATACTACACCTTGTTCTCAAAATAGTGCTTGTATTTATGGGTATATGGCGCTTAATGATGATATTCTTCAGGAACTTGCTTCGGCTGGTGTTACGGCGTCGATATATCCTTCTTTTGCAAGTTATATTTCTGGGTTTTTTGGTAGAGACAAGGGAGATCCATCCGGAGTTCCATTGGACGGAGCACTCCGATTGGCACCTGGTGTCTATCCAATGGGTGGAAATTTTGATTCGGGAACTCCTGCACAGATCACAAATTCAACTGGACTTGGACTCGGAGATGGGTTTACGCATTTTGTAACAGCGCCTATGGTACAGATGTATAAAATGGAGCATTTGTTTGAAAAAGGATCAACAGGTTCAATGGCACTTGAATTGGAAAATTTTATTAATCTTTCAATGGATCTTGTTAATTCGGTAGCTAGCTCTGTATCTGCAGATGCTCCTGCTATTACTTCAGACCTATCCGTAACAACGCATCACGAATACCTTAACGCACCAGGTTATGGTGTAGATCAGCTTGGTGATATAGATAATGGGGCCGGATACTTGGGAGAAGCTATGACAAGATATGACAATGCTGTAAATAAACAAGCCGCAGTTTTCAAAGAAGTCTGGTATTCAATGTGGGGATCTGGTGTTGAAATTTACAATGCACACAGACGTTCAGGGTATCCTAAATTAAAAGATGCACAAAGTAGTACAAGAGGAATTGCAGATATTCAATATCCAACATTCCGTGCTACTTCGACAGCTGCCGGTCAGAGAAACTTTCCGACAATTTTTAATTACCCGCTTGGAGAATTCAATCTGAATAGTTCATTCCCAGAGGGTGGTCAATTGCGTAATTCGGATTCTGGCGCTACAGTTTTTTGGGATGCATCTGCTTATACATATAATTAAACATAAAACAATGATGGAATTAAAAAAATATAGTTTATTGGTTTTATTGTCCGTACTTGTAGTGTTTTCGTGTACGGACGAAGATCTAGTGCCTGAACCTGTGCCAGAAACGGCGGTTCATGGTTACATAGAGAGAACAACAGCGATTGAAAACTTTTTGTATGACGACGTGAGTCAGGGTCTTGATTTTAATTTTTCCTGGGTTTCCATTGATAACAAGAATACTGTGACTAAAATAGAGTTCTATGTTAGTTTCAACGAAGTTTATTCGGATTTTGAAGGAGGAGCAAAAACTGCGAGTCATAAAGAATATCTATTCAAAACTATCGATAATCCAAAAGGTAATAGAGAGCCAGAAGCTCTTTCTATGACGCAAGATGATCTTTATCAATTATACAAAGATGATACCTTTGCCTATGACATTACTGAAGGTGCAGACGCGGCTCAAGCAATTTTTGGCTTTGATCAAAAGCTAAATAGAGATGCTGCTTCCAGCCCTTGGGTTGATGGAGATAGTTTTAGGATTAGATGGGTCATGACTACAGCTGATGGAAGGATTTTTGATACATGGAATGACAGTATATGTTTAGAATTTCCAGGTGCAAATTGCACTTTCAGTTGGGCGGTCGTTTGTTCGCAAATTATTCCGATAGCAGCCGGTGATATTACGATCATAGGTAGTGAATCTTATGGAGATGGATGGAATGATGCAGGTATTGAGGTAGTTATTGATGGTGTAGTTACTGAGACGCTCGCTATGGTGGCTGCAGATGGAACAACTGATGTAGTATGGACAGTTACGTTAGATGGAACTGAAGAATCTATTTCCTTCAACTTTGTTTCAGGGGCTTGGGATTCTGAGATTGACTTTGATATTGTGTATATGGATGGAACAACGATTGCAAGCTGGGGACCTAGTCCACCTGCAGGCACTGTGATTGTCAACTTATGTACGTTATAAATTAGTTCAGCATTTTAAAAAGGCCATCTTGATAAGATGGCCTTTTTTTTTGTTACTTTTAAAAAATGATTGTGAGAGGTGTTATCGTTTTTATAGTAGTTTTGATATTCACTGGTTGTAGTTATTTAGCATCCATTGATGGTCAGAGCACTGGGGTTAGGCATGAAAAAAAGTCTGACCATGTACTTACGCTAGTAGCGGATCAAGTTTCTGATGATTTGGTTTTGGCAGTAGGGGGCGGTAACCATTCCTTTATATTAAATAAGTCAGGAGAGCGACTTTGGAGTTGGGAGTTTAATGAAAGCTTGGGAAATGATTTAAAACTTTTACCTTCAGCACATGTACTGGGCATGTTTAATTATGAAGAATCTCCGATTAAGTTTGGCGGTGGTTATGCTGGATTGACACAAATTATAGATTTTAACGATACGATTACATGGGAGTTTAAATATGCATCAAAGAATTTTTTAAGTCATCATGAATCGGTCTTTCTTCCCAATGGAGATTTATTAATGTTGTCTTGGGAACGAGTGAGTGAAAAAGAGGCGCACATGCACGGTGTAAATATGGAGGGAGATATTTTTCCTGAAAAAATCATTCAAATAGATACTGCGACTAAGGAAATTGTATGGCAATGGAGAAGCTGGGATCATATTGTTCAAGACCATGATGCTACTAAATTATCCTATGGTGATATTTTAGAAAACAAGGAGCTAATAAACATAAATTATGCGCTCAGGGAAAATGGAGACATTATGCATGCCAATGGGATTTTTTATGACGCAACTAGGGATGTGCTTTTTGTAAGCATAAATCATTATAGTGAAGTTTGGGTAATTGATCATCAGTATAATGTAGCGGAAACAGCTGGTGAGCTGGGTGACTTGTTATTTCGTTTGGGTAATCCGAGGGCATATAAAGATACGGTGGCTTCTGTTTTCTTGGATCGGACGCATACGCCGAATCTGATTCCTGAGGGATATCCGGGGGCGGGTAATCTTTTGTTGTTTAATAACGGACTTAAGGCTAAAAAATCTGTGGTTTATGAATTTGATATACCTGAAAAGTTAACGATTGAAGATATTGAGAAGGCTGATTTAATTTGGAGCTTTTCTGATAAAAACCTGTCTTATGGTCGGATATCAGGAGCCTATAGGTTGTCCAATGGGAATACATTAATATGTGAAGGGGATTATGGGTTTTGGGAGATTACAGATCAAAAGGAGATTGTTTGGCAATATAAAGACGTATCAACTACTTTCTGGAGAGGGTATCCTATCGATCAAAGTCACAAATTATTCAATTTAGTAAGTGATATTACAGATAATTAATAGAAATCTATTGTGTGTGCAATACTGAATGTTCTCTTTTCTTTTCTTTTTGCCTTCTATGCGCCACCAACAGATTTAGAAGTCATCAATACCATGGATTTATCAACCTATGAAAATGAGAGGGTATGGATTTCTGACAGCGATGCTCAATTTTTTATTTTTATTTTCATTGATCCAAATTGTCCGATTTCTCAGAAATACATTCCGACCATCAACCTTTTGGTAGAAGCACATGATTTGTCAGTTTATGGCGTTCAACCCAATCCAGGCATTGATAATGCGGAGATTATCAAATTTAAAGAGGAATATGAATTTAGGTTTCCGGTTATAAACGATACTGCCCAAAAGTTAACTTATTACCTGAATGCCTCGGTAACCCCGGAGGTATTTTTATTGGACAATTCAGGCACTATTATTTATTCAGGTGCGATAGATAATTGGTTTTTTGATTTGGGAAGGTATCGAAAAGAGGCCACCATTCATTATTTAAAAGAAGCCCTTGATTCTAACTATGGAACTTTATTTTCAGTTAATAATAAAACGAAAGCCATTGGATGTTTGATTCAGAGAGAGTAATTATTTGCTTTATATGGTTAATGATGAGTTCAAATTCTGCGTTTTCTCAAAATTTGAACTATTATGAGAACATACAACCCATCATATACGAGAATTGTGTCCCCTGCCATCAACCCGGACAAGCGGGACCCTTTAGTTTACTTGCATATGACGACATTACCATTCGCTCTAAAATGATTCAATATGTGATTAGTCAGCGGTATATGCCACCATGGCAAGCAGATCCAACCTACAGACATTATTTAAATGAACGTGTACTGACTGATTTTGAAATTGATTTAATCACTGAATGGATCTCTGAAGGCATGGAAGAGGGTAATGAAACTAAAGAGAGATTACCTAGTAAAGGGTTATACCACAAAACAGTTCCTGATGTAAGTCTTGCAATGGGAGAATCTTACGATATTCCTAAAACAAATCGTGATGATTTTAGATTTTTCCATTTACCGATGGACATTAAAGAGCTTCGTTATCTTAGAGCTATAGAGTTCATTCCAGGAAACAAGAGGTATGTACACCACAGTCGTATGATGGTAGATTCTACTCAAAATATGGCGGGCATAGATGGTATGTCCGAATTAGATCCTAAAGTATATGAATTTCAAAAGGTCGCTTTGGCTGATGAGTTTTTATATGGTTGGGTTCCTGGAAGTTTTCCTTTATTTTTTCCTGATGGGGTGGGTAAACGATTAGAGCCTCATTCGGATTTAATATTAAATATTCATTATGCACCTAATGGAAGCGATCAAAGGGATCAGTCAAAAATCAATCTGTATTTTACAGATAAACCTGTGAAGCGTGAAGTGAAGACCTTAATTCTTCGAGAAAATGACATTATCAATCAACCGTTTTATTTACCAGCCAATCAAATCTCTAATTTTACTATGAAATCAAAAGTTCTCGAAAAAGATATTTCTATGATTTCTGTGATGCCCCATATGCATTTTTTAGGTAAATATTTCGAGTCTTATGCGGTGACAGAAAATAGGGATACGATACCACTTATAAGAATTCCTGACTGGGATTTTAATTGGCAGACGATGTATCAATTCACCCATTATCTTAAAATCCCAGAAGGTTCTGTTATTTACGCCAAGGCACGTTATGACAATACCATTAATAATCCAATGAATCAATTCATACCGCCGAAAGATATCGGTTATGGCTGGCGCACCGTGAGTGAAATGATGAATTTGATTTGCTATTATGTCGACTATAAGAAACGAGATGAGCGACATTATTTTAGAACAGAGATAGACTAAAAGTAGTTACTTTCGTATGGCCCAAGTAATAAGTCAAGGGGCCTTATTGATGATCAATAATAGGAGTAATATGGTTTGATATCAGGGATCTTTTACGCTTGTGAACAGGAAATAAAATCTCCTAAAAAAAGTTATTTAGCACTTGATTTCACATCTGATTTGTAATAAATTTCTTATCGTAGGATTATATGAGCGAGTAAGTGTTTTATTAAAAAGTTCAACACTATGTTCTAGATATTATTTAATATAAGGTTTTGAAAAAAGGTATTTCATTATTTGATCTGGCTAAAATTTTCTTAGTATTAGGGGCCACCGCTTTTGGAGGATATACGGCATTGGTGGCCATGATTCAAAAGGAATTGGTTGATAAGAGACAGGTACTTTCTCAACAAATTATTTATGATGGCATATTGGTGGCATCTATGATTCCTGGACCTTTGGCGGTCAACGTTGTGATTGCTATTGGTTATCATTTGAGAGGTTGGTTGGGGGCCCTAGTTTCAGGCATTTCCATACTATTGCCGGCGTGTTCGATGATGATCATTTCAGCCCTGTTTATCTCTGAATATTTTGATTTTGTCATGCTAAAGATCATGATAGGTTTTCTGATTCCAGTAGTGGTGGCAGTGATTCTTTCGGTATCATTCAAGATGTTTAAAAATGAGGTGACGCATTTCTGGCAAATGATTTCAGTATTGGCTACGTTATTGGCCCTTATTTTCACCTCAATTAATTTATTGACAAGTATCCTTATTGGTGGTCTCATAGGGTTTTTATGGGGAGAGAAAAAGGTGCTCAATATTCAAGATCATCTTGAAATAAAATCCATTCAATATCTAGGGGTTGGTGTGGGTATCTGTTTATCCTTTTTGATATTTTTGTTTTTTTTACTTCCATCTGTACAGCAATCTTTATTGGTAGAATTTTCAAAAGTAAGCCTTACCCTATTTGGAGGTGGTTATGTGATGATTCAAGCGATTCATGATGTGGTAGTCAATCAATTTATGTGGGTCAGCTCAGACGAATTTAATCAGGCCATTGCTCTGGGTCAGCTTACCCCTGGCCCCATTTTGGTTTCCGCAACCTACATTGGATTTAAGGCGGGAGGTTTGCTAGGCGCGTTTGCAGCGACTGTGGGTATTTTCATGCCGGCAGGGCTTTTTATGTTATTGGCAAGCCATCTCTTCAAAAGTATGCCCAACAATAAGTGGTTGAATGCTGTGATATCAGGGATAAAGCCTATTATTGTAGCTTTTATTTTATATTCAGCTTATGTTGTTATGAGGCCGATTGGTTTTGATTTTCAGTCGATCTCATTAGCGATCATTGCGCTTGTGATGATTAACTATTTACATATTAACTTTTTGTGGCTCATGTTGGGAAGTGGAATGTTAAGTCTTTTTTTTATTTGATATGAGTCAAAAAGTCATTCAATTTATAGGAACGCAACGCTCGGGTTCTAACTTGCTCAGGTTGATGCTCAATCAGCATCAAGGAATTTCGGCACCGCATCCCCCACATATTTTAAGGACGTTTATGCCTTTTCTTTCTCAATATGGGGATTTAAAAGTCAGAAAAAATAGATTTTTACTGGTGGATGATGTTTGTCGTTGGGTGGAATGCAATCCCGTTGAGTGGTCATCAGTTAATTTCGACCGCGATGAGATTACAGATAAGACTACTTCACTTTTGGATCTGTTTGAGGTTATTTACCAGCAGAAATGTGCGACAGATCAGGCTAAAATATGGTGCTGCAAGAGCACATTCAATATTCAATATACCCTAGAATTAGAAAAGGCGATTCAGCCATTTTATATTTATTTATATAGAGATGGTCGTGATGTAGCCACTTCTTTTAAAAAGGCCTATGTGGGACCGAAGCATATTTATCAAATCGCTCAAAAATGGCATCGAGAGCAAATTGAAACTTACTCATTTTTATCGTCATTGGCATCCCATCGCTATGTTTGGATCAGTTATGAAGCATTGATTCAAGATCCAGAAAAAGTACTTCATTTGATTTGCGAAAGGATAGGTATTGAATTTGATGAGATTATGTTGGATTATTTTAATTCCAAAGAGTCACTTTTAACCTCTAAATCAGGCAATATGTGGGCCAATGTAGTCAAGCCCATTATTACTAATAACAGCCAAAAATTCCATCAATTGCTTTCAGCTCAAGAAATTAAAATCTTTGAATCTATAGCAGCAGAAAGTCTCTTGGCATTGGGTTATGAATTAGAGACCCTAGGAGATCCTATCCAATGGTCGGAAAAAGAAATTCAGCTTTTTAACAGGAAGAATAAACAATTGATGGATGTGTTTCAGAAATCGGCTGCTCCAAACGAGCGCTCGAATCGCGCGGGTCAAAAGCAACTTTTAGAAAGTATAAGCCAGCGTAAGTTGTAGTTTTAGTAACGCTTTTGAGCTTTAAGATAATGGCTTACATAATCATTAATACCTGCTTCTAATGAGGTAAAAGGGTGCGGATATCCAATCCCTTTTAATTTATCCATCTGGGCCTCTGTGAAATATTGATATTTGTCCCGGATATCTATTGGAGTATCTATGAAGGAGATTTTTTCATCTTTGTCCATTGCAACGAATACAGCTTTTACTAAATCCAAAAAACTACGGGCTTGACCACTGCCTAGATTATACAATCCTGAGTTTTTCCGGTGATGCATAAGCCAATACATTACTTTCACAACGTCCTTTACATATATAAAGTCCCGCATTTGACCACCATCACTAAATTTCGGATTGTGAGACCGAAAAAGCTTCATACCATCCGTTATAGTAATTTGATTGAATGCATGATATACCACAGATGCCATCCGGTCTTTGTGATATTCATTGGGACCGTACACGTTAAAAAATTTCAGGCCCGCCCAAAAAAAGGGCTTTTTGTTTTCCTTTAAAGCCCAAATGTCAAATTCATTTTTTGAATCTCCATAAGGATTTAAAGGGACTAATTTTTCAGATAGATTTTCTTGATCATCAAATCCAAATTCACCGAGACCATAAGTTGCCGCACTACTAGCATAGACTAAAGGGATTTGATATGAGACACAATTTTTCCAAATCATTTTGCTATAGTCTGTATTCAGCTTTGCTAAAAGTGCCCGGTCAAATTCTGCTGTATCGGTGCGTGCACCTAGATGAAAAATAAATTCTATTTCTTCATGATTGAGTTGGATCCAATCATGGAGTTCATGTCTATTGACCTTTTGCGTAATTTTTTTGCCTTCTATATTTTGATTTTTTAGGTCAGAATCAAATAAATCGACTGCAATGATATTATTGAAATTGTATTTATTTAACTCGCTTATTAATGCGCTGGCGATGAAACCAGCAGCACCTGTAACTATGATCATACCTTTTTTGTTTCTGACACAAATTTATACATTATATCCCCATCATAAGTTAGATTGCATTAAAATAGAAAATACGTGATTAAATGAAGTATTTCTTAATTGCTGGCGAGAGATCAGGAGATGTATATGGGGCAAATTTAATTGTAGCACTATTAAAAAAGGACCCAGCGGCTCAAATTGTTTGCTATGGAGGTGATGAAATGAAAGCGGCAGGAGGGGAGCTTTTAAGTCATTATAAAGAGAGTGCCTTTATGGGATTCTATGAAGTTTTTACAAATCTTCGGGTGATAAAAAAGAAATTAAACACCTGTAAAAAAGAGTTATTGGCATTCCATCCCGACGCCGTAATTTTCATAGATTATCCAGGTTTTAACTTAAGAATGGCGGCCTTTGCTAAGCGTCAGGGACTACGTACGATTTATTATATTTCGCCAAAAATATGGGCATGGAATAAGGGCCGTATCAAAGAAATTCGATCATTTGTAGACAAATTGTTGGTCATTTTTCCATTTGAGGTTCCTTTTTATAAATCATTAAATTACCCAGTAGAATATGTAGGGAATCCTTTGATAGAGCACATTGATAGTTACGAGCTAGACACTTCCTTTAAGCGTTCGGAAAATCATCGTTGGAATATTGCTTTTTTACCGGGAAGTAGAAAACAAGAAGTCGAGCACTCAATTGAAATGATCAGTAAGTTGGCGCATCAGCGAAAGGATCTGTTTTTGTGGATCGCTGGCGTTGATAACTTACCTATTGATCTCTACGATAGTATTATAGGATTGAGTAATGTCAGGTTAGTCGTCGGTAAAACTTATGAAATATTGAACTTATGTGATGCGGCTATTGTGACTTCTGGGACGGCTACTCTAGAGACGGCATTATGGAACATACCTCAGGTCGTATGCTACAAAGCGCACCCCATATCTTATTTGATTGCCAAGTATTTGGTGCAAATTAAATTCATATCCTTGGTCAATTTAATTGTAGATAAAGAGATTGTTAAAGAACTCATCCAAAAAGATTACACCAGTGAAAATGTTTTGAGAGAAGTGGACTTACTGTTGACAGATGAAAAAACGAGGCGAAAGCAGTTAACTGATTATCAAGAGCTTAACATCTTACTTGGACAGAAAAACGCTTCTGAGATAGTGGTTGAAAAAGTCTATAATTTGGTGACTAAGCCGCTTTAAGTTTGTGGTTATACTTGGACTTAGTGAATTTTTCTGTGGCGTAAGCTTTGGTAAGCACGATGGTTTTAATCTTTTTATCTGAAGGAATCTCAAACATGGCATCTGTAATAATGACTTCTAGAATAGCTCTTAAACCTCGTGCTCCGAGCTTCAATTCCAAGGCTTTGGTAACGATATAGTCCAACGCTTTATCTTCTACCGTAAGCTTAACATCTTCCATGTCAAATAGTTTTTTAAACTGCTTGATCAATGCATTTTTAGGTTCTGTTAAAATTTTCTTAAGCGCATCTAGATCTAGTGGATCAAGATGTGTCAAAACGGGAAGTCGACCAATCAGCTCGGGAATTAATCCGAAATTCTTGAGGTCTTGAGCAGTGACATATTTCAATAAATTCTCCTTATCAAAAGCTTTTGAGGCATCATTTTGATTGGAGAAACCAATAGCTCGCGTATTGATTCGATTGGCAATATGACCTTCAATTCCGTCAAAGGCACCTCCGCAGATAAAAAGAATATTTTCGGTATTTACGGAGATCATTTTCTGATCGGGATGTTTTCTCCCTCCCTGTGGAGGCACATTTACTGAAGTCCCTTCGAGTAATTTTAGCAGAGCTTGTTGTACACCTTCACCACTTACATCGCGAGTAATAGAAGGATTGTCTGATTTCCGGGCAATTTTGTCTATCTCATCGATGTAAACGATGCCACGTTCCGCTTGGGCAACGTCATAGTTAGCACTTTGAAGGAGTCGAGTGAGGATACTTTCGACATCTTCACCTACATAGCCCGCCTCTGTTAATATGGTGGCGTCAGCGATACAAAAAGGGACTTCTAGCACCTTTGCCAAGGTCTTGGCAAGGTAAGTTTTACCGGTACCCGTTTGACCGACCATAACGATATTGGATTTTTCAATCATTATATCGCTATCAAGAGTATTTTGGCTAAGTCTCTTGAAGTGATTGTAAACGGCAACCGAGAGATATTTTTTTGCTTCATCTTGGCCGATGACATAAGCATCAAGATGGCGCTTCATATCGATGGGTTTGATCAATTTGAATTCTGGCGCATCTCCGGCATTGGCTTTGGTCTTAACTTCTTCATTTAAGATCTGCTGCGCTTGAATAATGCATTTATCGCAAATATGGGCATGAATACCCGATATCATGAGATCTACATCTTTCTTATCTCGTCCACAAAAACTACAAGTTACCTGTGCCATATTATTTTTTCTCTAATACTTCGTCAATCAAGCCATATTCTTTGGCCTCACTCGCGCGCATCCAATAATCTCTATCTGAATCTTTCTCTATTTGCTCGTACTTTTTATCTGCATGCTTGGCCAATATTTCGTACAAATCTTTTCGCAGTTCTTGCATTTGCCTCAACGTAATTTCCATATCACGTGATTGACCTTGCATACCACCGCTAGGCTGATGTATCATGACCCTAGAGTGCGGAAGAGCGGAGCGTTTCTTTGGAGCACCACCAGCCAAAAGTACGGCACCCATAGAGGCAGCCATTCCTGTACAAATCGTAGCGACGTCAGGCCCTACGTATTGCATGGTGTCATACATGCCAAGACCTGCATAAACAGAACCACCTGGGCTGTTAATATACAAAAGAATGTCTTTTTTCGCATCAACAGATTCTAAAAATAACAGTTGGGCCGTTATAATATTGGCGATATTCTCTTCCACTTGCATGCCTAGAAAGATAATGCGATCCATAATCAATCTCGAGAAGACATCGATTTCTCTAAAGTTGGTGGGTCGTTCTTCTATGACCGCACGCGTCATGTTTTCTACTTTATCGACGTATGAATCGAAGGTAAGACCGTTGATGCCTTGTCCCTTAACCGCAAATTTTCTAAATTCTTCTTTGTTGATCATTTTGATTATTTTACTATAAATATAGTTATTTCTAAAATAAAGCTTAAACTCTTCATATTTAAAACTTAAAAAAGGCTCATAAAGTTCTAATTTTTTCTGAAATCATCTAAAGAAACCATTTTCTCTTTAGCCGTTACCTCTTGCTCTATAAAGCTGAAAACCTTCCTATTCTGTATTTCATTAAACACTTTCATATAGTTGTCTCCATTCTCGGCTTTCAAATAGTTTTCAGCCATAGCATCCATTTGATCTCCCAACTGCTCCAAAGCCGCCATACCCCCAAATTGCTGCGCCAACATCATCTTGGCTTCACCAAGAATTTCTTCATTTTCAATTTTTATGGCTTGATCTTTTGCAATTTTATTTCTCACAAGAGACCATTTTAATTCTTTTTGATAATGATCGTATTCTTTTTCAAGCACTTCAGGAGTGATATTTTCATTGGTCCGTAAGAGCCAATTTTTCAGAAAATTATTGGGTAGCGTAATCTTAGTCACATCAAGAATTTTTTCACGAATTTTATGGTGAAACAATTTAACAGCTTCAGCTTCATAGTTCTTGCCAATAGTTTCTTTGATTTTAGCATTAAAGGCTTCTTCTGTCTTGACGTTATCCTTACCAAAGGTTTTATCGAAGAGGTCTTGATTTACGATGGAAGGTACCGTGTGACTGATGCCTTTGATGATAAATTTAAATTTACCTTTTACACTTTTTATTTCCTCTTCAGTCAATTTTGTGATGTGTGGAAAATAACGTTCGTCGTTAAAAGACTTCTTGTGATCAAGATCAATGCTGTCTCCAACTTTGAATCCAATTAGCTTTTTCGATATACTTTTTTGAAATTCTTTAAATTCAAAAGTCACTTCTTTGTCTTCAATCTTATCTTTTGCCGATAAAACGCCATATAAAGTATCTCCTTGCGTTACTATTTCTGCATTCGTTACCTCTCCAAATTGCTGTTGAAGATTAGCTAATGTTTCTTTCATCACCCCCTCATCAATTTTAATTTTCTGATGCTCAATTTTTAACTTTTTATCAATTTTGAGATCAAAATCGGGCGCATAGCCTACATTAAAAGTGAAATTAAAATCTTTTTGGCTGGCCCAATCAAGTGGGACTTCACTGTCAAGAGGCACAGGTTCACCCAAGAACTGGAGATCGCTTTCCTTGAGATAGTTATTTAAAGAATCTCCGATGATTTTATTAATTTCCTCAGCGGTGATTTGAGGACCATACATCTTTTTTATCATACCAAAAGGAACTTTCCCAGGCCTAAAGCCTTTGATATTAGCTTTTTTGCTAAAATCTTTGATTTTTTCTGTTACCTGAGGTTGATAATCAACATCCTTTAAGCTAATTTTAATTAGAGCTTCTGAATTTTCAATTTTATCAAAATTAATTTCCAAAGTATTGTCGTTTAGTAATGAAATAAAAAAACCCTCTCATGACATGATATGCATAAGAGGGTTCAGTGCGGATGGAGGGACTCGAACCCCCATGCCTCACGGCGCTAGATCCTAAGTCTAGTGCGTCTACCAATTTCGCCACATCCGCAAATCGGAGTGCAAATGTAATGAAATGAATAATTGAAACCATAAAATTAGAACAAGTTTTTATAATTTATGCTTGAAGTAGAACTAGAAGAAGAAAAGAAGGAAATAGTCAATAGATATCGCAAGCTATTGCGTAAGGCAAAACCAGTGATGAAAGATGGGGATGCTAAGATCATTAGAAAAGCTTTTAATGTAGCATTAAAGGCGCATGAGGGGATGCGCAGGAAATCTGGGGAGCCTTATATTTTCCACCCTCTAAATGTAGCCATTATATGTATTGATGAAATAGGATTGGGTGCGACTTCCATCGTTGCTGCATTATTACACGATGTGGTTGAAGACACTGACATAACTCTCAATGACATAAAGCATATGTTTGGGGACAAGGTGGCTATGATTATCGATGGTTTGACTAAAATTAAAGGCGCTTTTGATAAGGACACTTCTCAACAAGCCGAGAATTTCCGCAAGATGATATTGACCTTGAGTGAGGATGTTCGGGTCATTCTCATAAAATTGGCTGATCGGCTCCACAATATGCGGACATTGAGCAGTTTATCTCCAGAGAAACAATTAAAAATTGCTTCTGAGACCTCTTACATCTTTTCGCCACTTGCCCATAGATTGGGTTTATATGCTATTAAAACTGAGCTCGAAGATCTTTGTTTGAAGTATACAGATAACGATGTATATAAGATGGTTACCAGCAAGATCAATGACACCAAGGATAATAGAAATAAGTTTATTAGAAATTTTATCAAACCTATCAGAAGTGAGATCGATCGTTTGGGCTATGCCTATGAAATCATTGGAAGGCCCAAATCTGTTTATTCGATTTGGCAAAAAATGCAAAAACAGAATGTGCCTTTTGAAGAAGTATATGATCTTTTTGCCATCAGAATCATTATAGATGTATCTTCTGATAAAGAAAAGTCCATCTGTTGGCAAATCTATTCGATGGTCACAGATGCCTACCAACCCAACCCTGATCGACTCAGGGACTGGGTCAGCATACCTAAGGCTAACGGGTATGAATCCTTACATACTACAGTGATGAGTGATAAAGGTCAATGGGTAGAGGTGCAGATCAGAACGAAACGGATGGATGAAATTGCTGAGAAAGGCTATGCGGCACATTGGAAATATAAAGACACTAAAAGCAGGGCTAAAAGTGATATGGGACTTGAACAATGGTTGGAGGATCTCAGAGAGGTTTTGGATCAAAACAACGGATCAGCAATCGAGTTTGTAGATAGCTTTAAGTCTAATCTTTACAGCGATGAAGTGTTCACTTTTACGCCCAAAGGAGACTTGGTCACTTTGCCCAAAGGAGCTACTGCGCTGGATTTTGCCTTTCACATTCACACACAAGTAGGGGCCACTTGCATTGGAGCAAAGGCAAATCAAAAGTTGGTCCCTTTGAACTATAAACTGAGGAATGGAGATCAGATTGAAGTGCTCACTTCATCTAAGCAAAGATCCAATGAAGATTGGCTCAAAAGCGTAGTTACGTCAAGGGCTAAAGCGAAAATCAGGGAATCCTTTAAAGAGGAAGTTAAGGTAATGATCCAGGAAGGTAAAGGAATTGTTAGAAGGAAATTCAAGCAAATGAAGATTGTTTTTGATCAGGAAAACATTGCTAAATTAACTGACTTTTTTGATCTCAAAACACCTTCTGATTTGTTTCAGCATGTGGGAGCGGGTAAGATAGATCATGTTGAAATTAAAAAATTTAAGCCGGTTAAAAAGGATTTAGCAAAAAGATTTTTTAAAAGAATTTTATCACCTATTTCTGATAAAAGAGTTCAAAAACCCCGGGAGAAGAAGAACATTGATCAGTTGCTTATTGGAGAGGATCTTAATAAGATAGATTATACGCTGGCTCAATGTTGTAGTCCTATATCGGGGGATGATGTTTTTGCATTCGTAACTATTAATGAAGGGATCAAGGTGCATAGAAACAATTGCACTAATGCCCCCGAATTGATTGCGAGCCATGGCTATCGTATCTTAAAAGCACGTTGGTCAACTACCCGAGAAGGTTCATTTTTGGTAGGACTCAAAATCATAGGTACGGATAGAATAGGAATCATTAGTGATTTGTCTAACATCATCTCTAGTGAGTTAAAAGTCAATATGAGATCTATGTCGCTCAACACCAATAATGGTATTTTTGAAGGAATGATTGAATTGTATGTGGACCATACCTTTCATTTAGACCGCTTAATGAATAAAGTAGAAAAAATATCTGGGGTAGTTAAATTAACAAGGTACAATTAAATCAAGGAAAACCTATCTTTGCAATTAATGACTCAGTCAACGGGATTAAAAGAGGAAGTAAAAAAAATATTTACGGCTTTTCTTGAGCAAAAAAAACTCAGGAAAACCCCGGAGAGATTTGCTATTCTTGACGAAATTTATGGGCGTAAAGATCATTTTGATGTTGATTCCTTGTACTTGAGTATGCAGGATAAGAATTACAGAGTGAGCAGGGCGACAGTTTACAACACTTTAGACTTACTTGTTGATTGCGATTTAGTTACCCGGCATCAATTTGGACAGAGTCAATCTCAATATGAAAAAGCCTTTGGTTTCCGTCAGCATGATCATTTAATTTGCACTGATTGTAACAAAGTAGTTGAGTTCTGCGATCCTAGAATTCAAAATATACAAACTACGGTAGGTGAATTGCTTGAATTTGAAGTGATACATCATTCGTTATTATTGTATGCTAATTGCATTAAAAAGGACTGTCAGAAAAATGCTACAAATGATTAGTGGTTTAGAGAAATGACAACGCAGTGAGTGCGCGATATTTGCTAGGACAGGGTGAGTAAAAAATAAAAAAAAAGAATGGCTAAAGTTGATGTATTATTGGGTCTCCAGTGGGGAGATGAAGGAAAAGGGAAGGTAGTTGACTTTTTAACGCCCAAGTATGATGTTGTTGCTCGTTTTCAGGGAGGTCCTAACGCGGGTCATACCCTCGAATTTGATGGTAAAAAACATGTGTTGCACCAAATCCCATCTGGAATATTCAGAGAGGGAACCATCAATATCATAGGCAATGGAGTCGTCTTAGATCCCATTACTTTTGAGAATGAACTACTTGGTCTAGCGCCATTCAATTTAGACTTGAAGCGATCTTTAATATTATCTACGAAAGCTCAGATGATCATCCCGTCACATCGTTTGTTGGATGCAGCATTCGAAAAATCCAAAGGAGCACTCAAAATTGGATCGACCTTACGAGGCATTGGTCCTACCTATCAAGATAAGATGGCGCGTGTAGGTTTGAGATTGGGAGATGTTAATGCCAAGGACTTTGATCAAAAATATCAATCATTAAAAGGAAAGCATTGCGAAACCTTAGATCGATTAGGCTTTGAGTATAATCTTTCGGAACAAGAGGAGGCTTTTTTCAAGGCGATAGAGGTTTTAAGGTCTTTTAGAATATTGAATACAGAATACGTCATCAACGATCTGATAGATCAAGGCAAGACGGTTTTGGCAGAAGGTGCGCAGGGGTCTTTACTAGATATTGATTTCGGCAGCTATCCTTATGTAACCAGTTCAAATACCATTTCGGCAGGAGCTTGTACCGGTTTAGGCGTTTCGCCTAAATTGATAGGTGAAGTTTTTGGGATATTTAAAGCCTATTGCACACGTGTAGGCAGTGGACCTTTCCCGACAGAGTTGTTGGGGGAGAGTGGTGATGCCCTTCGTAAGCAGGGCAATGAGTTCGGAGCGACCACAGGTAGGCCTAGAAGATGTGGGTGGTTAGATATTCCGGCCCTTAAGTATGCTGCTATGTTGAATGGCGTTACTCAGCTCTTCATGATGAAAGTAGACATATTGAGTAACCTAGGAGACATAATGGTTTGTGATTCTTATGCACATCAAGGTAAAAATACCGATGAGTTTACGGCAGATTTTGATGATGATTGGTCAACCAATTTGAAAAAATTCCCTTCATGGAGCAATCATGCTTTCAGTAAATATGATGAGTTCCCAGAGGAATTAAGAAATTACATATTTTATATAGAAGGCCGCACGAATGTTCCAATAAACTTAGTAAGTATCGGACCAGAGCGAGATCGAACGATTATTAAATAATAATTTTCATATTTTATCTGTTACTAGCTTTTTACTACCACATTAGTTTTATATTTGCCGACCCTAAAAGTAGGGGATAGTAGTTAGCGTGAGCGTTGGGGATTGGAGGTCGAAAAACTTTTCATATTTAAATCACATTAAGTTTGCGTTAACGAATATTAATCACTTATCT
>CAJQKV010000009.1 GCA_905479015.1 uncultured Cyclobacteriaceae bacterium
GAAAAAACCTGTGATTAAGAAAAAAAACTTTCTTATCAATTGGGTGTTGGTTGTTAATAAATGCAAAAATCGCCAAAAAATGACAAAACCCCTTCATTAAAGGCTAAATCAGCCTAAAAAGAAGTGTTTATTCACTTTTTGGACATAAAAATGTCTATTTGGACATGATTTATCCCTTTTCGGCACAAAAAGTAACCCCGTAATCCCTGATTTTATCCATCAAAAAAGATATAAATAAAATACTTGTAGCTTATTTTCAATATAATGGGTTAAAGTGCTTTCATTCTTTACTTTATAGAACTTTTATACCTTTAATTTTATTGAATAAAATAAGCCTAAATCCGACTACCTAATTTCCGTTCTCCCTAAAAAAATAACTCAATAAAAACATGTTACCTAAATAGACACAAATCGAATCCTCATAGGCACCTCACTAGGTCTGTTATTTTAGACATTTCACCCAATTACCTCTCAATATTTCATCTCAATAAACCACTTATTTTTCTCCTAAGAAAAAATCAACTGACTCAATGGCCAACCTATGATTTTCTCTATTCTTAATCTACATTATCATGTAAAAACTTATTATTACCTATGATTTGGTTGTCGTCATTCAAACTAAATTTGGAGATATTGCGCTCCATAGAATGGGGTACCCTCTGCAGCTTAACACGCTTGCGCTCAAAAGCAGGTACCTCCCATTTTTCCTTCAATCCTTCATTAGAAATGGGTTGATGTTGCTTTTCATTCATGATGGCTTCTTCCCTTTTCTGTCTCGCTTCCATCATCTGTGTTTTTTTAGAAGATAAATGGTTATTATCGGTCAACTCCTCTAGTGGATAATCGTCGTTATACTCCTCTTCTGAATTGGACTCAAGTTCAAAAGTAAATGCCCCATGATCCTCATCCCTAGTCTCGGGTAGCTCAAAATCATATTGTAATGGATCCTGCGTTTCCTCTGAAATCCGATGATCAAATGTGGGTGTAGGTATGATTGATTTTAAATCATAATCTTCTGAATTTTCGGCATCATCTTTAAGATCATTACCAAAAAGACTGATTTGATTGATGCCTTCGGAAGCTTCTAAGTCATATATTTTATTTGCTTGATCCTCGTTTGAATCGACCTGGCTTTCCTCTTCATTATTGGTGTCAGCAGTGCTCTGATCACTTAAGGCTACGTTCGGTACTTCTTCGTTTGGCGCAATCAAAAATCCGGTAGCGATGATGGTTACGCGAATTTTTTCACCCAAGGTAGGATCTACTCCGTGACCAAAAATAACTTCAGCATCCTCTCCTGACATATCCTGCATGTAGTCTGTGATCTCAGTGAGTTCATCCATTTGCAGTTCTGCTTCTTCCCCAGATACAATACTTAATAATATTTTCTGCGCTCCCGCAATGGTGTGATTGTTAAGCAGAGGAGAATTTATAGCCGCTTCAGCCGCTCTTCTGGCCCTGTTTTCTCCCGTTGTCTCGGAACTACCCATAACAGCGGCACCGGCTCCTTTCATTACCGTCTTGACATCTTCAAAATCAACATTCACATATCCAGAAACCGTGATGATTTCAGCGATCCCTTTGGAAGCAGTGGTCAAGACATTATCTGCCTGTCCAAAGGCCTCACGGATAGATAGATTTCCGTACATCTCTTTGATCTTGTCATTGAGAATGACCAAGACCGTATCACAATGCTCTTTTAAGGCATCAATTCCTTCATTGGCTTGTTTGGTTTTTTTTCTTCCTTCAAAAGCAAAAGGGGAAGTAACGATGCCTACCGTCAAAATGCCCATCTCTTGCGCCACGGATGCGATCACAGGTGCTGCACCCGTCCCGGTTCCACCTCCCATGCCCGCAGTGATGAAAATCATTCTGGTATCATCTCCAAGAAGTTCTCTGATCTCTTCTTTGCTTTCTATCGCGGCGTTTCGCCCTTTTTCAGGATTGGCACCTGCCCCTAATCCACTGGTCAAATTGATCCCAATTTGAAGTTTATTAGGTACTGGACTCATTTGAAGCGCCTGACTGTCTGTATTACAAACTACAAATTCTACATCTTTAATCCCTTGGTTAAACATGTAATTAACAGCGTTGCTGCCGCCACCTCCCACACCAATTACCTTAATAATTGATTTGTGATGGGTGGGCATATCGAATGCATATGTGTTCTCTGCCATGATTGTTCTATTTAATTGTGCTCTTTAATTTTTTAATATTCTTGTTTATCGTTGATGTCGTCTAAGAGCAATTCCTTAGTCCGTTCCAACATGTTCCCGAAAAAATTTGAATTCTTTTTATCTTTTACTTTGCGCCCCGAAAGGGCGGTGGTTTCTTTATAGTTTGATTCTCTGATATCCAATGCCTTGAAACCAGTCAAAACCAAACCTACTGAGGTAGCATACATGGGGCTTTTTGCATTTTCAACCTTACTCTTCCCCAAATGCTCATTGGGATAACCCACTCGTGTATCCAGACCGGTCATGTATTCAAATAATTGTTTTAAATTATTTAATTGTGAACCGCCGCCAGTCACCACGATCCCTGCCGCTAATTTTTTATGATAGCCCGATGAGATAATTTCAGTATGGACCATTTCGATGATTTCTTCCATTCTCGCTTCAATAATATGAGCGAGGTTTTTGACAGAAATCTCTTTGGCAGGTCTGTTCCTAAAGCCGGGAATGGCAACGATTTCATTGGGATTGGCCTCGTCTGAAATCGCTCTGCCAAATTTTGTTTTTAATAATTCAGCTTGGTTGTGCATCACCATGCATCCCTGCTTGATGTCTGAAGTAACAATGTTGCCTCCAAAAGGGATTACTGCTGTATGCCTGATGATATTGTCATAAAAAACAGCAATATCTGTAGTCCCGCCTCCTATGTCAACCAAACAAACACCGGCTTCTTTTTCTTCTTCACTCAGTACCGCGAGACTGGAAGCCAAAGGTTCAAGAATCAGATTTTCAATTTTCAATCCTGCGCGCTTGATGCATTTATTGATGTTATTGATGGCGTTGGTTTGTGCCGTAATGATATGGAAATCAGCCTCCAACTTAACCCCAGACATACCGACAGGATCCTTGATGCCTTCTTCATAATCTACCAAATAATCTTGAGGCATGACATGAATGATTTCACTGCCCGGCGGAATGACAATCCGATACATATCATTGGCCAGTCGACTGACATCTTCAACGGTAATTTCATCATTGGTGTCTCTAGTGATAGATCCATGATGTACCGCACTTTTGATATGTTGACCCGCGATGCCCACGTTGACCACGTTGATCTCTATTTCTGATTGCGCACTGGCCTCCTCTATCGCGGTTTCAATCGCCTTTACCGTTTTGTCGATATTGGTGACAATACCCCGAATGACACCGTCTGAAATGGCTTTACCCATACCCAGAATTTCCAGTTTTCCGAACTCATTTTTTCTGCCCACAATCGCACAGATTTTAGTTGTGCCAATATCAAGGCCTACAATTATTTGGTTGTTATCCATTATTCATCAATTTATTTACTTGCACACAATTTGATTCTTGTATTTTAAGTTTACAGAACTATAAGTGTTCCACCCTTTCTTGGGAAGCACCTCTTTATAAAAAAGCTTTAATTTTTTAAATTTTTCTTCAATCTCATCCGCAGGCCCAAATAGGATTAATTGTTTGGTCATTTGTGGCCAGAGGGTCAATTCATTATCCTCATTCACGGCAAGTTGTGCGATTTGAGCCTTCCACATTTCATCTTGATTGATGAAAATCAAGAACTCCATTAACTGCTTACCCAAATCATTTTCTCCTAAATTTAACTCCCATTGCGGATATTCAGTAAAAGAAATGAGCGGAACCCTTGCCGTATAATCCACATTCATCGGCAATAACTTACCCGTCATATCTATGTACTGATCAGAACCTCGCGGATTCATCAAACGCCCGATAGGTTGCGCCTGAGATACTTTAGCACCCAAAATCCCATTGACATTCATGAAAACATCAATGTGGGCCACGAAAGGGTTTTCTTCCACTTGTTTTTCCAACAACTTAAAATCAACTTGATCGAAATTGGCTCCTAATACAGTAGCAGAATGCTCCTTATTTAACAAGGCTTGAATTTCAAATTGATCAATGAGGTAAAATTCTTGATTGTTCACGATTTCAATCTCAATCCCACTCACCTTACGTTCAGATAGCCTCAGCGCCCGAAAGCTGATCAATGAAATCAAGATCAAGCTGCCCAACGAATAAATCAATATGTTTTTAAAATAAGTATTCATATCATGTATAAAAAGACTTTATTATGGGTACTAAGGTATCTATACTTCCTGCTCCTACGGTTAATAATACTTCCACATGAGATACCTTTAAAATCGTCGGAAAATCATCTAAACTGGCCATTTTTTTGTTTACTTGTGTGATGCGATCTAAGATTAAATGGGCATCCACACCGGGCATGGGCTGCTCACGTGCAGGATAAATATCAAGCATAATGACTTCATCGGCAAGGGATAATTTTTCAGCAAATTCTTGATGAAAATCCCGAGTTCTTGTAAATAAGTGAGGCTGAAATACCACCGTGATTTTCTTCTCAGGATAGAGTTTCTTGGCTGACTTGAGCAAAGCGGCAATTTCATTGGGATGATGGGCGTAATCATCAATATAAATCAGATCAGAACGATCCAATATAAATTCAAATCTTCTTTTAACCCCGCGATAGCTTTCAATAGCTTCTTTAATAAAATCAGGTCCAACACCACGATCTAATGCTGCAGTGATCGCTGCCAGTGCATTCTCAACATTATGAAACCCTGGCAAGGCTAAATGGAGGTTCTTAATTTCAACAGCTCCTACATAATCAAATACAAATTTACTCGCCTCAACCCTAATGTTCTTGGCTGTGATTTGTGCGCCTTCAAGACCATAAGTACGGTGTTTCCTCAACAAATTAGCACCCAACTTTGATGACACATCTTTGTGTAAAAGAATCTCCCCTTCTGGATGGGTCTTATGAATGAAGGCCAAATAACTCTTGGTCATCTCATCAGCATCTCCATAGATATCCAAATGATCTGGATCCAAGGAGGTAACGACTGAAAAATCAGGACTCAATTGTAAAAAAGACCGATCAAATTCATCTGCTTCAACCACAACGACACCCTCTTCGGCACCGATCAGTAAATTGGAATCATAATTGGTCATGATGCCCCCTACAAAAGCAGAACAACCTTGCGTACTACTGTGCATCACATGGGCTACCATGGAGGAAGTGGTCGTCTTACCGTGGGTTCCGGCTATCGCGATAGAGAAATGATCACGGGTAATCATTCCCAGAACTTCAGATCTCTTTTTTACTTGAAATCCTCCTACTTTAAAAAACTTCAGTAGCTGTGAGGATGCTGGCATGGCTGGAGTATAAACCACTAAGGTCTGTGGGTCCTCTTTATACTTTTCAGAGAGTTGACTTATTTGGTCTTCATAATGCACCTCAATATCTAGTGCTTCCAAAGAACGCGTGAGTGGCGTTGATAACCTATCATATCCCCCCACTGACAAACCTCGATGTTTGAACCATTTTGCAAGTGCTGACATGCCTATGCCTCCAATCCCTAAAAAATATACGCTATGTAATTGAGTCAGATTCATGCGGCTAATTCGATTACCTTTTTTGCGATGTCTGTAGCCGCATTGGGCCGGCCCATGGCAGCTATGTTTTTACCTAATTCTTTTTGTTGTTCCTCATCTGAAAGTAAGGATAATGCCGTCTTGACCAACGTTGTAACCGCCAATGCATCAGGCACCATGAGGGCAGCCCTACCTGAAATCAACTTTTGGGCGTTTAATGTCTGGTGATCTTCTGCCACATTAGGTGAAGGTATTAAGATACTGGGTTTTGCGCTCAACATCAATTCAGAAATTGAAAGAGCACCCGCCCGGCTGACCACGACATCTGCAATCGTATAAGCATATTGCATTTCCTTGATGAAATCATAAATCCTCAAACGCCCATCCCATGGCTTTTTAATTTTATCCATGACTTGAGTATAATAAAAACCTCCCGTCTGCCATATCAATTGGATATCTGCAGCCCAAAGTTGCTCGAGGCCCAATAGAATACTTTCATTGACTGTTTTGGCCCCTAAGCTTCCTCCTATGACCAATAAGGTTTTTTTATTGGAATTCAATTTAAAGAATGCATAAGCTTCTTTGGATTGTGTGCTGTCTTGAAAAATATCCTTTCGCACAGGATTTCCTGTAAGGACTATTTTATCTTTAGGAAAAAACTTATCCATTTCTCCATAAGCTACGCAGATGGTTGAGACCGATTTTGAGAGCCACTTATTGGTGAGACCTGCGTAGGAGTTTTGTTCTTGAATGAGCGTGGGTATCTTATTTAATGTCGCCATATATAATAAGGGACCACTGGCATAACCGCCCACGCCTACCACCACATCTGGCCTAAAACTCCTGATCAACTGAAAGGACTTTATTAAACTCAATAGCAGTTTGATCGGAAATATCAAATTCTTCAGACTTATACTTCTTTGTAATCCACTGATCCAAAGTCCTACAATTTCAAAGCCTGCTTCAGGCACCTTTTTCATCTCCATTTTTCCTTGAGCACCCACAAATAGTATTTCAATATCTGAATGCATGGCTTTCAATGCTTGTGCAATCGATATGGCGGGATAAATATGGCCTCCGGTTCCTCCGCCGCTGATCATGATGCGATATGTCTTATGTACGCCCCCCATCATGCTACTCTTTCAAAATTCTTTGATTGGTTGCCTTTAATGCCCATTGGATATGGAGACAATTCACCTTGGGTCACACTCAAAATCATCCCAATGGCAATCCCAAAAAATAATTGCGACGTGCCTCCCATACTCAGTAAAGGTAGGGTAACACCCGTTATGGGTCCAAGACCTAAGGTTACGCCAATATTGATCATCGCTTGGAAAATAATAGAAAAAACGAGCCCCGAAACCAATAAACCCCCATAGGCCGTCTCAGAATGAGTGGTCGCTTTCATCCCGCGATATAATAAACCTAGGTATAAAAAAATGACAATTATCCCCCCTAAAAGGCCATACTCTTCAATGATAATCGCATAAATAAAATCAGAATATGCAGAAGGTAAAAAATTCCTTTGATCACTTTGTCCCGGTCCTTTCCCAAACAATCCCCCAGTGGCAATGGCCGCATAACCCTGTTGGGCTTGGTAAGGTATTTCATCTCCAAAAAAGGCTTCTACTCTGCTTACCGCTGTACCCCCTCGCTGCCCAAACTGAAAGGCGATCATCCCGGCGAATCCGCCAATTATAAGCAACATGGCAATGAATTTCAATGGTACGCGTCCGATAAATAGCACCACCATGCAAGTACTAAAAAGCAATACGGCACTAGAGATATTGGTCATGGCAATCAAACCACAAATAAGTCCGATCCAAATCAGCATAGGAATAATGGCCCTTTGAAAATCTTGGATATTCTGTTGTCGCTTGGAAAGCATACTTGCCAAGGTCACAATCAGCGCTAGCTTCGCCAAATCAGAAGGCTGAAAAGCTTGGTTGATGATCGGTATGGTCAACCACCGAGAAGCTTCATTGATATTGGCTCCATATAACCAAGTGATGACCAATAAAAATACCGATACCCAAAGTAGCAACTTGGAGATTTTAGCATAATAGCGATAATCGATTTTATGTACCCACCACATGGCAAACAGACTCAAAAAAACCAAAGCCCCATGTTTCAATAAATAATATTCCGTATTTCCTCCTACGTATTTGTAGGCCAAACTCCCCGTGGCACTGTAAACCACCAAGACGCTGAAAATGGAAAGCAATAAAACAATGAGCCAAATGATTGAGTCACCCTTCAAGTTTTCATATGCCCATTCTTTGACCTTCTTCATATGCTCGCCAATTTTAAATTTAATGACCCTACCGCCTCCTTAAATTGATCGCCACGGTCCTCATAATTGATAAACAAGTCAAAACTGGCGCACGCAGGGGACAACAATACAACATCTCCTGCACTTGCGATCTCCCAAGCAATTTGAATGGCTTCTCTTGCTGAGCTGGCTCGACCCAGAAAGGGAACTTTACCGCTAAAATGATTTTCGATTTTGGTATTATCTATACCCAAACAAACAATCCCTTTGACTTTTTGGGACACCCATTGATCTAAAATTGAATAATCATTTCCTTTATCAATACCACCAGCAATCCAAATAATGGGCTCTTTTATGCCTTCCAAAGCGTAGTACACCGCATCTACATTGGTAGCCTTAGAATCATTAATGAATTTGACTTGGTCAATCTCTGCCACCATTTCCAATCTATGCGGTGCATTTTTAAAGGATTTCATACCTTCCAAAACTTTCTTAATGGGAATCTCTAACATCAGGGCACACAAGGCAGATGACATGGCGTTAATCAGATTATGCCGACCTATCAATGGAATATCTGCCAGGGGTATCCTATCCTTCTTTTCTTGATATTCAAAGTTAAAAATCAGATGATCTTTATCTATAAACGCCCCTTTTTTTGAATGAGGGTTTGCTGATACGGCAAATAAACTCGCAGCTATGTTCCGTCTATTGACTTGCTCATCTACGGCAATACTGTCTGCGCAATAAATAAAGGAAGAGGCTGCGGTAACATTCTCAACCATTCGAAATTTAGAGGCCACATATTTTTTGAAATCCTGATGATATCGATCTAAATGATCTGGAGTTATATTCAGCAATATAGAAATGTCAGGTTTAAACTGAATGATGCCATCTAGCTGAAAAGAGCTGATTTCAATCACATAAAAATCATAATTCTTTTCTGCCACTCTTTTGGCCAAACTGTAGCCTACATTCCCTGCTAACGCGACGTCCAAACCTGCCTCTTTTAATAAATGATAAGTCAATAAAGCCGTAGTCGTCTTCCCATTGGTCCCAGTAATCCCTATGATTTTAGCATTCGGGGCTATGTGTCTGAAGGCAAATTCAATTTCAGAAATGACCACTACCCCTTGGGCTATCAAATCCATAATTAAAGGGGTATTATCCGGTATTCCTGGACTTTTAACTACGGTATCTGCCTTTTTAATTAAATCAAAAGTGTGCTTTTTTTCTTCAAATGCCACCCCTAATTCATCAAGCTTTTGCTTCGTATTTAAAGGAATGATGCCAAGGTCTGAAACAAAAACGTCATCATGCTTCTGCACGGCTAAGATCGCAGCACCTACCCCACTTTCTCCAGATCCTAATATGACTATTTTTTCCTTCATTTATCCTTTATCTCAGTTTTAAGGTGGACAATGTGAGGACGGCTAAAAGAATACCTACCGTCCAAAACCTGGTTACAATTTTGGATTCATGCAGCCCTTTCTTTTGAAAATGATGGTGAATCGGTGACATCAAAAAGATACGCTGGCCCTCACCAAACTTACTTTTAGTATATTTAAAATAACCCACTTGTATAATGACCGAAAGCAGTTCAATAAAATATATCCCACATAATAAGGGAATCAAAAGCTCTTTTCTAATGGCCAAGGCCAATACGGCAACGATGCCACCCAATGCCAGGCTCCCGGTATCCCCCATGAAAACTTGAGCGGGAAACGCGTTGTACCACAAAAAGCCAATGCAGGCCCCTACTAGGGCAGCACAGAAAATAACCAGTTCCCCTGAATTCGGGATATACATGATGTTGAGGTAATTTGAAAAAATCACATTTCCTGATAAATAAGCTAAAATGGCAAGCGAAAGGGCAATAATTGCTGTTGTTCCCGCTGCTAAACCATCAATTCCATCCGTTATGTTTACCCCATTGGAGACGGCTGTCACAATAAACGTCACCATCAATACATAAACGACCCAAGCATATTCAGAAAGGAAATCAGGCAATAACCATGAATACTGAAATTCATTATTTTTAAAGAACGGAATGGTCGTTGCTGATGATTTGATGTCACTATATAGACTTATATCGTTGCTATTAAATTCTCTAACTACAATGTCTGGATGAAACACCATCGTGCCTCCCACAAGGAGACCTAAACCTACCTGACCGATGATTTTGAACTTGCCACGCAAACCGTCTTTGTTTTTCTTTTTAATTTTAAGAAAATCATCAATGAACCCAATAGCACCCATCCAAATAGCAGATATAATTAATAAAAGGATATAAATATTGGTCAGATCAGCAAAAAGCAAAGTAGGAATGATGATACCCAAAAGAATGATAATACCTCCCATCGTGGGCGTGCCTTGTTTTTCCATTTGACCACTTAGGCCTAAATCCCTAATGGATTCACCCAACTGAAAAGCTTTCAAGAGGTTGATCAATCTTTGGCCAAAAGTAATGGTGATCAATAAAGAGATCAGCACGGCCAATCCCGCTCTAAAAGAGATGTATTGAAAAACCCCTACCCCAAATAGGTCAAATTCCTGATCGATATAGTCAAAGAAATGATACAGCATTATGGTTTTTTAAGCATTTCCATTAATATTTCTTTATCATCAAAATGTACTTTTTTCCCTTGAATGTCTTGATAATCTTCGTGTCCTTTACCGGCCACTAAAATCACATCCGTTTTACTCGCAAGATTACAGGCCACCCGAATGGCTTCTCTTCGATCTGTGACCCGCATGACTTTCTTATGATAAATGGGGGAAATCCCTTTCATCATGTCATCCAAAATAGTCTCTGGACTTTCGAATCTTGGATTGTCACTGGTTAGAATGACTTTATCACTATAGCTTGCAGCTATAGAAGCCATTTTCGGTCTTTTCTCTTGGTCTCTATTTCCGCCACATCCTACAACCGTAATGAGTTGCTCATTCTTTGTCCTTAAGCTATCGATGGTTGAAAGGACATTGCTTAATGCGTCCGGAGTATGCGCATAATCTACAATCGCCATTATATTGTGATCATTGCTTACATATTCAAACCTTCCTCGTGCACTGCTGCTCTGGGATAATTGAATCAAGACCTCTTGTGCCTCTTCGCCTAATATCGTTGCCACAGCATAGGCCGTCAATAGATTGTAAGCATTGAATGATCCAATCAGTTGAAACCAGATGTTTTGACCACTAATGTCAAGTTCTAATCCTTGAAAAGTATTGTTTAGTAATTTGGCAGTAAAATCTCCATAACCCTTCATGCCGTATTTATACACACGGCTTTTAGTATTTTGAACCATGATTTTACCCCGCTTATCATCCGCATTTATGAGCGCAAAAGCATCCTCATTCAAATGATCAAATAAGATTTTTTTTGCCTTTATATATTCATCAAAAGATGAATGATAGTCCAAATGATCATGTGACAAATTGGTAAATACGCCTCCCGAAAAGGAGAGTCCTGAGGTCCGTTCTTGAACCAATGCGTGGGAACTTACCTCCATGAAAACATATTGACATCCTTTCGCAATCATTTCCACTAACAGCTCATTGATGGTAATGACATCTGGGGTGGTGAAATGAGAAGGGATAATGGTCTTGCCAATGATATTCTCTACTGTAGACAAAAGCCCTACTTGGTAACCCAGAGCACTAAATAATGAATGCAATAAGGTGGCAGAAGTCGTCTTGCCATTGGTTCCCGTGATCCCAATAAGTTTCAATTTTTTAGAGGGATGATCATAAAAATTATCGGCGATCACTCCCAGTTCCTTTGCGCAATTATCCGTTTCAATTACAGCAATATCATCACTGAAATTTCCCTTGGATTTTTTTTCAATAAGTAAGGCTACGGCTCCTTGGGCTACGGCTTGTTCAAGATGATCGTGACCATCACTGTTCAGCCCTCGAATAGCGACAAATAGGTCTCCTGGACGAACCTTTCGAGAATCGAAAGCCAGACCATTGATTTCTCTATCCCTATTTCCAGAAATAGCCTTCAGCTTTACGCCATAAAGTATGTCTTTGAGCTTAGCCAAGTTTCAGTTCTATCTTTTGATTCGACCTTAATTTAGAATTAGGTGCAATTGATTGTGTTTTGACTCTTCCAAAACCTTGTGTTTGTACTTTTAACCCCGCATTCTCTAAAACGAAATAGGCATCTTTCAATGTCATGCCCACCACGTTGGGTACCTGTTGTGGGGTTAAATTATTCTCTTTCCATAATACAGAATTGTTTACGATTTGAGTCTTTACCCATTCTGCATTGGGTGCCTCTGAATGATTTGAAATACCTAGTTTGTTGCTTATTTGTATTAAGTCTCGTTGATTTCCGGATTTAATCAATGGAAAAATGCCCACCATATGAAGGTCTTCAATAGGTTCCACATCTTGTAGCTCTATTTCATTTGAATAGATTTTATCGGCTATCTTCCTAAAGACGGGTGCTGACACATCTCCCCCATATATTTGATATCCTTTGGGCTTATCTATCACGACTATACAGCTATATTTAGGCTTTTCAGCAGGAAAATAGCCTACGAATGAAGTATAATACTCGTTGGTATATAATCCGTTTTTAACATTTTTTGCAGTACCTGTTTTACCCGCAATATTGTACTTAGGGGTATAAATGTTTTGGGCGGTACCCCGTTCTACTACTCCTTGAAGCATAATTTTAACATCTCTCAAAGTGCTTTCAGAGCATATTTTCTCTTTCAAAATCTTTGCCTCAAATTCTTGAATGACTTGATCTGCACGCTTGATGTATTTTACAATGATGGGCTGTACCATTTTACCTTCATTGGCAATCGAATTAAAGAGGGTAAGGGTATGAAGTGGGGTCATTTTAAGCTCATAGCCATGTGACATCCAAGGCAATGAAGTGCCACTCCAAGTTGAATCTTTTGGTGACTTGATGTAAGATACTCCCTCGCCATACATCTGAAAGGCCAAAGGTTCATAAAGCCCCATAGCTCTCAATTGGTCTATGAATTTTTGTGGGTTTTTACCAAAATGATTTTGAATTAACTTGGCAATGCCAATATTAGATGATTTTTCAAATGCTTCTTGAATCGAAAGGATACCATATCCTCCTTTTTTGTGATCTCTCATCGTTTCATTGAAAAACTTGAAGGACCCATTTCCGGTATCAATAGAATCGTGAAGCTGCAATTGGGAATCTTCCAATAACGCAATCATACTGGCCAATTTAAAGGTGGAACCCGGTTCTCTAGAACCTTGACTTCCTACGGCATAATTATAGGACTCATAGTAAGTGCCTTTCGAATTTCTACTGAGATTAGAAATCGCCTTTATCTGACCCGTATTCACCTCCATAACTACCACTGAACCATAATCCGCCTGGTTTTTTTCTAGAGCCTCAAGCAATGCGTTTTCAGCGATGTCTTGAATATTTACATTAATGGTAGTTTGAATATCCATACCCTCAATCGGTCTTAACTCTGTTCCGTCGTAAACCGGTTTCCATCCCCCACCAACCATTTTCTGATAAAGTGCTTCTCCATCTCTTCCTGATAATTCCTTATTAAAGCTATACTCAAGACCTACTACTCCTCTATCCTCTCCATTGACCGTTCCGATGGTACGCCCCCCCAGCTGACTGAAAGGCAAAAATCTCTTTTCAACTTTTTCAAAAATGATCCCCCCTGAGAGTCGACCCTTTCTAAATATCGGCCATTCTTCCATTTTCTTTTTTTCTTGGTAATCAATTAAATTTTTATTAATGACCATGTAGCGCCTTCCTATTTTTCTTTGCTGCGTAATCTTCGCTTTGTACTGCCTGGAACTTAAGTTTCTAAAATGCTGAGATAATAAGTAGGACAAGGAATCTATTTGGCTATCAAATAGATCATGGGTAGCCAGCGAAGGATCAAAAGCCACTTTATAGAAGGGTAACGAAGTGGCCAATAAACTACCATCATCGGCATATATGTTTCCTCGAGTCGCGTTGATCTTCATTACTTTGAGTCCATTGGTCTGGCCCAAGCCTCTCCATTGCTCAGACTCAACATATTGAATGATCACCAGCCTATAAACCGCGGCGATAGTAAATAATGCCACCGCTAAATAAGCAATACGCACCCTCAACAATATGTCAGTTTTTACTTTCACTTTGGCATTAAAATCTTTTGTGGTGGTTTTTTACTTTCATAAAGGCCAAGGCGCGCCACGCGCCTCGAAATCTCAGCTTGTTTACTGGCAAACATATAGTCTGATTTAAGGGTCGTATAATCCGCTCTTAAATCTTCTACTTCACGCTCTAATTGACTGATGCTTCGCACTATTTTTTCAGCATAATGTCGGTTGCCTATATATACCAGGCACAGTACCGAGACAAAAACAATCTGGGACATAAAACGCACATGGATCACCTCCTTGATACTCCCATCAATATGTAAAAATCTTTCTAACAGTGTTAAAATACCCCGCTTACTTTGATCCTTAGGTTTATAAGTGTTGGTAGCCATATTAATTTTTTATCCCAATTCTTAACTTGGCACTCCTGGCTCTATTATTTAAAGCAATTTCATTTTCTGCTGGTGTAATCAACCTCCCTTTAATAGGCTCAAACGCCCTGATTACATTTCCAAAAAAATCTTTTTCTAATATGCCTTCAAGATTCCCCGTATTTATCAAAAATTTAGCCAACCTATCCTCAAGGGAATGATAACTGATGATCACAAGTCGACCACCGACCTTCAAAACATCTTTAGACTGTATTAAAAATTCCTTTAATGCATTTATTTCATCATTAACTTCGATTCGAATCGCTTGAAAAAGCTGTGCTGAATATTTAGCATGCTTGCCATTCGGCGCGGATTTCATTGCAATTGACCTGAGTGCCTCCGTCGTATGGATCGGCGTGATGGCTCTTGCACTTATGATTTCGGCAGCCAATCTTTTGGCATTTCTTATCTCTCCATACCGTGATAATAATTGAATAAGAACCTCTTCGGAGTATTCATTTACCACTTTAGCCGCTGTGATGCTGGATACTTGATCCATGCGCATATCAAGTGCTCCATCAAATCGTGTAGAAAACCCCCTACTTTGCTGATCAAATTGGTGGGATGAAACCCCTAAATCTGCTAAAATTCCATCTACTTTGTCGATTTTATGAAATTTTAAATACCTTTTGAGGTGTCTAAAATTGGAAGCTACAAAAATAAAAGAACGCTGTGCGTCAGACTCAAATGAAGCTGTATTTTTTGAGGCATCTGGATCTTGGTCGAAGGCAATTAAAGTACCTTGCTCCATCTGTTCAAAGATGGCTCGGGCGTGTCCTCCACCTCCAAAAGTCACGTCTACATAAATTCCCCCGGCCTGGATATTTAACCCTTCAACACTCTGTTTAAGTAAAACGGGTACATGATAACTCATTTATTCACTCATTCATCAAGGTATTTTTCTGCTAAATTCGAAAATTCAGTCACATCGGTCTTTTGATTTAAATCAAAAATATCAGGATCCCATATTTCAATATAATTGCCCATTCCAATCAAAAGAGCCTCCCGATTGACTTTGGCATGCAATAACATCGTTTTGGGAATCAAAATTCTAGCTGCGTTGTCCAATTCTACTTGAGCAATGCTCCTAAAAAACATCCTTTTCAGCTTTCGCTGCTCAGGATTAAACTCACTTAAACTTGAAATTTTTTGATGTATTTTCTTATACTCGAGCATCGGGTAGAGAATCAAATTAGATTCAAAACCTTTTCGTAGGACGAGCTCTGAAGTAGAGACCTCGGGAAGATTAGACTTAATCTTTGCAGGTAAGACTAATCTACCCTTGGTATCCAACTTGCACTCAAATTCGCTTGTAAAAAAAGCCATAAGAGTTATTAAAAAAATAAACCACCACCACAAATCTATAAAATAATTCGACATTTACAACCACTATTCCCCACTTTCTCCCACTTTTTTTTTAAAAAACAATAATCTATGAATTTACTTGTTTAAATAACCCTAAAATAGGGCTTAAAAAGGCTTATGAGTAGTTTTTAAATCAATGAAAAATAATGATCACCGAGTCGATGGCATCTCTAGCAGCGACTTTTGTTCGTAAAAAATCATTTTTAGTTCAAAAAGCGATGAAAAAAGTGATTTTTATTTAAATCAAGAAAAATGGTGGGGGAAGGTGGTAAATCAAAGAAGATGCTTTCGCTTTTTCACGTTTTCATCCAGAAAAAAGTATGCTTCCTACTCAATCTAAGAGAAAGTCAATGGGTCAAGTAATGTTTAACTTAGTTTCTAGCTCTCGGGGCTAGAAACTAAGTTAAATTCAGCAAAGCATGAGCGGCTAATTTTTAAAAAAAATATTACGCTGCTTCGCATTAAATCAGGCTATTTCAATAACCTCAATTTCAAAAATTAAATCCTTTCCTGCGAGTGCATGATTGGCATCAATTTTAATGTCTTTTTCGTTTACCTCAACAATAGTAACTGGGATTTGTTGACCATTATCAGCAGTCGCTGAAAGCTGCTGTCCTATTTCTGGAACTATTTCAGGTGGTAAGTTTTCTTTAGGAACCGTCTGCACCATATCCTGATTGTGCTCTCCATAGGCATCTACCGCAGGAATTTCCACTGTCTTTTTCTCATTCAACGCCATACCGTCAACGGCATCATCAAATCCCTTGATCATTTGACCCGATGCCACTGTAAATTCAATAGGATCCCTACCCACTGAAGAATCAAAGACTTCGCCATCTGTGAGCTTTCCGGTGTAATGGACTTTAATAATGTCGTTTGCTTTTACTTTTGTCATAAACTTTTTTTGAAAGCAAAGTTAAAATTATTTGCCTAAAAAATTAAGCTTCAATTCATTTTAGTCATTAAATCCTCACTACGCTTATGGGGTCTAGGTATATCAAATAGCCCTTTAACTCTTTGAATCCCATTCGAGATAAAATCTGAATATATTCTTTAACCTGATTTTGATCCTTTGCGCGAGGCTGACCTGTTTTGAAGTCAATGACATGCCAGTAGCCCCCCTTATTCACCAATCTATCAATTCTTCTGACCTCTCCTCCTGGCAATAACATGGGGTGCTCCAAAATAACTTCATCTGTTTGCTCAAAAAAGCCTACTACTTCTTTGTGATAGAGGATCAATTCTAAAAGCCTTCTTAACTCTAAATCGTCAATCCTTAATTCATCGCCCACTTGATGGATTTGACTGAAGGCATCATGAATGTCAATCCCCCTTTGTTGGGCATCTAAAGATGTTTCTTTGATCATTGAGACTCCCCTTGTTTGCAAAAGCGCCTTCTCACGCCAAGAGGAACTGGGATATTCGGTTAAGCTAAACTCAACCTGTGTTTTGGCTTTTTTTATCCCATCGGGCAGTGCTCCAAAATTGAACGTTTGAGGGTTTTCATCTCCACCAGGAAAGGTCATCAAAATATTTTTCACAAAGGAACCCATGTCCTTCAAATCATTTTTCACTTTTTGTTCAGCAAACACATAAAGTGCATGCGTAGGCCGTGTTAAGGCGACATAAAGGACATTCATATTATCAATAAAGCCATTGATGTGTTCCGCTGCATATACATCAGACCAATAGGTTTTAAGTAAATTTCTTGAATGTTTGATAGGTATGATGGGCATCTGGACCACGTCATTTAACGGGGCGCCATCCACCCAAATAATTTCCTCTTTCCCCTTTTTTTCAAAAGGCCAATTCAAAAAAGGAAGTATGACCACAGGATATTCTAATCCTTTGGCTTTGTGGATCGTAAGTATCTTAATCGCATCATTTTCATCCGTTATTTTTATGGCTCTGTTTTGTCCTTCCTCTTCCCACCAAATCAAAAAAGACGGTAAATCTCCCTTCGCATTTTTGGTGAAATCTAAAACCGCATCTTGGAGCCCTTGGAGATACGTATATTGCTCAGAACGATCATTCAGTGCTAATAACTCAATAAAGGATTCAATCAGCTCATACAAGCCCAAAGTTTTAAATTGGGGTAAATGCAGCAAGAACTCAGCAGGCATATGGGCTTGCCATTGATCAACCTGATCAAATGCTTCCTGCTTCGGTCTTTCATTTTTAATGGACCAATAACTAGTGAACCATTCCCAAAGCGCTATTTTATCTTGATTTTGATGTACCCATCTCATCAGACTAATGATTAAGTTCACCACCTCACTACTGGATAAATATAAGGCCTCTGAACTGACTACATCATAGTTTAAGCCCTTTATCGATGCTTCAGAGCTACTGTACTCCATAAATCCATCTGCAATCACTTTCCCCTCCTTTTTGGTTCTCACTAAAATGGCAATATCTCTGAGATGATAGCCCTTATGCTGAAGTTCTTCAACAACTTCAATCGTTTTTTTCAAGGCTACTTCACTCCATGTGTTTTCATCGTCGGCTTCGAGATAAGTTATATTGATGTATGATTCATCGTCGGTAAGCATGACTTTTTGAGCAACTCCGTCATACGCGTTAAGTGCATTTTCGATGGATGCTTCATGGGTCGGGGGCAAATCCGAAAAATAGCGCCTGGCCACGACTGGCATGGTGGTGAATAATTTATTATTAAACTCGACGATATTTTTCCCGCTTCTCCAATTAGCATCTAGCTGATAGTCTTGGGAAGCCTCGATGCCAATGTCCTGCTTGACCTGATCTTTCAATAATCGCCAGTTACCTCCTCTCCATCGGTAAATAGATTGTTTAATATCCCCAACAACCATGCTAAAATAACCTTGATCTGTTCCGTTCTTAACCAAAGGTTTAAAATTATCCCACTGAAATCCAGAAGTATCTTGAAATTCATCGATGAGGTAATGCGCATATCTCTCACCTACTTTTTCATAGATATAAGGCGTATCACTGTCATTAATGATTTTATTCAGAAAATCAGGCAAATCAGCGATCAATACCATATCATTTTCTTCTCGAAATTTGACCAATTCTTTATTGATCTTTGACAAAATACCAAAGGTATATAAATACCTCCGGGCCTCTAGCGTTGAAAAATATAGTAATTCATTGGATACCATATACTCAACCAATTCGTCATAAACAGGCCATAATTTTCCCTCTAAAAAAGAAATCAAATCTCCCGATGTTCGATGCTCTATTGTCAACCACGCTTCCAAATTTCCCATGGCCGCCTTACGTGGAGCACTTACTTCAAATTCTTGATTTGCTATTTTATAGAACAAGCCTGCAGGCCCTCCTCTTTTGCCCTTGAAATAAGACAATCCTCCTATTTCATCTAGATGCTTAATCCCTAAATCAGCTAACCTCTGACAATTAACACGGTACGCATTTGAGGAATTAAAAAGGGCTTTTTTTACCTGAGGAAAGTACTTCGGATCGTCACTTAATTTTAAAATGACTTCCGAATGTCTCTTAAAGTTATCCGTCAGAATTTGCCCCCCCAATTTTTCAACATCTGCCCTAAAATCCCAGCGATTACCCTCCTCTACTTTGCTTTCCGCAAATTCAATCAGCCATTTTTTGAGCTCTTTTTGTTCGGGATTTCCTATGTCACCCAGCAATTGATCCACTACTTTTTTGATGACTTGTCCCTGATTCAAATCAACATTAAATGAGCCTTGCAAGCTCATCTCTTGTGCAAAAGATCTGATTACCTGATAAAAAAAACTATCAATGGTGACAATGGAAAATCTTCCATACTGATGTAATATGCTTGATAAAACTTCTTCCGCACGTTTTTTAAGATCTGATGCTGAAAGGTGTAAGGCTGCCATCAAATCGAACTTCATTGCATGATCTTTGCCATGACTCAGCGTCTCCAATACCTTCACAATTCGTGACTTCATCTCACTCGTCGCCTTATTGGTGAAGGTCACTCCTAAGATGTCTTTGAAGGCCATTTTATCCCTCAAGGCCAATTTGAGATACTCCAACGTCAACTGATGTGTTTTACCTGATCCTGCGGAAGATTTATAAATTTGAAAAGGCCTTGCTGTAGACATGGCTTAAAATTAGACAACCCTGTGCATTAATTCGAATATCAGATCATTCATTCAAAAAAAGCATAGGCTTTTTTAAAAGATTCCTTAATTAAGTCATTTCCTAGATTCCCTATACTTCCGATATGTGTGTGATCGATCTTTCGATTGAAATGTAAATCACCTTGCTTAATCGACGCGGACACGGCATGATAAGCATCTCTAAAGGGCACTCCAGCCGTCACCCTTCTGTTCACCTCTTCAACACTGAAGATTAAATCATATTTAGGATCATTGATCAGCTCTGCCTCGATAGATAATTGAGTCGTCATGGCCGTAGTAATTTTAAGGCAGTCTTTCAATGAGAATAAAGCAGGCATAAATCGCTCTTTCAAAACTTGCAAATCTCGATGATAGCCTGATGGGAGATTTAAGAGCATCATATTAAGCTCATAGGGAAGTGCCTGTAACAAGTTACACTTGGCACGGACCAACTCAAAGCCATCTGGATTGGACTTGTGCGGCATAATACTGGATCCCGTAGTATACTTTTTATCTACTTTTAAAAAATTAAAATTTTGCCCAGAATACAGACAAACATCCATGGCGAATTTTGACAAAGTAGCGGCAATACTATTGACCGAAAACCCTACACTTTTTTCCATTTTCCCTCGCGTCATTTGGGCATATATTGCATTCACATTGATCCCTCCAAAACCCATTTCCTCGGTAGTAGATAATCGATTTAATGGGAAAGAGGAGCCATAGCCTGCTGCAGATCCCAAGGGGTTTTTATCCACCAATTGATAACTTGACTTGAGCTGCAATAGATCATCAAGAAGGCTTTCAGCATAGGCCGCAAACCACAGGCCAAATGAAGAAGGCATCGCGATCTGCATGTGCGTATAACCTGGCATCAAAACCTTCTTATAACGCTCGCTCATAGCCATAAAAAGTTCAAAAAGATCTTTAATCAAGGTGGCTATTTCTTCAAGTTCTGATTTAGCAAAAAGTTTCAGCGCAGTAAGAACTTGATCATTTCGTGATCTCCCACTGTGTATTTTTTTTCCTATCTCCCCTAACTCTTCGGTGAGTAATATTTCAATTTGAGAATGGCAATCCTCCACACCTTCACTGATTTCAAAAGTACCTGAATCAATCATTTGATCAATTCTATCAAGACCTAAGCCAATAGCAATGACCTCCTCTGATTTTAAGAGCCCTATTTGTCCGAGCATCTTTACATGCGCCCTAGAGCCGATGACATCGTACTTGGCTAAATAAACATCCAACTCAGGATCTTTGCCTACGGTAAAACGTTCAAAAATTTTATCAATAGATTCCTCTTTTTGCCACAATTTCATTTTGGTGTGATTTTGGAAAGTGTTGTGATTAAGTCAATATAGCCTTTGATGCCCTGCTTTATTTCATCTAAGTAAATAAATTCATCAGCAGAATGAGATCTTTCAGACAGGCCTGGCCCCATTTTAGCACTCGGAAAAGGCATCAAACATTGATCTGAAAGGGTAGGTGACCCAAATTGATCAGTGCCCAGTCTCGTTGCCGCCTGGATCAGAATATGGTCATGTGACAAGCCCGAAGGATTTAAATGGGTGGATCTGGGCCGTACCAAGCTTGAAATTTTCTGATTAATCAGACCAAGAATTTCAGAATGGGTGTAGGCATCTGTTGTTCTCACATCTACCACAAAATGACAGGTATCGGGTATTAAATTATGCTGATAACCGGCCTCAATCATGGTAACCGCCATCTTGACCGGACCTAGTGTGGATGATTTCCTATCAAAAACATGATTTTTAAACCATGCTACATCCTGCATTGCTTTATAAATAGCATTCTCTCCTATATCACGCGCAGCATGCCCTGCTACCCCTTTTGCGTATACATCCAAAACCATCAACCCTTTTTCAGCAATGGCCATTTTCATTTCCGTAGGTTCCCCTACAAGGGCATAATCAATTGGTCCCAAATCTGCTAAAATGGACCTCAACCCATTTTCTCCCGATATTTCTTCTTCTGCCGTCGCTGCAAAAACCAGATTGATGGGCAAATCAATCTCATAAAAATGGATAAAAGTATGTAACAAAGCGACCAAGGACGCGCCCGCATCATTGCTTCCCAAACCCGACAGCTTCCCCTCCTTAACCAGAGGATCAAAGGGGTTCAAAGTATAACCCTCATTAGGTTTAACGGTATCGTGATGGGAATTAAGGAGTAAAGTGGGTTTATCCGCGTGAAAATATTTATTTCGCATCCATAAATTGTGATGCTTTCGCTCAAAAGATATACCCTGAGCCTCCAACTTATCAGACAAAAGATCACCGGTCTGCGCCTCTTCTTTACTTAAGCTAGGCGTGCGGATCAATGCCTTAAGTAAGGCCAGCGCAGATTGATAATAATCCTCCAATTGTACGTTAGATAATGGAAGTATATTCATGTCCTTGGGTTAATGAGTTGACTTTATCAAATCTAATAATACATACTTGCCTTACACCTTGTGCAAGGGCTTGAAAGGCATTATCCAGTTTAGGAATCATTCCCTGACTGACCAAGCCTTTTGACTTTAATTCAGTATAGTAGGCATGGTCTATTCGGTGAATCAAAGAATCTGGCTTTTGGACATCTTTCATGACGCCCGGAAGCTCAAATGCATATATCAAATGCACCTCATACTTTTTAGCCATTGCCGTGGCCACTACATTGGCAATGGTATCTGCATTGGTATTCAATAAATTCCCTTGGCCCTCATGCGTGATGGGTGCCAAAACAGGTACCAGTCCCAAATCTATAAACGATGAGATGCGTGCCGTATTGACAAACAGGGGATCTCCAACCCAGCCATAATCAATACCCCCCTGTAAGGATCTTTTTTCTGAAAGAATGAGATTGGCATCTACACCACTCAAACCCAAGGCGTCACAATTTTCTGACTGAAGTGCAGCTACTATTTTTTTGTTAAGCAGGCCAGCATAGACCATAGTTACCACATCGATCATTTGATCATCTGTCACACGCCTTCCTTCAATCATTTGGATATTTAATGAGAGTTTTTTTCCCCATTGCGTGGCTTTCGCTCCTCCTCCGTGAATAAGTATTTTAAGGCCTTCAAGGGCTTTGAATGACATTAAAAATTGCTTCAATTTTATGGAATCATTGATGACATTGCCCCCTATTTTAACGATATGGAGTTTTTTTTTCATGATCTTGTTAGTAATTTTTTCAACACTAATTGAGCCGCAAATATCCGATTATAGGCTTGATCTTGGATTATCGAATGCTTACTGTCCATGGCATTATCTGCGATCACTACATTTCTACGAACAGGCAAACAATGCATTAATTTAGCTTGATGGGTGCGTTGTAATTTCTCTAAAGTCACCATCCATCCTTGCTGATTTTTTAAGGGTTCCCCATAATCATGATAGGAAGACCAGTTTTTTACATAGATAAAGTCTGCTTCTTTAAGGGCTTCATCTTGATCATAACTCAACGTTGCATTTTTGGTGAATTTAGCATCTAATTCCATGCCCTCAGGATGCGCAATATGAAAGTCCGCATCGTAATGCTGCATCCACTGGGAAAAAGAATTGGGCACCGCCTGTGGTAGCGCTTTGACATGTGGCGCCCAAGTCATCACAACCTTAGGTCGCTTCTTTTTCTTATGCTGTTCTATGGTCATCAAATCTGCAAAAGACTGTAAGGGATGTAAGGCGGCAGATTCGAGATTGATGATCGGGACACCCGCATATTCTTGAAAGCCTAAAAGATATTTTTCTGAATAATCTTCCTTTCTATCTAATAGTGTTGGAAAAGCTCGAACACCCAAAATATCACAATACCCTCCCATGACTGCGGCCGCCTCAGTGATGTGCTCGGCAGGATCTCCATCCATGACTACACCTTGGGCAGTTTCTAGTTGCCATCCCTCCTTATTTACGTTGAAAGTGATCGTTTCCATACCCAAGTTTTGAGCGGCCTTAATGGTGCTTAACCGGGTACGCAAGCTGGCATTGAAAAAAATAAGCCCTAGCGTTTTATTAGTTCCCAGCAATTTATCGTTATATGGTGTTTCTTTAAGTATTAAGGCTTCACGAATCCACCCCGCGGGGTCTGGACAATCCTCAGCCGAACAAAAATGATTAGGCATACCCTACTTTTTTAAATGCTTCTAAAAAAACAACTAATTCTTCCTGACTCACCCCAAGGGGGGGTAAAAGCCTCACTGTATTTGATTGCGCAGCTGATCCTACAAAAACATGTTGCTCTTTCAATAAACTATGTCTGAAAGGTTTAGAATCTCCTGTCAAATCCAGTCCTATCATCAATCCTCTACCTCTTATTTGAACCAAGTTTTCTAATGATCCCAATGCTTTCCAAAGCAAGTCCCCCATAAAATTCGCATGATTAATTAATTCCTCCGATTCGATGACCTCTAGAACAGCCAGGCCGGCGGCACAGGCCAAATGATTGCCTCCAAAAGTAGTTCCGAGCATCCCAGACCATGCCTTGATATCTGGGTGAATCAGGACACCCCCTATCGGAAATCCATTTCCCATACCTTTGGCTATGGTAATCAGATCTGGCTGAACTTGAGCATATTGATGGGCAAAGAATTTGCCTGTACGACCATAACCACTTTGGATTTCATCTACGATCAGTAAGGACCCATTTTGCTTACATAACAACTTCAACTCCTTTAAAAAAGCATCATCGGGCACTTGTATGCCCCCTACTCCCTGAATCCCCTCAATCAGTACTGCTGCTACCGATGCATCCAGACACTGAGCTACCGCTTCCAAATCATTTAATTTGACTCTGATAAAGCGGTCATTTTGATTGATGGGTGCTATCAATTTGGTGGTGTCAGTTGCGGTTACGGCTAACGAGGTTCTTCCATGAAACGCATTTTCAAATACAATTATTTTGGATCGCTTGGTATGAAATGAAGCAACCTTCAAGGCATTTTCTATAGCCTCAGCTCCAGAATTACATAAAAACAACTCATAATCCGTATATCCAGACATTTCCCCTAATTTTTGACTTAATTCATCTTGAATAGGCATTTGAACTGAATTAGAATAAAATCCAAGCTGCCGCAATTGATGCTGAACACGATCAATATAATGAGGATGGCCGTGCCCAATGGATATAACGGCATGTCCTCCATAAAAATCTAAATATTTCTGACCTTCTTGGTCCCAGATCCAGGAACCCAGTCCGCGCACCGGATCAATATCATAGCGTGGATAAACATCAAACATCTTCATGATTTCATTTGATTTATTTTATTGAATGAGGTCATCACTCCTTTAATTAAAGAAGAACTGAATCCTTGATGCTCCATCTCATTCAACCCTTCTATCGTACACCCTTGCGGAGTAGTTACCTTATCTATTTCAACTTCTGGATGACTGTTATGCACTAGGATTAAAGAGGCGGCCCCCTTGGCGGTTTGAACCGCTATTTTTTGAGCTTCCTCGGTATCAAAACCCATTTGTACGCCGGCCTGCGTCGCGGCACGTAAATACCTCATAAAAAAAGCAATTCCACTGGCCCCCAATACGGTCGCGGCTTGCATCAGGCGTTCTTCGATCAATAAGGTCAACCCTAAAGTTTGAAAGAGCGGCTCGACCTTCTCCAATGCCGTATCCGCTCCTTGCGTAGCCAAACAAGTCATAGATTGACCAATCGCTACCGCCGTATTTGGCATGGCACGAACGAGCTGAACTACACCTGAAATCTTTTCTCTCAAGAGATCTAAAGAAACACCAGTAATCACTGATACCAGAATATGATCCTTGCGCAAAATAGGTTTAATTACTTCAATCAATGCGTCAATTTGTTTGGGCTGAACACATAGAAAAATAATTTCAGATTGTTCAACTGCCTTCTTGCTATCACTAGAAACCCTGTATCCTAAGTCTCGATACTTATCGAGAAGGCCGGTATGTCTTCTGGTTAAAAAAATATCTGATGGCGATTTCAGTTTCTTTTCAACAATCCCGGTAGCGATGGAAATACCTAAATTACCTGCTCCAAGTATGGCTATTTTGTTTACTGTTGTCATAATTAAAATACATTGCTTTTTAAAGCCAAACCTGTGGCTTCATCTAAATCGAAAATTAGGTTCATGTTTTGAATGGCCTGCCCTGAAGCCCCTTTCAATAAATTATCTATTACCGTGATGATGAGTACTTGATTCTCAGTTTTAGAAACATGAACCAATGCTCTATTAGTATTGGTCACCATCTTTAAATCAGGATTGTGATCGATCACATGCGTGAAAGGATGTCCTTCATAATAATCTTTATAAATAGATTTGAGGGTAGCTTCACTTTCATCTGAATTGAAATAAGTGCTGGTGATGATGCCGCGAGTAAAGGCACCGCGATAGGGTATGAAGTTCATACGGCCAGAAAATGAAGGATTTAACTGATCGCAAGATTGGCCTATTTCCCGAAGATGTTGATGCTCAAACGCCTTGTAAACGCTGGCATTATCATTCCTCCAAGAATAATGAGAAGTTGCAGTTTTGGCTTGACCGGCACCTGTTGATCCGGTAAGTCCTGATACATGAATATCCCCATGAACTACTGATGCGGCCATAGCAGGCAGTAAACCCAATTGGATGGCAGTCGCAAAGCAGCCTGGATTAGCGATGTAATTGGCTTTTCGTATCCATTTCCGAGACATCTCAGGTAAGCCATAGACAAATTCATGGGACCCAGAGATTCTGAAATCTTGACTTAAATCTATGATCTTGATTGAATACAGTTCAGTATGAGCCGCCAAGTAAGTTTGAGATTGACCGTGTCCTTTGCAAAGGAAAACTACATCTAGTTCTCTAACATCTAGCTTTTCTTGAAACTCAGATTCAACATCACCAACCAAGTCAGTATGAATGGATGAGACTTTATTACCTTTTTGACTTTCGCTTTGTGCAATAATTTGGTCAACATTGGGATGATTACATAATATCCTGATCAACTCCCCTGCGGTATAACCTGCCGCACCTACGATTCCTATATTTAATTTATGCATCTTTTAATCCGTAGTATAATTTGGTTTGATTAGAAAAAATTTTCGTGAAGCCTTTGACTTCTGCCGCAGACCAGGCCTTATTTGTCTCACCATAGTTGGCTACAGCAGACTGCATCAAATCAAAATCAGATTGAATACCCAATAATTGAAATCTATACGGTGCTAAGCGTATTTCAACAGTCCCGGTTACATTTTTTTGTGATGAAGAGAGAAAGGCCTCTATATTTCTCATCACAGGGTCTAGGTATTGACCTTCGTGCATCAGACTTCCATAAAAAGCAGCCATTTGATCCTTAATAAACAATTGCTGCTTCGATAAGGTATGTTTCTCAAGTAAGTGATGCCCTTTGATGAGCATTAATGGCCCAGCCGCCTCAAATCCTACACGTCCTTTAATACCTATGATGGTATCTCCTACATGCACATCCCGACCAATGGCATACTTACCGCCCCACTCATTTAAACGCTTAATTACGTCAATAGGAGTCATAATCGTACCGTTCAGACCAAACGGTTCACCTTTTTCAAATCTTATCTCAATCACCTCGGAATCGAACTCTTGGAGTTGGTTTGGAAATGCTTCTTCAGGTAGCACCCCATTTGAGGTAAGGGTCTCCATACCTCCAATAGAAGTTCCCCATAATCCTTCATTAATTGAGTACAGTGCTTTTTCCCAAACACCCTCCACGCCATGCTGCTGCAAATAAGAAATTTCTTCTTCGCGAGACAATGCCAAATCTCTGATAGGTGTGATGATCTCAATTTGAGGGCACATCGTTTGAAAAATAAGGTCAAATCTGATCTGATCATTTCCAGCACCTGTACTTCCATGTGCAATGGCATCTACCCCCATTTCTATAGCCAAATAAGCTAACGCCATCGCTTGGAAAACTCTCTCTGCGCTCACAGAAAGAGGGTAAGTATTGTTTTTTAATACATTTCCAAAGATTAAATACTTTATCCCCTGCTCATAAAAACGCGCAGTCTCGTCAATGAATTTATAGTCCGAAGCACCCAATGAAAAGGCTTTTTCCTGCAATTGATTCGCAGCTATCTCATCAAATCCTCCCGTATTTATTGTGGCTGCTACCACCTCAAAGCCACGCTCTTTGACCAAATACAAGGCACAATAAGAGGTATCTAAACCGCCGCTGAAGGCGAGTAGTACTTTTTTCTTCATATTGATAGTTTATTATCGCCCATCTTATTCTTAATAGTTGCCCATCTACTGAGCCATTTCGACTTATTCCAGAAATGTTTTTTCTTTCCCTTGTTAACCGCTGGATTATATAACATCCCTGTGCAGAGACAGTTACTCCGGTTCTTTGTTTGTAAAATCTCATAGTTGACACAACTCTGACAGCCTTTCCAAAACGCATCATCATCGGTCAATTCACTGAAGGTGACAGGCTCATAACCCAATTCTGAATTTATTTTCATTACCGGCAATGACGTGGTCAATCCAAAGAGTTTAGCTTCAGGAAACATTTTTATGGAATGGTGAAAAGCGAGCTTTTTGATTTTTTTAGCCACGCCTTGGTTCCGAAATTTATGATGGATGACGAGTCCAGAATTGGCTACGTATTTGGTATTACCCCAACTTTCTATGTAACAAAATCCGACGAGCTCTCCCTGACGAGTGACCGCAATAATGGCCTTACGCTCATTTATTTTCTGTATGATGTAACTGGGTGAACGTTTGGCAATACCGGTTCCCCTTTTTTTGGCGCTCTCTTCTATCAAAGCAGATATGTCATGGGCATATCCCACATGATGTAATGAAGCGATTTGAATTACAATTGAATCCATTGCTTGATTAAATAAATAATAAAATAATAAAAAGATGTATGAGGGTCGACCGTTCCGCGTAGGAGGTCATTTTGATATATAGGCTAACGCCTAGCCGGGAATATCGGCCTTAAAAGAAAACTGGGTGCTATGTAAATGCTTGAAATCATGTTTTACAATGCAAGAATAATATTAATTTTTAATTTTATCTAAAAAAAGAGAGAAAAACGATCTAAATGACTTGAAAAAAAAGAAAAATGAGCATTTTAGAGGCTGCTGTACTTAATAAGTTACTCCTTTTCATCAGGTGTCTATTTCTAAAACTATATCAAATTGGCACGTTTCGTAATAACTGAATTTTGATCAAAAAATTCTTTCTCCCAAACGACTGAATATTCAATGGGATACTTTTTCACCTTATCGTCTTCGCTAGAAATACTTGATAAACGAATAAAAAATGGCTTGGATAAAGTGCCTACCGCTCAAATAATAAAGGCCAATCCATAAGTTACTCACCCCAAATTATACATAAATTAATGTATAATTAATTGACTTATCAAATGAGACTCAAAGGAATAATCATAATAATTGGCTTGCTTTTGGTCAATATTCAAGCGTTTTCGCAAGAAACCGTAACACCGAACGATGTTCACGACGAACGCGTCCATGCCTATGCATTTATAAATGCTCACCTGTTTGTTGACTACCAAACCGAAATTAAAAATGCAACTTTACTGATAAAAGAGGGTAAAGTCATTCAAATAGGGGCCAACCTTACTGCTCCTTCGGGTTATATCGTGGTTGACCTCAAGGGTAAGTATATCTATCCTTCTTTAATTGACCTACATACACATTATGGACTTCCAAAAGTAGCGCTTGCTACATCCAGAGGATTTACCGGAGCAGAGCAAATGCTGACCAAAACTCCCGGAGCCTATAATGCCAATGAAGCCATCAAATCAGATTTTGATGCAAGCGAAGTGTTTAACAATAATGAAAAAGCCGCCACAATCTTCCGTAAAATAGGTTTTGGATCAGTCCTTTCCTTTAGGGCAGACGGTATTGCACGAGGTACCTCAACTTTTACGACCCTTGGAGATAATCCAAATAAAAACATCCTTATTCAAAACGCTGCCGCCCATTACTCTCTTAACAAGGGAACCTCTAAACAATATTATCCAGGTTCTACCATGGGCTATATTTCCTTGTTACGTCAAACTTATTTAGATGCCGCATGGTACGGGCAGTTCAACCCTCGCCCCTTTTTAGATCAATCACTTGAGGCCTGGATCGCTGAGCAAAATTTACCCCAATTTTTTGATGCCGGTGGATGGATCAATGTACTCAGGGCCGATAAAGTTGGCGATGAATTTGGCGTTCAATATGTGATAAAAAGTGGTGGTGATGCCTACAAAAGAATTGAGGAAATTAAAGCGACTGGAGCCACGCTCATCGTACCTGTAAATTTCCCAGAAACCTACGATGTTGATGATCCTATTGATGCCTTTTCGGTCTCGTTGGCCGATATGAAACATTGGGAATTGGCCCCATCAAATTTAGCAAAACTCGAAGCGGCTGGCATCAACTTTGCCATTACAAGTGATGGACTTACTAAAAAATCAGATTTTCTGAGTCATATCCGCAAGGCCATAGATCATGGGCTTTCTGAGTCATTGGCACTCAAATCCCTAACGCTTACACCCGCAGAACTGATCCAAATAAATCATCAAGTTGGATCCTTGAGACCTAATATGCTGGCCAATTTCATTATTACCTCTGGTAAATTATTTGATGAAAAAACCATTATTCATGAAAATTGGGTACAAGGGAGACCTTATCGTTTCCAGTCATTGAGTACAGAAGATTATCAAGGGAAGTATACCCTAACCTTAGACAATAAAGATTACGAAATGAAGATCACTGGAGTGGCTGGATCAGAAAAAGCCCAACTTATCCTCAATGACTCCGTTACGCATGAGATAAAATCAACGTTAACAGCCACCCTAGCCACCTTTAGCTTTCCTCTAAATAAAAAAACCATTAGATTATCGGGCTGGCGAACCGATTCAGGTTGGAAAGGAACCGGTCAATTAGCTGATGGAAAATGGGTCCAATGGACCTCGCAACGCATAGGTGATATAGACCCAAAAGAAGAAAAAAAGAAATTGACTACCCCTCCAACAGATGCTCTAGGTCCGGTAATCTTTCCATTTATCGCGTTTGGTAATGAGACCCATCCGCAACAACAAACTTTACTTATAAAAAACACCACTGTATGGACCAATGAAACCATGGGAATCTTGGAAGATACAGATGTATTATTAAAAGAAGGGAAAATTTCAGAGATAGGTAAAAATCTCCAAGATCCTTCAGCCCTGGTCATTGATGGCCGTGGGAAACACTTGACCAGTGGCATTATTGATGAACATACCCACATCGGAGGTGGGGGTAATGACCGAGCCACTAACTCATCCATGGTTCGCATAGGAGATCAGCTAAATTCCGAAGACATTAATATTTATCGAGCCCTCGCTGGCGGCGTTACGGCGGTTCAAGTACTTCATGGTTCGGCCAATCCCGTCGGAGGTCAATCTGCCTTGATCAAGTTGCGTTGGGGAGTAGCTCCGGATGACTTGAAAATCAAAAATGCAGATGGCTATATCAAATTTGCCTTAGGTGAAAACGTAAAAAGATCACGAAATCCCAGTTCTACTAGGTTTCCCCAAACCAGAATGGGTGTAGAACAAGTGTATATGGATGGATTCACCCAAGCCCTCGCCTACAATAAGGAGTGGTCTGTCTACGATGGGCTTCCAAAAAAATCAAAAAATACTATTCCTCAACCTAGGCGAGATTTGGTAGATGAAGCCATGATGGAAATCATTAATAAGGAGCGCTTCATCACTTGCCATTCTTATGTTCAATCTGAGATCAATATGCTGATGAAGGTCGCAGAGCAATTCAATTTTAACATCAATACCTTCACGCACATCTTGGAAGGATATAAAGTTGCTGACAAAATGAAAGCCCATGGCGCCGGTGCTTCAACCTTTTCTGACTGGTGGAATTACAAATGGGAAGTACGTTATGCCATTCCATATAATGCCGCTATCATGTACACTGAAGGGGTCGTTACGGCCATCAATTCAGATGATTCCAACAGCGGGAGAAGACTGAACCAAGAAGCAGCAAAATCCGTAAAATATGGAGGACTATCTGAAGAAAATGTATGGAAAATGGTTACGCTCAATCCCGCTAAATTACTTCATTTGGATGATCGTATGGGAAGTGTCAAGGTAGGTAAAGATGCCGATATCGTCCTGTGGACAGATCATCCCCTTTCTGTATATGCTCGAGTAGAAAAAACCATTGTTGATGGCATTGTCTATTTCGATGTGGGAAAGGACAAAGCCTCCAGAGTAATGATCCATTCAGAGCGGGCCAGACTCATTCAAAAGATGAAAAACGCAAAGAAAAGTGGTGCCCCTACGAAGCTTCGAAGCTCGGAAATATTTATTGAATTTGATTGCGATGATGACCACTTGGCTACCTCATTTGATCTGGACACAAAAGAATAAATAAAAGACATCAGCTCCATTACATATAATATATTAAACATGAAGAAAATTATTAATCTCTCCCTCGGAATATGGATGACCTTTTCAGTCATCGCGCAAGTACCTGTGCCCGCACCCTCCCAAAATCAACCCATCCTTCTTGTAGGAGGGGTGGCACATATAGGTAATGGAGAAGTGATTCAAAATTCATTGATCGGGTTTGATAAAGGGAAAATAATTCTGGTTAATGAATCGTCAAATAATGTTACTGATTCCTCTGGCTTTAAAGTAATTGACATTACCGGAAAGCACGTTTACCCAGGATTCATACTCCCCAACTCACAGATAGGATTACAAGAAGTCAGTTCGATAAGAGCCATGAGCGATATGGACGAACGAGGAGAGATCAATCCCAATGTAAGATCCGTCATATCATACAACACAGATTCTGAATTTATTCCAACCTTTCGATTTAATGGTATTTTAGTTGCAGAAACGACTCCCGTGGGTGGCCGGATTTCTGGGACCTCATCGGTCATGGAACTGGAAGGTTGGAATTGGGAAGATGCGGCGCATACTGTGGATATCGGTATCCACATGAATTGGCCCTCAAAGATGAATCGTAAATTTGATTACAGTACTTATACGGCAAAAATGGAGCCGAACATAAAATATGATGAGTCCATTGCTACTTTGAAAGAACTTTTTGAGGATGCACTGGGTTATGGGGCGACACCAGACCCATCCATCAACTTAAAATTAGCCGCACTTCAAGGTCTTTTCAATGGAGATTTAATCCTATTTATTCATGCGGGAACGTCCAAGGAAATCATAGAGAGTATTCTTTTTGCAAAGGATATTGGCGTACAAAAAATGGTGCTCATTTCTGGCAGTGCCCTCTTGAATGTAGCTGGATTCTTAAAGGAGCATCATATTGGCGTGATAATACCCCCCACACATAGTATGCCCAGTCGGGTAGATGAAGACGTCTATGGTCCTTATAAACTCCCTGCTCAATTGTTTGAAGCAGGGCTCACTGTGTCGCTTTCACATCGTGGCATGCTTGCTCATGGAAGGAACCTCCCTTTCTTTGCGGGTACAGCAGCTGCTTACGGTTTAGATAAAGAAGAAGCCTTAAAAATGATTACCTCTAACACGGCCAAGCTCCTGGGTATAGATGATCGCCTAGGCTCGCTGACAGTGGGAAAAGATGCTACGTTATTTGTCTCTGAAGGAGATGCCTTAGACTTTAGAACCAATATTTTGTCCCATGCATTCATCAGTGGAAAACAAGTGACCCTGGATAATAAACAACAAGAATTGTATCAAAGATTTTCCAAAAAATATGGGCATAAAGACTGATCTCCGAGGCGGGTATGAGATCTATAAAGCATAAGCTTAATAATCTCTATTCAGGTCTGCCCCCAACTCTCCACTTCTATATAACTATTGGACCAATCATGGCATGAAATGACTCTTTTGATGATCGCTGCTATTCCATCAAATAGGACTGACAATGAGATTTTATCCGAAAACTACTCGAACATTGTGAACATATAAAAAGGCTTCTTTAAAGTTAAAGGGCAATACCAATAAAAGCTTTAAATGCCAAGCCCATGAGACCTGTAATCAGCATGGTAATACCCAAGCCTTTGAGGCCTGGAGGAACCTTGGAATACTTTAATCTTTCTCGGATCGCTGCCAGAGCTATGATGGCCAAGAAAAATCCAAAACCAGATCCAAAACCGTATGAGGTCGCCTCAATGATATTATAGTCTTTCTGAACCATAAACAATGAAGAACCTAGAATAGCACAATTAACTGCAATTAAGGGTAAAAAAATACCTAAAGATCCATAAAGCGCCGGTGACAGTTTTTCAATAATCATCTCCACTAATTGCACCATAGATGCAATTACGGCAATAAACATAATAAATTGAAGAAAAGTTAAGTCAATAGACTCAAAGCTTCCATCTATCCACGTCAAGGCACCTTCTTTCAGCACATATTCTTGGAGCAACCAATTAACGGGTACCGTTAATGTGAGTACAAAAACTACCGCTAAACCAAGACCAAAAGCGGTTTCTACTTTTTTGGATACCGCCAAAAATGAACACATGCCTAAATAATAGGCAAAGATCATGTTGTCTATAAAAATACCCCTAAGTGCTATGTTAAAAACTTCCATTATGCTCTATTCTATTAATGTTCTACGTATCCTGACTTTGATCTTTGAATCCAAATGAGAATGCCTAATACGACAAACGCACCTATTGAGTCGACCATCAGGCCATTAGTTGGGAAAGTGGTCCAGCCGATAGCTTCAAAAATTTTGAAGTCAAAAATGGAACCTGAACCTAATAATTCTCTAAAAAAGGCAACGGTTAAAATGATCCACGCATAGCCAAATCCTGAGCCTAAACCATCTAATATGGAATCGTAGGGCTTATTGGCCATGGCAAAAGCTTCAAGACGACCCATCACGATACAATTGGTAATGATCAGTCCAACGTAAGCACCTAAAACTTTGTACATATCGTAACTGTAGGCTTTTAAAAATTCACTTACCAGCGTCACCAAAGTAGCTACTACCGCCAATTGAACAATAATTCTGATCCGACCAGGAATCAAGTTTCGCATCAATGAAATAATTAAATTGGCGAAGACGATGACAAAAACTACCGCAATTGACATCACCAAAGTAGGCTCTAACTTTACAGTAACCGCCAAAGCGGAGCAAATACCCAATACTTGGATCGTAATAGGATTATCATCCGACAACGGATCAGTAACAATATTCTTCCTCCTTTTCGATAAAAAGGCTTCAGCAGGTTTTTTTTCTACCTTTAGTTCTTTTTCTACTACAGTCGCTTCAGCACTCATATTAATCTCATTAGTGGTTTTCTAGTTAATTGCAATTCCATTTTGACCCTTCGTATTCTTGATAAAATTTTGATAACAACCCAAATATTCTTTTAACATTTTATTGACCCCTTTAGCAGTTATGGTCGCCCCAGAAAGGCCGTCAACCTCATGCATACTAAGACCCGTAATCCCTTCTCCCTTTACCATGGTGATAGATTCTAAATTACCCGCATCACTAAATATTTTTTTGTTTTCTTTGTAACGATTTCTCACCTTTTCTTCGGTAATTCTAGCACCCAATCCAGGGGTTTCTCCTTTGTGATCAAAGGCAACTCCCTTTACCGTATTGAGGTCCGATTCTAAAGCAACATAACCAGAGATCCAATCCCAAAGTCCCAATCCAAACATGGGAAAAACATAGGCTTCAACGACATTGGGATCCGATTCATTTAATATCATATAAATGGGGTACAATCGCTCCTCTCTATCTATTTTGTGATTTTTTTGCGCATTTACCTTTTCAGCAATCAACGGATTACCTTTTTCATCTGTAGCAATGATTTCGCCTTCAATATCTACTACGACAGATTTAACACGGGCTTTATATAGATTCAGAATCTCTTCAGGTGTATTGAAAGTTGAAATATCCATTACAGCACCCAAAATTTTCTTTTTAGTGTCTAACTCGACTTGTTTGTCTTGAGCAGGCTTTAAGAGAACTGAGGTCAGAGACATAGCTCCACCAATCAAGACCGTCATGATAGCGGAAAAAACTAGGATGTAAATATTAGATCGTTGCACGTTTTAATCTTCTTTTTTTGTGAGCTTCTACTACGTAATAATCAATTAAGGGAGCGAATACATTCATAAAGAGTATCGCCAACATAATGCCTTCAGGATAAGCCGGGTTAGAAATTCTAATGATTACTGTAAGCACACCAATCATGAATCCATAAATCCACTTGCCTGTCTCCGTTTGCGCAGCGGATACCGGATCGGTAGCCATAAACACCGCTCCAAAAGCCAATCCTCCAACCACAAGATGGTAATGTGCCGGCAGCAACATGAAACTATTCGTACCTGCTAAATTATATATCATTCCCATCACCCAAGCACCTCCAAATACGGATAAAATAATCTTCCAGCTGCCCACACCCGTGAGGACTAATATGGCGGCGCCGATTAAGCACATAAGGACTGAAGTTTCACCAATGCTTCCGGGTATGACCCCCAAAAATAAATTCCAAAAATCAAACATTCCTGCGTACCAATGCCCACCTAGGCCCGCCATCATCTCTGTGCCATTCGCTGCTGCTGCAGATCCATAGGATAACAAGGTGGCTCCCGAAAATCCATCAACAGCCACTTGATCTCCTAAATAAGTCCAGACCATATCTCCTGATATTTGAGAAGGGTATGCAAAATATAGGAATGCACGAGAGGTCATCGCAACATTAAGGATATTCATCCCCGTACCTCCAAATACCTCTTTGGCGATGATAACGCCGAACACGGTCGCCATAGCCACTTGCCACAAAGGAATGGTTGCAGGCATGACCAACGGAATTAAAATTCCTGTCACCAAGAAGCCTTCTTCAATGGGATGATTTCTAATGACACAAAAAGCGAACTCTACTCCCAAACCTACCCCATAAGAAACGATTAAAATGGGCAAAACTTGTCCTGCTCCCAATAAAAATTTACTTAGAAAAGTCGCATCAACCACCCCAGTAGCTAGGAAATGTTGATGACCTACATTCCACATCCCAAACAGCAAACAAGGAATTAAGGCAATAATTACAGTAAACATGACGCGCTTTAGATCCGCAGCATCTTTGACTTGAACTCCTGTAGGTCCTGTGGTGAGACTCGGCTTAAAAAAAATTGTCCTATGACCTTCGTATAAGGTATGTAATTTTTCATATTTAGCACCCTTCTCGACGTGAGGTTTGATGCTATCAAATAAATTTTGTAATAATTTCATTAATTAGCTATTTCGAATGAGTTCAATTCCTTCCCGTACAATGGCTTGAATGTCGTTTTTAGAGACATCTATATATTCACACAAGGCCACATCTTCTTCAATGACTTCGTAAATCCCCAGCGCTTCCATTTCATCGTAATCGTTTGAAATGATCGACTTAAATAAATAAGTAGGCAGAATATCCATGGGTAAAATTTTCTCGAAAGCGCCAGAGATGGTGAAATTTCTTTGTTCACCATTGGTGTTGGTATCTAATACCTTTTCTTTTTTGGGGTTTAAAAAAGAAAACAAACCAAAAGCTTTGTGAAAACTTAACTTCTTAAAGCTTGGCAACATCCAACCCAGAAATTCCTCTTCATCTCCTTCTGGAATAACCGATATCTGATTATGGAAATGGCCCAAATACCCACGAGCACCTACATGTTCGCCGCTCAGTACATTTCCTGAAATAAATCTAGCATTCGTTTTTTTGAAATTTTCAGCCACTAGTTTATCCAAACAAGCCCCTGAATAAGTCTTGACATAATGTGGATGAATTATTTCGGAGCCCGTAATGGCAATCAACTTTGAAGCGTCATAAATGCCCTTCGAAAATAAAGTTCCTATTCGCGCAACTGACAGCGGGTCGATGGTCCAAACCTTATCATTTTTGCCAATCGGCTTAATGTGATGTATTTGTACGCCAACATTTCCAGCTGGATGCGGACCTGAAAATTTATTGATGTTCACCTGCTCCATACCACTGAAAACGCTTGGTATTTCAGAAGCATCCAAATTCAAGTGTATGTTTCCTTTGGCTAACTTGTTTAAAACATCAATTCCCAACTGAAAAACCCCTTCTTTCCTGCGCAATAGATAAGCCATATCGGGTGCACAAGGGTTTGAATCAAATGCCGAAATGTAAATAGCAGAAGGTTCATCTGATGGATTGGCCAATACGCCAAAGGGTCGTTGGATAAACGAGGGCCAAATGCCGCTGGCGGTTAAAGCAGCTATTGCTTCCGCTCTCGTCAGATTATTGATGTCTGTTTTTGTGTATTTCTTAAAGACCTTGTACTCAACCTCTTTATCGGCTAGAATGCGGATTTCAATAATTTTTCTTCTTTCACCTCTTATAATCTCACTGATTTCCCCACTCACAGGTGCAACAAAGAGCACCTCCTCACTTCCTTTGTCAAAAAATAGTGGGGCCCCTGCCTTCACGTTTTCACCAACCGATACGAGCAGCTTTGGCTGTACTAAGCCTTTGAAATCACTGGGTTTAACAGCAAAAGAATCAGGCTGACTGATCTTGTGCTCTTCTAGAAGAGCACGGCCGGCCAAAGGAATGTTAAACCCTTTATTTAAATGAAATGTTTGAGGCATGAATATAGCTTTATGATCTCCTTCAAGATTTCGACAAAAATAATAATAAATCTTTAAAAAAATAAGGTAACAAGTCAACTAAATGCTTTTAATCACTTAATAAAAAATAATAAGTCTGATCCGCTCAACGCAATAAATAATTGGACACTTGCTCCATCAACCAATTCGGAGTGGAAGTCGCTCCGCAAATACCTACGTGATCAGTGTGCTTCAGCCATTCCGCCTTAATTTCATGCTCATTTTCAATAAAATAACTGCGCGGATTTTGTTTCAGGCAAACTTGATAAAGTGCCTTTCCATTCGAACTTTTTTTACCAGATACAAAAAGAATTACATCGTGTTTTTTAGAGAATTTTTCTAATTGAGGCTCTCGATTAGATACTTGTCGACAAATACTATCATTTGCCTTAAATTCACCTTCAATGAGTTGCCCTTTTTCTTGTTTTATACGACCTTCAATGAGCGACTTCATCTGATAGAAGCCCTTAGTGCTTTTTGTGGTTTGACTGTACAGGATAATGGGCCTAGACCAATCGATGGCCTCTAGATCTTTTTCCTCCATCACCACAATCGCCTCATCATTGGTTTGACCAATCAGACCGATCACCTCAGCATGTCCTGGCTTACCGTAAATGACTACTTGCCCATTTTTTTCTTTGACTTGATCAAAAGAATTTTTCACTCTGTTTTGAAGCTTGAGTACTACCGGACAAGACGCGTCAATCAACTCAATATTGTTGGCCAAAGCTAGTTTATAGGTCTCGGGAGGCTCGCCATGTGCCCTTATCAATACCTTAGCATCATGAATTTTCTTTAGATCTTCATGATTAATTATTTTTAGACCTTTCGCCTCCAGACGCGCCACTTCCATACTGTTGTGCACAATATCCCCCAAGCAATATAAAGTTTCTCCATGATCCATTTCATCCTCAGCCATCTGAATGGCAAATTCAACACCGAAACAATAACCTGAATTAATGTCTATTTCAACCCTCATAAATAATTTTATTGGCTAAGTCTATGATTTGCTTTACTTGATCATCAAAGGTAAGATAGCTACTATCCAATGCAATTGCATCCGCTGCCTTGACCAATGGACTATCTATTCTCGTAGTATCTAAATGATCTCTTGAGGCAAGGTTTTTTTTAATCTCTTCTAAATTAACTTGAATTCCTTGCTCCTCAAGTTCCTTCTGTCGACGCTTGGATCTGATATCCAAATCGGCGGTCATAAATATTTTAAGGGCGGCATCAGGAAACACCACCGTACCTATGTCTCTCCCATCCATTACCATACTTTTATGCAGCCCCAGAGCTTGTTGCCTACTGACTAATTTTTTTCTAATCAAGGGCTGGGCCGCAATTTGACTCACAATTTCATTAATTTCTGGCAGCCTGATTTGATGATCCATGATTTGACCATTTAACAAAATTTCTGAAGCATTCAGCGCCTTATTGAAACGGAAAGAGATTAAAATCTCATCTAACGCCACAATCACTTTTTCTTCCTCTTCAAAATCGATTTGATGATCTATGAAATAGCGAGCAACACAACGGTACATCGCACCTGAATCAATATAGGTATATCCCAAAGCACTGGCTACCTCTTTGGCGGTTGAACTTTTTCCTGTACCCGAAAAACCATCGATCGCTATGACAATATCCCCCATCAGCAATCCTTGACAGGGCAGTTAGATTTGCCTGGCTTCATTTTACCTTTGTAGCGCTGTTGACCCGGATTATTTTTACAACTTTCCAAAGGAGCTACAACCCATATTAACAACAAAAGGGTGGCCAGATAAAAACCGTATTTTTTTAAAGAATATCTCATTAAAAACTATTTACCTGCATTTCTCGATTTACTTTTTTAATCAGCCCTTGTAAAACATTGCCTGGACCTGACTCATAAAAAGAAGTCGCTCCATCTTTAATCATCTGTTCTACACATTGGGTCCATTTTACCGGAGAAGTCAATTGCGCTATGAGGTTAGACTTGATCCCCAAAACATCTGTATTCCCTTTTGCATCCACATTTTGATAAATCGGACATCTTGGGAGCTTAAATTCAGTAGCTGCGATGGCTTCTGCCAACTCAGTACGAGCCGGTTCCATTAAAGGTGAATGAAACGCTCCGCTAACCGGAAGAAGTAATGCCCGCTTGGCACCCGCCGTTTTCATACCTTCACAAGCCAAATTAACTGCTGCTATTTGACCCGAGATCACCAATTGACCCGGGCAATTGTAATTAGCTGCAACCACAACTCCTTCAGTTTCAGCACAAATCTCTTCGACCTTCTCATCGGCAAGTCCAATAATTGCGGCCATCGTTGAAGGTTCTTGTTCGCAGGCCTTTTGCATGGCTAATGATCGCTGCGCGACCAATCTCAATCCATCCTCAAAATCAAGCACCCCATTGGCCACCAAGGCTGAAAATTCTCCTAAGGAATGACCTGCTGTCATTTCTGGTGAAAAATTATCCTTACTCAACGCATTGATTATACTATGTAAAAATACAGCTGGCTGAGTTACTTTGGTTTGTTTTAAATCTTCTGGTGTCCCCTCAAACATGATTTGGGTAATCTCAAAGCCCAGTATTTCATTGGCTCGTAAAAAATATCTTTTTGCTACGGGATTTGTCGCAAACAATTCTTTGCCCATTCCAGGATACTGTGCCCCTTGACCGGGAAATACAAATGCGCGCATAGGTTATCTTTAAACTTTAATTTGGTGCAAATCTAGCAAGGATGGATCAATCCAAAAACCTTTGTGCAAGTTCTGGAGTAGGTATTTTGCATTTTTCCTGTCGCCCAAACCATAAATATCTGTTTTTAGCAATCAAATCATAAAAGTAATCGGTAATTACAGAAGGTAAAAAACCAAAAACATAAATCCATCTCCACTTCCATGAAAAGGACTCAGCAACTTTAAATACTGCGGCACTCTTTTGAAACACTTGATGGTCTACAAACAAGTAAAGGGTATTCATCTCCAAGCTCGCTGCAGGTAGATTGTTCTTTAATAATATTTTTTGAGCAAACTGGGACTGTAAAGAGGCAAATTTATAATGGTTGAGTGCGTCTTGATCAATGATAAAGCTCACTGCTCCGATGCAAAGATTACATACTCCGTCGAACAACAATACCGGCGGATCTATTTGAGTAGTTGAATCCATCCTTTATAGGTTTTTTTCTGTTGGCCACTCGGCAATACATCAAAGGTTACTTCTGAGACATAAAAATATACGCCTGTGGCCAGCGGTGAACCCGCGTTGTTTTTTCCATCCCAATGGATAAATATCGATGACTCTTTTTCGTACTGAAGGTCAAAAACCTCTTTGCCTGTTCGATCGAAAACCTTGAAGGAGACTGCTAATATGAAGCGAGGACAATTAGAGTTCTCGAAACCCAAATCCGATCCTCCCGTGTTGTAGAGCGGTGTAAAGGTATCATTGAAACCATCGCCGTTGGGCGAAAAAGCATTGGGCAGATTAAACTGAGGACAATTATCGATGCAACTCGTATTTGAAAAATCGCTTTCATTCAATGACCGATCCACCGCCGTGATGCGATAACAACCTTTAAAAGAATTTAATATTAGGTGCTGATAGCTGGTTTCTACCGTACTATCGAGCAAATAAAAATCTTGGTCCAAGCCCGTAGGACTGAAATAAACTCGGAAATAGATCACATCATCATCACATTGCGTGCTCTCATTCTCCACCCATGAAATCATATTTTCATAAGTCACCTCCAAACAATCAGCCGTATCATCGCCGGACACGCAATCATAAAGATTAGAGACTGAAACTCCCAAAGGAGCGCAAGGAGCTATGTTGTCATTGGGCTGTGCACATACTACTTGTGAGTTATTAACCAAGGGAGCGGGTAATATCGGATTATCATACCCCCCATAAGTAGTGAGGGCATAGCAATAAATCAATTTGTCATCCAGTACCGTATTATTAAAGCGGCCGTCATCCAAGTAATTAAATCCATTTTCTGAAATTTTTACCGAATCAATCAGGATCATTAGATCAGGATTGCTCATGTTCACACGGTCTCGGTAAACATAATGATAAGGATAGGTCAATATATTGTTTGACCAAGGCACATTGGCTTGCCATGAAAGTTCGACGGCACTCAAAAGGGGCTTTGCGCTTAATTTAACTGAGGAAGCCACTGCAGAAGAATCTATAAATACATTGTTGGCATCAAATAAAGCAATCCGATAGGCATAGGCATAGTCTACGGTATTGAGTTCAAACTGATCTGTAAACAAAGTATCCGATATTTTTTCAGCAACCAATACTTCGTCATTTAAGTAGAATCCTGAAGACCTGTAAAGCGAATACGCGTACGGAGCGGGGAAGGTTATTGCATCAATCTCATAGGGTGGTGTCCAATCTATTTTAATCCGCCCATCTTCTGAAGTTTCCAGTACATCAACATGGGTAATTACCGGTGCATCAGTGTCTAGTATCAAACATACTTCTTCAGAAATATAACTGGTCCCACGACCAGGATTTGGGAACTGCGCTACAATTCGATAGCAATAGTTGGCTCCCGGAGCCAGCCTGTCATCAATGAATACAGTCTCTGAAGCAGGTATTTTTGCCATTAAACTATAGCCAGAATAGGCAGGCATGCCTACTTCACAATCATCCACATTTAAATCAAAGTCCCCCACACGTCTCCAAATTTCTATTTCGCTGGCATTACTGCAGACATAATCATCCCAGGAAAGTTCGATTGACCTTCCTGACTTAGGCACTAGAGCCAACCCTTGCGGGGCAGGCCCCACTATGGTGATTTCCCAAGTACCGAACTCGGTCAACGTCGGACCCACTTTAATGTTATTCTCGATCGGATTATCTGCCACTTTGAATTGCACCTCATAGGCCCTTTCTCTTACATGACCACAAAAAGTGTTCCATTCAAAATTTAATTTTCCTGGCGTATCTTGAAAGGTCGCTGGAAAAGAATTAGGACTTCCATAGGTTGCCGGTGAATTGATTTCAAATGGTCCTCCAAAAGCTTCTATTTTCACCTGATGACCGTCTGGATCTGTACCCACTATAGCCTGCAACACCTGATCTCCAGCCGTCACACAAATCGGATCTGGAATTTCTAGTTCAGGTTTTTCATTGTCTCCCTCATAGACGATGATCTGCATGTCTCGTGTAACATAACCCAAACGATACCATTTTCCTCCTATTTGTCTCCACTCCTCAATCCTAAAAGCGACATTATATTCTGCACATTCAGACACCCCATCTGGGCAATCTGATGATTCTAAATTAAAAATATCTCCCGGAGCATCCCAAATAAGATCCCCATAAGCCGCATCTAAGTCTAAAGTAGGAGGCGTTAAATTTTCACTGCCTTGACCAAAATTGGCATAAAAGTCAGGGTGATTCAGCGGTCTATAAAGGACCACTTCGGAATTTTTTGCCATTTTGGGGATTACCAAATAATAGGCAAGACTGTCTCCATCAATGTCAAAAGCGCCTGCATTGTGTATAAACCGGGCACCGGGAATCCCTTCATCAATGGGTGGCACGGTCAATATAGGCGTGTTATTGACACCGAAAAAAGGATCTATAATGATGAGAGTTTCGGTATAAAACGGAGTATTTAGAGAATTTTCCATATTGGAAATGCCTCCATTTCTATTGTCCTCGGAATAACTCACAATGTAGCTGTTGGGTGCTTGATACGTATGGACCAAAGTAAACTCTGCACGCACAATATTGGCCGTTATTTGAGTTTCTAGCACATTAAATGCTCCCTCTCCGGAAATCACTGTACCATCACCAAAATCAAACTCCCCTCCGCCAAATTCAATATTAGTATCGGTATCTCTGTATCCAATAAACGTAAATTCGTATTCAAAGGTCAGGTTACTGGTCCTACGTGCGATCACTTCTCCCGCTCTGATGTGCGAGGCATTGACCGCTTCAAAGCAAAAAAATTGTATTAAAAAAAAGGCTCCTAAAAATTTAATAAAATTCATAGTTAATAAACTCCACTACCCTCATTTATTCTAAAATAAATGCTTTTAATCCTTTGAAATTATATTGAATCTAACCCCAGCCTCATGGCTGTCAAAATAAAAATATTTTTTTGAAGAAAGTACAGTGCAAGAATAAGGCCAAAAACGATATAAATGAGTTGAAGAAAGGCTAAAATATCATCTTTGTCTGAAATTGCCTGTTAAAGTGAAATCAAATTAGCCTAGATCATTGGAGGATAACTAATCTGAATATAACTTTGGTTTTAACCTGATAAAATCTAAAATTAAATTAGCACAATGAGTTTTATATCGAGTTCAATCGGAAGAAAAGTAGCGATGTCACTCTCTGCCCTTTTTCTTATCTCTTTTCTGCTACTGCATGTGGCTATTAATTTGTTATCAGTGGTAAGTGCCGAAATGTATAACGAAGCCTCACATTTTATGGGCACCAACCCAATCGTACAATTTGTCATGCAACCGATTCTTATTTTAGGGGTTTTATTCCATTTTATCATGGGTTTTGTACTGGAATTTCAAAATAAAAGTGCGCGACCCGTCAAGTATGAAATGAAAAATGATCAAGGAAATTCCAGTTGGCTTTCTAGAAACATGATCTATTCGGGATTGGTCATTTTGGCTTTTTTAGGACTGCATTTCTATGATTTTTGGCTCCCTGAAATCCAATATAAGTATATTGAATTCCAAGCCCCAGATGAACATAGATATTTTGCTGAATTGGTACATAAATTTGAAAATCCGACTCGGGTTGGGTTTTATGCCGTCTCTTTCATTTTATTGATGATGCATTTATTGCACGGTTTTCAGTCAGCATTTCAATCTTTGGGAGTCAATAATAAGTTTACACCCGGTATTAAAAAGACGGCTTGGGCCTTTTCAGTAGTCGTCCCATTGGCATTTGTATTTATTGCACTGTTTCATCATTTCAATCACTAAATCCAAATGCTCAACAATCGTATATGATGCTGATTTTTGAACTAAAACACATTAAGTAATACTGACATGAAAATAGGAGCAAATTTTCCTGCGAAAACACCAGAAGGTCCTATTGAGGACAAATGGACTTCTTACAAAAATAAAATTGATCTGGTTAACCCAGCCAATAAACGACTCATAGATATTATTGTAGTCGGCACAGGATTGGCCGGGGGCTCAGCAGCGGCTTCTTTGGCCGAATTGGGATACAATGTCAAAGCTTTTTGTTTTCAAGATTCTCCACGTAGAGCCCATTCTATCGCCGCGCAAGGCGGCATCAATGCCTCGAAAAATTACATGGGGGACGGTGACTCAGATTATCGCCTCTTCTACGACACGGTAAAAGGGGGTGATTACAGAGCTAGGGAAGAGAATGTTTATCGCTTGGCAGAAGTATCAGGCAACATCATCGATCAGTGTGTTGCACAGGGTGTCCCTTTTGCTAGAGATTATGGGGGTTTGTTGGACAATCGCTCTTTTGGTGGCGTTTTGGTCTCTAGAACTTTTTATGCCAAAGGTCAAACCGGACAACAATTGCTATTAGGTGCCTACTCAGCGATGAATAGACAGATAGCGAGGGGTAAAATAAAGATGTACAACCGTCATGAGATGATGGATTTGGTGATCGTAGAGGGTAAAGCAAGGGGAATCATTGCCAAAAACTTGATCACAGGTGAACTTGAAAGACACTCGGCTCATGCCGTAGTGATCGCTTCAGGAGGTTATGGTAATGTCTTCTATTTATCAACCAATGCCATGGGCAGTAATGTTTCGGCAGCCTGGAAAATTCATAGAAAAGGCGCTTGGTTTGCCAATCCTTGCTTCACTCAAATACACCCTACTTGTATCCCCGTATCCGGAGATCACCAGTCGAAGTTGACTTTGATGTCAGAATCTTTAAGAAATGATGGCCGAATTTGGGTACCCGCCAAGGAAGAAGATGTAAAAGCCATTCGATCAGGAACACTGAAGCCAACGGCAATCGCAGAGGCAGATAGAGATTATTTTTTGGAACGTCGCTATCCGGCCTTCGGTAATCTCGTGCCGAGAGATGTGGCTTCTAGAGCTGCCAAAGAAAGATGTGATGCTGGGTTTGGTGTAAATGCTACCGGCGAAGCGGTCTATTTAGATTTTGCTGCTGCCGTGATAAGATACGGAAAAGAAAAAGCCCTGGTTACGCACCAAGATGCAAACAACGAAGCCTTAGTTCTTGAGTTGGGGAGAGAAATTATTGCCACTAAATACGGCAACCTTTTCCAAATGTATGAAAAAATAGTTGATGAAAATCCTTATGAAACTCCCATGATGATTTACCCTGCGGTGCACTACACAATGGGCGGCGTCTGGGTTGATTATGATTTGATGACTACTGTTCCTGGTTGCTATGCGATTGGAGAAGCAAATTTTTCCGAACATGGCGCCAATCGCCTTGGTGCCTCAGCATTGATGCAAGGTTTAGCGGATGGCTATTTTGTTCTTCCTTATACCATTGGCAATTACCTCGCCAAGGATATTCGTACCGGAGCGATCCCTGTGGACACTCCAGAATTTGCCGCCGCTGAAAAGGGCGTACAAGAGCAACTTGAACGCTTCATCAATAACAAAGGCTCGAAACCCGTTGATTATTTTCACAAAAAACTGGGTAAAATCATGTGGGATAAAGTAGGCATGTCCAGAAATAGCAAAGACCTAAAAGAAGCCATCGAGGAAATTCAAGCCATCAGAGATGAATTTTACAAGGAAGTAAAAGTACCCGGAGACTTAGATGGCTTTAATGAGGAATTAGCAAAAGCGGGTAGGGTTGCTGACTTTTTAGAATTAGGAGAACTTTTTGCAAAAGATGCTTTAAACAGGGAAGAATCCTGTGGAGGTCATTTCAGAGAAGAACACCAAACACCAGAAGGTGAAGCCAAAAGAGACAAAGCCTTTCAGTATGTGGCTGCTTGGGAGCATAATGGAGCCCCAAAAGACGCGAATCTTCACAAAGAAATGCTTGATTATAAATACATTGAAGTAAAAGAAAGAAGTTACAAGTAAGAGCTAGTAAAATTCATAGGAGATGGACTTAAAACTAAAAATATGGCGACAGAAAAATGCCGCTGCCAAAGGTAAGATTGTTGATTACGATATCAGTGAGGTCTCCTCCGATATGTCATTCTTAGAAATGCTTGATGTACTGAATAGAGAGCTTACCGAGAAAGGTGATGAGCCTGTGAGTTTTGATCACGACTGTAGGGAGGGTATCTGTGGGTCTTGTTCCCTTCAGATCAATGGCCGTCCGCATGGTCCTGATGGAGGTACCACTACCTGCCAACTCCACATGCGAAAATTCAAAGATGGAGACAGCATCGTCATTGAACCCTTTCGCGCCAAAGCATTTCCGATCGTTAAAGATTTGATCATAGATCGATCAGCCTTTGATCGTGTACAACATGCCGGTGCTTTTATCTCCGTAAACACTTCTGGAAATACGCAAGACGCCAATGCGACTCCCATCAACAAAGGGGATGCAGATCACGCTTTTGACGCCGCCTCCTGTATTGGCTGCGGGGCCTGTGTCGCAGCATGTAAAAATGCTTCAGCCATGCTTTTTGTCTCTGCAAAAGTTTCACAATATGCCTTATTGCCTCAGGGTCAAGTGGAACGTGAAAAGAGAGTAACAGACATGGTTTCTCAAATGGATGAAGAAGGATTTGGTGCCTGTACCAACACGGGTGCTTGTGAAGCTGAGTGTCCCAAAGGCATCAGTATCACCAATATTGCTCGGATGAACCGCGAATTCATTGGGTCTAATTTAAAATCTTAATAGCCAATAGGTACTCAAAAAAAACCTTGGTACAGACGCAAGGTTTTTTTTTGTTCTCTGATCTTTGATGGATTTTAACCTTTAATTGAATATTTTACCTGTCAGGTGGCTATGAAAAAAAACTTGGTGATCTTATTTGGAGCCTTATTTATCTTCACATCAGGCTATTTTATATGGTCCATTTGGAATCAAGAAAGTTCTGCTGACCTATGGGACTTTGTTCCAGAAAATTCAGGACTTGTATACGAAAGTAATGACCTAGGTGGGACACTTCTCAGATTACAAGACCTTGAGTCATTTCAATCACTTATCCGTATTCCTAGCTTAGGAAAGCTTCCTGATCACATTGCAAAAATAGAACAATTGACAGGATTAAACTCGTTTTACTCTTTTCTTGATAAAACTTCTGGGATAATCAGTCTTCACAATACCGGCAAAAATGAATTTGACTTTCTTTACTTAGTCGCAATGAATGACTTGAACACTACTGATGTCGTGTCAAAATTGATCACTCCTCTTGTTGCTAAGGCAATAGAGAAGCAACCTCGAACTTATTTAGGTTTCGAATTGAATGAAGTTTCCTTATCTTTTACAGCTAGTCATTTAACTTACCTAATTTATGATCATTATTTCATTGCCAGCTTTACTCCCTATCTTGTTGAGGATGCCATAAGAACTTTCGAAGATGAAAATTATAAGTCCTTTAGAGAGGTCTTTGCTGAACATCAGCAAATAACAAAAATCAAACAAGATGAAGGCAATGTCTACCTTAATTATAAGAGTTTCATTAAGGGCACTCAGGCCTTTGCCGCAAACGATCTCGATAAAAAGTTTTTAACCTCTGCTTTTTTAGACCTCAATATCGAAGACGACCACATCAGTTTAAGTGGCTTTTCATTTGCCGATAGTAGCAAAATCTTGCAAATGATCAAAGGCATCACCGGTGCGCCATTAGATATGTCAGATGTCATCAGCAATGGTACTTCGATCCTTCACCATTTTAGTTTTCAAGATCCTTATTTGTGGAGAGATCAACAAAAAAATACGGATCTCCTTGATCAAAAAACGTCCTATTCTAACCTATCTGTCATTCCTCGGGATGCTCTGGAATTTCTAGATCAAGAAATAGGTCGTGCCATCCAACTCAGAAATGGGCAAAAAGTTCCTATCCTTATAATCGAATGTAAAAACAGCGAGGGTCTCATTCACTATTTAGATGCGATAGCCAAACAAATACCTAACCAACGCTCAGATCACTTTTTTGTTGAGCAGTACAAACAACATATCATCCGAAAACTTCCTGTAAAAAATCTTCCCGTTTTATTATTTGGAGATATCGCAAAAGATCTTCCTGAAGGCTATTATAGTTCATTTGAAAACTATGTATTGATGAGTCCAAATCTTCCAGTGTTAAAAGAATTTTTATCCGATATTTTAAATGAAAACACTTGGGGCAAAACATTAAGTAAGAAAAAGTTCCTGAAAAAAATCAACAAGGCTTCTCCCCACACTATTATTGTCAACGGTGCAGAATCTTGGGACCATTTGTATCCTGCAATGCAGCCACAATGGCAAAATGATTTTATGGTGTCTGAAATGATTTTTAAAAGCTTTGGGCATCTTGCCATCCAATTTTCAAGTATTGATGATAAATATTTTACCAGTATTTTCATTGAAAAGAACAGCCCATCTTCCGAAAGAAACAGCCCGTTAATAAAAACAAATAGACTTGAATTTGACCATCACTTAATTTCAAAGCCTTATTTGGTCACTGACCATAGAAATGGGAATAATGAAATAATTGTTCAAGACAACGAAAAAGTAATTTATCTTGTTGATGCAGATTTTCAGATAAGCTGGCAACGCCCCCTTTTCCTGCCCATAGTAGGCACGATACATCAAATAGACTTTTATAAAAACGAAAAGCTACAATATGCCTTCATCACCAATGATTCTCTCTATGTGATAGATAGAAAAGGTCAAAATGTAGCGAACTTTCCGAAATATTTAGCACCGCATCTCAAAAGTTTAGAAATCGTAGATTACGATCAAAAAAGAAACTACCGGTTTTCAATTACCACACAGCAGGGCGATGCCTTCCTCACGGATAAGTCTGGAACTCCTCTGGAAGGATGGAATCCTTATCATTTTGAAAAGGATATCATTGGATCCATGCGCCATTTCAGGATCGGCGGTACCGATGTGTATACGGTTGTATTGGTCAATGGTGAAATCTTTTTGCTCAGCAGACGGGCTAAAATTTATAAGGGATTTCCCCTAAAACTAAATCTTAATACAGAAAGTGATTACCACCTACGTATTGGGAGTAATTTCAAATCATCTGATTGGATCCTGCTCACTGAAAATGGTACCCTATTTCAGATGAATCTTAAAGGCGAAATCCTCCACAAAAAACAATTATATAAGCCAGCAACTGATACCCAATTTACTCTTATTAATGACTCAAAAAATAAAAAATATGTGATCGCTAAAGCGACTAAAACTAAGATCACTTTAGTCAATGATCAAGACGAAATCTACTTTGAGAAAAATCACCCTCTTGATAAAAAAATACTAATTCAACTTTTCAATAACGGTAATCAAGGTGATTATATCGTTTTTAATCATATCGAAGATGGATACATGCGCCTCTTTGATCTAAAGGGAAATTTACTCTCCCTCTCCCCTCTCCCAAACTCACATCCCATCGAAATGTATAACCTAGGTAAATCTACACCAAAAGAAATCTATCTCATCAATGGAAAAACACTCCACGCATATACCAAGCCCTAACGAATCTCATAGAGTATGGAAACCCCGTCAATCTGAGCCATTGCCAACTAGAATAGCCTACTAGCGCTCAATAATATAAACCCTTCACTTTGAAGGTGAAACCAGCAAGCCAGCTCGCCTCAACAGTGCGTCTACGGTAGGCTCAGCTCCCCTAAATTTCTTATACAGCTCCATCGGTCGTTGGGTTCCCCCTTGACTCAAAATACAATCTTTAAAAGCCTTAGCCGTCTTGAAGTCGAAAATACCCTTTTCCATAAAGCACTCGAAGGCATCAGCATCCAGTACCTCTGCCCATTTATAACTGTAATAGCCTGAAGCATATCCCCCAGCAAAAATATGAGCAAATTGAACGCTCATGTTGGTATTTGGAATATCAGGGAAAAGATTGGTTGGCGCTAAAATATCTTTTTCTAAATTCTCAATAGAATCGATGTTCTGAGCCGCCGCATAGTTTTGATTGTGGAGCGATAAATCTAAAATTGCGAAGCTCAACTGTCTCATCGTTGCATAGGCCTCATGAAAAGTGGTGGCGGACTTAATGCGATCAATATACGCTGAAGGAATGACCTCTCCCGTTTCATAATGATGGGCAAAAAGACGCAAACATTCTGGTTCGTAACACCAATTTTCTAATATTTGAGAAGGTAATTCCACAAAATCCCATGGCACACTGGTTCCAGATAAACTCTCATACTTAGTATCTGCGAGCATTCCATGCAAGGCATGCCCAAACTCATGAAATAAAGTTTTAACCTCGTCAAATTTTAAAAGGGAAGGACGGTTATCGGCAGAAGGCGTGAAATTACATACAATACTGACCTGTGGGATTGTTCGTTGACCGTTTACTTTTTTCTGACCTCGATAGGAAGTCATCCATGCACCTGGACGTTTTCCTGACCTTGGGAAATAGTCTGCCAGAAAAATGGCCTTTAATTCTTGATCTTCCCAAACTTCGTAAGCCTTGACCTCTTCATGATAAACAGGAATTTGAGCATTGAGCTTAAAAGTCAATCCAAATAATTTCTCAGCCGTTATAAAAACTCCATCAATCACCTTTTCAAGCTTAAAGTAAGGCTTGAGTAACTCATCATCAAAATTGAATTTATTTTTCCTTAACTTCTCTGCATAATAGGCCCAATCCCAACGCTCTAGTTCATGGTCAATGCCAAGGGTGCTCATGAAAGTCTTTACTTCATCGACTTCTTGAATCGCCTTCTCTTTTGATTTTAATAATAAATCATCTAAGAAATCCTGTACCCTTGTCGGGTTTTCTGCCATTCGCTCTTCGAGAACATAACTGGCATAACTTTGATAGCCTAAAAGTTCCGCCATCTCAGCTCTGAGTCTTACAATATTCAAAACCAACTCTCGATTATCATTGGCACCTTCTTTAAATGCCTTTTGCATGTAGGCGATAAACAATTGCTTACGTAACCCTCGATGGTCTGCATTTTCCATAAAAGGAATGAACGAAGGTGCTTGCAAAGTAAATATCCACGTATCTGGCCGCTGTGTTTCAACAGCCAGCCCCTTGGCCCGATCTATCAAATCTTGAGGCAAACCCGAAAGGTCTTCTTCCTTGTTGAGAACCAATTCATAATTATTGGTTTCCGCCAATACATTCTCACCAAATTTAAGCGCCATACTTGACAGCGCTACCGTAATTTCTTTATATCTATTTTGACTCTTTGGATTAAGTCCTGCTCCATTTCGTGCAAAGGATTTGTATGTTTTTTCCAAAAGCATACGCTCCTCCTCGGAAAGCGAATCATTCAAATTATAAATAAATTTTACTCGTTCAAATAGTTTTTTATTCAGTTTTACCTCGTTATTAAAAGAAGTAAGCAAAGGCGACACCTCCTGCGTAATCTTTTGTAATTCATCAGAAGTTTCGGCAGAATTTAAATTGAACAGTACATTGGAAACCTGATCTAAAAGTACTCCTGAACCCTCAAGTGCCTCAATAGTGTTTTCAAAAGAGGGTGGATCTAGATGCTCAGTAATTTCTGTAATTTCAATTCTCGCTTCAAGGATACCTTGCTCAATGGCAGGTAAATAATGGCTGTTTTTTATTAAATTAAAAGGTGCCATTTGAAAAGGAGTTTCAAAGGGACTAAAAAAGGGATTTGACTGAGTCATTTTTGCTAAGTTTGTATGACAAATTTAAAAAGGTAACAGCACAGGTACTCGCTTAAATCGTAATTAGATGAAAAAAATATTTTTTACTTTGTTTTTTGGCTTTATAATCATTGGGATTGGACAATCACAGTCCTTGACAGAGGACACCGTGATGTTTGATTTGAGTACGCCCTATCAAACCATTAAATCTTTTAATTTTTATTCTCAATCGGCTCATTTTAATCCCTCACTAATCAAAAAATGTGCCGAATTAGCAAGTAATGATTCGACAGATTTTCCCAAAAAATTAATCCAACTGATCAAGGGTGAAGGTATCTCCATAAAATTGGAGGAAATTTCAAACGATCCTAATTACCTAGACAGCACCACCCAACTTCATGTTTATAAACTTAATGAAAATTATCCTTTATTGTACCTAAAGAAAATCAATGGTCTTTGGATTTTTCCAAAAGAAAGCGTCGCAAATGTACTGCAACTCCATGAAAAACTTTTTGCCTTTGGCGGAGATGTCCTACTTGAAATAATGGATTCTTCGCATGACAATCAATATTTTGGATTGACCGTAAATCAATATTTAGCTGGCCTTTTTTTTATATTCACGGCCTTCGTCATTCATAAATTATTAAGCAAGTTTATTGAGAAAACCGCTCAACGAATTATAAAAAAATTAAAGGTTAAAAAAATTTCAGCAGAAGAAATGACTTCTCTGATAAAACCCTTTAGCTTTCTCATCATCATCTTACTGCTATCCTTCGTTTTCCCCATACTTCAACTACCTGCTTCATTCTCCTTTTATTTAGCCACTTCGATAAGGGCAGCCATTCCCTTACTCTTCACCATCACATCCTTTAGGTTAATCAAATTCATTGGGCTCTACCTAGAAATGAAGGCGGCTCAGACCAAAAATACGATGGATGATCAGCTGGTTCCCATCATAAGAAAATCATTGCGCGTTTTTGTGGTGACTTTTGGAACATTGGCCATTCTGCAAAGCTTAAATATTTCTATTTTACCGTTGTTGACAGGTTTATCGATAGGTGGTTTGGCCTTTGCCTTGGCGGCACAAGATACCATCAAGAACTTCTTCGGATCTGTGATGATTTTTATTGATAAGCCTTTTCAAATTGGCCATTGGATTACGACCGATGGAGTTGATGGGACCGTCGAAGAAGTGGGACTTAGGTCTACAAGAATTAGAACCTTTTCAAATTCGTTGGTGACTGTACCCAATGGAAAATTAGCAGATGCCACCATTAATAATCATGGCTTGAGGGTCTATCGAAGGTTTTATACCACATTAAGTATCAATTACGACACGCCCCCTGCATTGATTGAGGTTTTTATAGACGGGCTAAAAGAAATCGTCAATCAACATCCAGATACAAACCCTGACTACAATAATATTTTTTTCAATGACATGGGTGCACATTCACTCAATATTATGTTTTACATATTTTTTGAAGTCCCCGATTGGTCGAGCGAATTGAAAGCAAAGCATGAGGTTTTATTGGAAATTCTAAAATTAGGAAATGCTTTAAAAGTCAATTTTGCCTTCCCAACACAAACTTTGCATATTCCCACGCCATCCGCTGACGTAAAATATCCAGATGACCTTCAAGCCAAAGAAAATCTTACTCAATTCCTGGCTCTTAAAAAAAATAAAGACCAATAATGGTCACTAGGCATGATTATTGATCTCAATTAAATAATGTTTGAGATTAGAAACTACGTTTTTCTTGTCATTACTGCAGTCTGTACTTTATCCTGTGAGGAAGAAACGATCGAAGTTCCATTGGAGGACGAAAGGCTCATCCACTATGATGGGGTCAATGTATCAGCCCCTCAAATTCTTGAAGGCCTCCATGAATCCAGTATTCGTTTTGAACGTAGACACCTATTACCTTACCAAGGCCGTATCCTCGAATCTATCCAATTTTATATCTCTTATGTTCCTGATGATTTGACCTTAAGAATTTATAAAAATGAGCGATCAAGTAATGAACCTCAAACCTTATTGTACGAAGCGCTAATCACAGGTAGCCGCGCAAGTAGTTGGAATACATATGATTTAACTGAGGGTTTAATGATAGATGATTCTGAACTTTGGATCAGCCTAAGATATAGCCTAGCGGAAACACAAAGAGTCATTGGCTGTGATGCCGGACCCGCCTTCGTCAATGGCGATTGGGAGTACAGTGGCTTTGAGGATAATTGGAGTAACTTCAGAACGCGTACCAACAATCAAATAAGTATCAATTGGAATATCCGAGGTGTACTCTCAGCGCTTTAATTATTTGTGAAGTCATCCGAAATAATTAACTTTATCAAGCGTCAAAGCCATTACGACAAGTCCTTATCAGACTTTAATGGGTGGCAAGAGGTGAGTAATTTATCTCATCTCATAAAGCATCAATCTCTTTTTACTATATTGACTTAAAAAATAACGTGCCCAAAAAAAATCACCCTTTAAAATTTGAAACACGTGCCTTAAAAAGTACGCAAAATATCAAGAGTGAAGTACATGCTGTAAGTCCACCTATTTACTTATCTTCCACTTTTGAACGAAATCACGAAGGCCAATATCAAGAGGGCTACAAATACAGTAGAAATGATAATCCCAATAGAAGAGCCCTAGAAAAAAGCATTGCAACCCTTGAAAACGGTACGGCTGGTTTTGCTTTTGGATCGGGTATGGCTGCCATCAGCGCCGTATTTCAAAGTTTAAAAACAGGGGATCACGTCATATTACCAGACGATGTGTATTTTAACCTCAACCTTCTCATGAAGGAGGTCTTCTCCAGATGGGGCCTCTCCTATAGTTTCGTCAATATGTCAGACATAGAGGCAGTTTCCAATGTCCTAACCCAACATACCCGACTCATTTGGATTGAATCCCCATCTAATCCTCTACTCAAAATATCAGATATTCAAGGCTTAAGTAAATTGGCGCATGCCCATCAAATATTAATTGCGGTCGACAATACTTGGCCCACCCCCGTCCTTCAAAACCCCTTAGACCTTGGCGCTGACATCGTCGTCCATTCAACCACTAAGTATTTGGGGGGGCATAGTGATGTTTTGGGAGGCTGTATCATTCTCAAAGAGTCTGGAGCCCTAGCGCATCGCATCCAATCTATTCAAGTACAGATGGGCGCCATCCCGTCCCCATTTGACTGTTGGCTTATTTCCAGAGGCATACAAACGTTGCATCTTAGGGTCAATAAGCAAACGGAGAATGCCCAGAAATTGGCTGATTGGTTGGTCCAACATCCAAAGGTCCAGCAGGTACTCTATCCCGGCTTAAAAGACCATCCCAATCATGAAATTGCGGCGCAACAAATGCTGGGTGGATTTGGGGGTATGCTCTCTTTACTGATCAATGGAGATGAAGTTCAAACGCTTTCCATCGCCAATAAACTCAGGCTTTTCACGCAAGCCACTAGTTTAGGCGGAGTCGAAAGTCTGGTAGAGCATCGAAAATCCGTAGAAGGCGCCGAAAGTCAAACACCCATCAATCTACTTCGACTCTCCTTAGGAATTGAGCATATTGAGGACCTCATCGATGACTGGAAACAAGCCTTGATATAACTTCAATTAAAATAAAGAATCCCTAAAAAAGCCCACTACAATAAATCCCCATTTATTTAATTCTCATTTATCAAGTTTATCCTGCTTGAAGGTTTAATTTCTTTACCCAGAAGAACAGTAGGGTAAACAGCACAATTAATGTCGCAGGAAGCACGACCATGGTTCCTAAGGTAGCTTGACCAGCCACCAATTCTAATTCATCGCCTGTCAATCCCAATGCAGCCGTAGCTGTTTTATCCGAATCAATCCATTTTCCTATAATGGGCTGGAAAATTGAAGTAGAGAACATACCCACTGCACCTATGATAGACATGCCAAGGGCACCACTTTTTGGTATTTTATCCGCTATAAACCCGATCATGTTGGGCCAAAAATAGGCCACACCTAAAGCGAAAAAAATAGCCGCAACATAGGCCATGGCTCCTGTTTGGGTACTGAAAAGATATACCCCAATGGTCGCTAAAACAGCAGAACCTAAAAGCACACCCGTTTGGTCAAACCTATGGACAATCTCTCCTCCAAAAAATCGAGCCACCGCCATCAAGCCTGTCACTAATGCTAAAATAATCATAGGTTGCGCCCCGCTTTTAGCTAGAATCAAGCCGACCCATTGTTGGGGACCAAATTCTGTGATCGCTGTCAATGCCATACACACCATCATAAAAATAAACAAAGGACTAAGCATGGCACTGAAATTGCCAGATAGCGTTGCCGCCTCCTTGACTTTCGCCTTCGGCCAGGACTGACCAAAGAAGAGATAAGCATAGATCAGGGTAGGAATCATTATTGCCCATATCTGCATTTGCCAACTGAGTTCCATTCCAGTCATAAATTGTGATAAAAGACTCCCTATCACAATACCTCCAGGAAACCACATATGAAAACGATTCATCATTTTACTCATCAAACTACCTTCATAAACATCTGCAATCATCGGATTACAAGCCGCTTCAGTACATCCATTACCCAAGCCTATCAATAGGGTAGAAATAAGCAAACCCATATAACTTCCAGAATAAATGGTCAGTAAAATACCCAATCCATGCGCAAAAACTGCGAATTGCATAATCCTGGCACCACCCACCTTATGATATATTAAGCCTCCAATGACCATAGATATGGGAAATCCTAGAAACCACATTGAATTGATATACCCTAACTCTTCCGCTGTTAAGTTTAATTCTTGTCCCAACTGGGGAAGGATTCCTGCTCGAATACTAAAGGAAAGCGCTGTTGTGATTAGGGCAAAACAGCTCCCGTAGAATAATCTGTTTTTTTTGTTCATGTCAGTTTTATTGAATTTTTAATTAATTATAGCGATATTAAAGGTAATTAATAGTGCTATTGAAGAATTAATTGCAATCAAATATAAATTTTTAAATATTTCCTCTAAAATATTTTTAAAAAAAAATAGGAACCTTGTGAAAACAATCCATTTAATCTTATCCCTTATCATTTTTTGTTCTTGTCAAGATCCATACAATAACCTTACCCATATCGAAGTCCCTGAAGGATTCAAAATAGAAAAACTACTTGCCCCTAGTGCGGATAGCCTGGGATCCTGGGTATCTCTAGCACACGTAAAAGAAGATTTATTTGTTTCCTCAGATCAATATGGTAAAATATATTGGTTGAACATGCCAGAAATAGGGAGCAAAGACTCTATACAAGTGACTCCACTTGATTTCAAGCAATTGGGTAAAGCCCAAGGATTGCTCTGGTCTCACAACAGTCTATATGTCATGATGAATGATCGCAATATTCAAAACAGCGGCTTATACAGATTGTTTGATAGCAGCCAAGATGGTCAACTCGATTCGGCACTTTTTTTACAGCAATTAGATGGATGGGGCGAACATGGGCCTCACGGAATACAACTCGGTCCTGATAATTTGATTTATGTAATTGCGGGTAATCACACCAATTTACCAGACAGTTATACTTCTAGAGCATACAGCCCCTGGGCTGAGGATAGATTAACAAAGTCTATGAAGGATCCCAACGGTCACGCTACCGATCGTCAAGCGCCAGGAGGATGGATTGCAAGAACAGATAGTTTAGGCAGCTTTTGGGAAATCTATTCCTCGGGTTATCGCAATGCCTATGACATCACCTTCAATGAAGTGGGCGAATTATTCACTTTTGATTCTGATATGGAATGGGATCTAGGTCTACCCTGGTACCGTCCTGTTCGTGTATGCCATGTAACGTCAGGTTCAGAATTTGGATGGAGAACGGGCTCAGCCAAATGGCCAAAATATTATCCAGATAATTTGCCTGGTATACTAGAAGTCGGACAAGGAAGTCCGACAGGAGTAGTCTCTGCAGCAGCAAGTCATTTTCCTCCTCCATTCAATAAGGGTTTATTCGTTTGCGACTGGAGTTTCGGAACCATGTATCACATCGAATTACAATCATCAGGAGCCAGCTATACAGCCACGTCATCAGAATTTCTTAATGGCGTTCCCCTTCCACTTACTGATTTAACCTTTGGAGCTGATGGAGCGATGTATTTTACCACTGGGGGCCGAAGGCTAGCCTCTGGACTTTATCGAGTTTGGTCAGATAAAAATAATCAAAAAGAAGAAGAAGAAACGCCAACAAAAGCACTTGAATTAAGAAGATTACTGGATACCTATCACGATACCCTTTTGATGGCTGATTATGATTTAATTTGGGAAAATATCGGAAATAATGACCGCTATATTACCCACAGTGCTAGAATTGCCTTGGAGAATCATGGCATAGAAATATGGGCATCACGCATACACTCAGATACTGAATTTAATAAGAAAGTAGCGTATGCCTTGGCCGTTGCGAGATCCGATAACAATCTACTACAGCAGCAGCTTTTTGACCTGCTCAGTAAAGTCGAATCCAAACAGCTCACTCACTCAGAACAGCTGAGCATTCTCAGAGCTGAAGCACTGTTAATGATCCGAAATAATGATCTCAATACAGATGCTTTAGAAAACCAATGGTTACCTATTTTTCCATCAAAAAATCAATTTATCAATGAAGAATTAGCGGCACTCTTTAGTAAAACCCAACATTCAATTTGGGTTAAGAAAATAATGACCCTCTGGTCCGAAATAGATGAAGAGCATTTAAAAATACTTATTTCAGACAGTCTTGCAGAAAGAAGTGAGATGTACGGCCCCGCGGTCAAAGCCATGCGAAGTAGGACGCCCAGCAGTTATAAAATAGCCCTCACATCGGCACTTTCTCATTACAAATTTGGATGGAATACCGATTTACGCAACGAATACTTCAACGGGTTCAATGAATTCTGGGATCGCGAAGGTGGCAACAGTTACCGTGGATATTTACTAAAAATACTCTCCACTGCACTTGACCATTTACCAAAAGGCGAACGACCAAAATTTGAAAAAATGTCGGGTTATCATGTAGGCCAATATGGCCAAAATATTTTAGCTAACCTTCCTGTACCCAAAGGGCCCGGAAAAAATTGGAAAGTAGAAGAAGTTGAAGATGTAATGAAAAATAAAAAAATCATTCCAAATTACATCAACGGACAGCATATGTTTGAGGCCGCATTATGTCAAGCTTGTCACCGCATTCAAAACAAGGGAAATAACATTGGCCCAGATCTGACCCAATTGGCATCAAGATTTACGGTCAAAGACATGGCCCATGCCATCATCAATCCGGATGCGGAAATATCAGATCAATATATGATTAGTGAAATTCATCTAAATAACGGCGATCGTTGGTTCGCCAAAATAATAGAAGAAACGAGCGATTCTCTATTTGTCATGCTAAACCCTTTGACCCCTGAAAAGGTAACCAAAATTCATCTTTCCTCAATAAAAGAAAAAAAACGCACCCTGCAGTCACAAATGTTTCCTGCGTTATTAAACCGCCTCAATGAGCAAGAAGTTGTAGATTTAATGACGTATCTATTGGCGGGAGGTCAAGATGATATTTCCTTATATCCCCAATAAACTAGATTTAAAATATGAAATTAACCCTTAGGCAGCACGAATTTTGATGAAAATAGCGCTCTTCTGATCGGATGAAAAATTCATTCTTACCCCTCATATTATTACTGATTTCAACCTTATTTCAGTGTCGTTCAGTCGAAGAAAATTCGACTGAACCTAATATTATCTATATCCTTGCCGACGATTTAGGATATGGAGAACTGGGGATATATGGCCAAAAAATTATCCGAACACCCCATATTGATGCACTTGCACGTGATGGTATGAGGTTTACTCAACATTACAGTGGCTCACCAGTTTGTGCGCCCAGTAGATACATGCTACTCACAGGACTGCATTCAGGACATGCATACATTAGAGGAAACGATGAATGGGCTGAGCGGGGGGATGTTTGGAATTATGCCGCAGCCGTTGCTGATGCCTCATTGGAGGGCCAAAGACCCATTCCAGATACTACTTTTACTTTAGCGAACATGTTACAAGAAAGTGGATACATCACAGCCTTGGTGGGTAAATGGGGCTTGGGTGCTCCCGGAACCGGTGGTACCCCAAACAAGCAGGGGTTTGACTATTTTTATGGATATAATTGCCAAAGACAAGCGCACAATTTATATCCCAAACATTTATGGGAAAATGAACAAAAAATAGCGCTGAATAACGAACTAATTTCTCCGGGCATGGCATTAGATTCTTTAGCTGATCCCAATGATTCCAAATCCTATAGTGCTTTTGAGCAAAGTGAGTATGCACCTTCCTTGATGCATGAACGGGCTCTTAATTTCATTAAGAAAAATAAAGAAAATCAATTTTTTCTCTACTATGCATCACCCCTACCTCACTTGCCGTTACAAATACCAAAAAAATATCAAACCAAATATCATGAGGTCATAGGAGCCGAATTACCCTACACAGGAGGCAAAAGTTACTTTCCCAACCAATATCCAAGAGCCACCTACGCTGCTATGATCAATTTACTCGATCAACAAGTGGGTGAGCTCGTCGATCAACTTAAAGCCCTCGGATTGTATGACAATACCTTAATTATTTTCACAAGTGACAATGGTCCCACCTATGACGTTGGTGGCGTAGATCCACATTATTTCAATAGTGCTGGCCCTTTTAATACGGGAAGAGGTTGGGGAAAAGGATTTACACACGAAGGGGGCATTCGTGTACCCATGATTGCCACTTGGCCCAATCGAATTGCGGCCAATACGATGACTCCCCATTTATCTGCCTTCTGGGATGTCTTTCCCACATTAGCGGAAGTAGTGGGATATAAGGATACTGAACAACGCGATGGAATTAGTTTTCTACCCACACTTCATGGAACAAAACAATCAGAACATGACTATCTCTATTGGGAGTTTCCAGCCTACGGTGGGCAACAAGCGGTGCGCAAAAAACAGTGGAAAGCCATTCGAAAAGATCTGCACAAAGGAAATGTAACCACAGCCCTCTATGATTTGAGTAAAGACCCGCGTGAAGAAACCGATATAAGTGATCAATACCCCGAGCAGGTAGCTGAGATGGAAGCGATCATGCGTGAAGCGCACCATGATCCCACTATCGGTAAATTTGATTTAAATATTCTGGGCGATAAGTAAATATATCGTTGGATTTTTATCTTATATTTGAACTTTTTTGGATAAATAAAGGAATTTTCCTAATGCTGGAAGGGACATTCTTAGAACCACAACTAACTACCCTACATTATATCATCTAAATTAACTCAAATAAACAAATGAGAAATTTCTTATTAACAACAGTATTTCAAATAATTGTGATTTCGTTAGGCTACGGGCAGACCAAACTTATTGAGAAAATCAATAAAACCGACACTGACATTATCATTCCTTATGAAAAGTATGAATTGTCCAATGGTTTGACCTTAATCCTCCATGAGGATCATTCCGATCCCTTGATACATGTAGATGTCACCTATCATGTCGGATCAGCAAGAGAAGAAATTAAAAAATCAGGATTCGCCCATTTTTTTGAACACATGATGTTTCAAGGATCTGACAATGTCGCCGACGAAGCACATTTTAAAATTGTGACAGAATCTGGGGGTACTTTAAACGGTTCAACCAACCGAGATCGTACCAATTATTATCAAACGATTCCAAGTAATCAACTGGAGTCTATGCTTTGGTTGGAAGCGGATCGCATGGGGTTTTTCCTAGATGCCGTCACCCAAGAAAAATTTGAAATCCAACGTGCAACCGTTAAAAACGAAAAAGGACAAAATTATTTAAATCGTCCTTATGGTATGTGGAATGAAAAAACCATTGCCGCCCTTTATCCGTACGGGCACCCCTACTCTTGGAGTACCATTGGCTACCTTGAAGATCTTGATAGGGCTTCTTTAAATGATTTAAAGAATTTTTTTCTCCGTTGGTATGGACCTAATAATGCAGCCATAACCATTGGTGGTGACATTAACCCAAAAGAAGTCCTCGCAATGGTAGAAAAATATTTCGGTACTATACCCGCTGGACCGGTAGTAGAAAAAATGAAGTTGCCCTTACCAGAGATTAATTCAGATCGATACATCTCACATATCGATAATAACATTCGTTTCCCAGCACTGATGATGACTTACCCTACCGTCCCACGTATGCATCCAGATGAGGCTGCACTGGATGGCCTTGCCGACATACTAGGTATCGGTCAAAGCTCTTACTTATTCAAAAAATTTGTGGAATCACAAAAAGCGATTCAAGCTTCTGCTTCACACCCTGCTGCTGAACATGCTGGAGAATTCTCTCTGATCGTTCTTCCTTACCCTGGACAAACACTAGCTGAATTTGAAGTAGAAATACGCAATACACTTGACGAATTTGAAGCAGTAGGAGTGAATGAAATCGATTTAATCAAATTCAAAGCAGGTCGTGAATCGGATGTCATCAATGGCTTGGCAAGCGTAAGCGGAAAAGTATCACAATTGGCCAACTATCAATTCATGTTTGGAAATCCAAATTTGATCCATCAAGACTTACAAAGATATCTCGACATTACAGCAGCAGACGTAATGCGAGTTTTCAATATATACATTAAAGAAAAATCCAGTGTCATTATGAGTTACTTGCCAGGCGAAGAAGTACTACCGGCCAAGGCCGATAATTTCTTCAACGGCGTGGATACTCTAAATAGCACCGAAAAAGTAGATTATGGCAACTTAACCTATCAAAAAGCCGAAGATCTTTTTGATAGGAGTATTCAACCTGCTGCTGGTCCTCGACCAACTTTGAAGATACCAGAATACTGGGAGGCCTCATTTGAAAATGGTTTGAAAATCATTGGTACTGCAAATAATGAGATTCCCACGACTTCTCTATCATTAACCCTCAACGGCGGTCACAGACTAGATGCATATGACCCCTCAAAAAGCGGGTTGGCATCCCTGACTGCTGGAATGCTGAATGAGTCCACTGAAAAATATTCTTCTGAGGATATTCAAGAAGAGTTGCGCAAATTAGGAAGTAGCATTTATGTCAGTTCAGATGATGACGGTACTTATATGAGTATCAACACCCTCAATAAATACATTGATGAAACCCTACAATTGGCGGAAGAAATATTACTCCATCCCGCATTCAAACAAAAAGATTTTGATCGCATTTACAAGCAACAATTAGAGAGCATCAAAGCAGGTCAGGAGGATCCTTCGAGTATTGCAGATGATATTTATTATCAGTTGATCTATGGGGAAAATCACATCTATTCTATCCCCTCATATGGATCCGAGGAAACCATCGCCAACATAAAATTAGATGATGTTATTAATTTCTACAATAATTATTATTCTCCTAATCTCTCAGAGTTAGTGATCGTAGGTGCTATAAACAATCAAAATTTAATAGATTTAGTGGAGAAACTCAGCTTTCTTCACGATTGGGAAAATAAAAATGTTCAAATTCCAAAACTACCTAAAACCTCGACTCCAGAGAAATTGAAAATTTATTTTGTAGATAAACCAGAAGCTCCCCAATCTGAAATTAGGGCAGGTTATATAACAGACTTGACCTACAGTCCCACGGGAGATTATTTCAAATCATACTTAATGAACTACACCTTAGGGGGTGCGTTCAATAGTAGAATTAATCTTAATCTAAGAGAAGACAAAGGATGGACCTATGGTGCAAGAAGTTATTTTTCAGGCTCTGATGAACCTGGATCATTTTCTGTCTATTCAGGTGTTTTGGCGGCTGCAACGGATAGTGCCATTTATGAAATTATTCAAGAAATTGAAGGTTATCGCGAAAAAGGCATCACAGATGATGAGCTTCAATTTATGAAAAATTCAATCGGACAAAGAGAAGTTCTGGATTATGAAACGCCTTGGCAAAAATCATCTTTTTTAAGGCGTATCATTCATTACGACCTCGGCAACTCTTTTATTGATGATCAAAGTAAATTAATAGCCAGTATAACTAAAAAAGAGCTCAATGTGCTCGCAAAAAAATACCTAGACCTCAATCAATTTTATATGGTCATCGTAGGTGATGGTGTCGGAAATTTGACACGTCTTAAAAAATTAGGTTATGAATTGATTGAATTAGACGCTGAAGGGAAGCAAAAATAGTGAAACTAAAAAATATTGAGCTTTCTCAATGTCTCACATTTCAATGCAGTAATGAATAACCAGTCAATCATTTTCTTAGTAACTCATAATTCTTACGGCTGAATGCTTTTTCACCAAAAAGGAATAACTCTATTTGGGTGATGATCCTGTTTTTTAAAAAATCATGACGATGAATGGGTTGCGTTGTCCTGTATTTTTTTGTGTAATTAAGTTCATCAGCCCAATCAAACTTAGCTATCCAATCCTTCATGACGGCAGGATGTGTGTCGTTAAACAAAGATAACCTTCCCAAAGGACCATAATCGAAGGATACTTTTTGATTCCCTTGATTGCGATAATAATGATTTGCATGTTGCTGTTTTTTACGCATAAAATGGGGAGGACGTACCCAACCATAATGATATATTTCAGCATCTGCTTTCACTACATGCAACCTAAAAGTATCTGCTCTCTTTCTGTACGAGAAACCATCAAAGTCAGGAATTCTTCGAAAAGTCTGAGCATCTCCCCATGAATAAATATCTGATTGATTTCTGATGATTCGTGTTTCAAATGGATACCAACATCTCGAGGAATGATAGTGCTTATAATCACCCCAAAAATGCTTATAACCGAAGAGAATCCCTTCCACCTCAGAACGCTCATATTGTTGCTCACATGTGGCTTTTATTTTATCTAAATACCTCTCATGGACAACCTCATCTCCTTGCAAATAAAATAACCAATCTCCAGTACATGCATTTTTGGCCAAATTAGTTTGATGGGCATAAATGGTACCGCCAGGAAATTTTTCTAGATCCCAAACAGTTTTAATGATTTTAATTTTAGCATTATTTAGCGCCCTTATTTGAAACTCAGTGTTATCATCTGCCTCACTGTCCCCGAGCACGACAACGAATTCATCTACTAAATCAATGATAGATAGGATCGACTCGATGATAGGATAATATAATTTATTTCCGTTTTTACTGAAAGTAAAGCCACTGATTTTCATTCACACAAGGTTTAATTAAGCATTCATCTAATCACCATGTTTGCCATCAATTTTGGTATAAAAAAATATTTCTACTAACGTTACCAATAAAATGATAGATCCACCTATATAAATACCCTTCTTTGGTATTTCATCCAAAAAAAGCATGCCCCATCCAATCCCTAATACAGGAGTAAAGTTGCTCATAATACTTACTGTAGTGACTGAAAAATATTTGAAACTTCTTACAAATAACGTATGTCCCACTGCCGTGGTAATCAAACCTAAAGTAATTAAATTTGTCGTATTGTCAAGAAAATATTGATCTTGTTCAAGGGGATAAAAGAATAAAAAAGGAATAAGAACTATACTTAAAGCCAAAAGTTGATAAGCCATAGACAATGAACCACTAATCACATCAATATGCTTACGTATCCATATATTTCTGATCGCATAAGACAGAGCTGCTAATAAGCCGAATAAAATACCTACCGTAAGGTCATCGCTCATGTCAAAATTTGGCACCAAAAAATAGATACCTACCAAAGTAATCAACGTTAAGGGTAAATGCCGTTTGACCATTCGGTCTTTTAATAAAATCGGTTCAAGAATGGAGGTCATTAAGGGATAGGTGAAAAGAGTAAGCATGCCTATGGCCACATTAGATAATTTAAGTGCATAAAAATAAGCCAACCAATGGATACCCATCAACAAGGTGGGAAGTATCATTTTAGTTCGATCTGATCTTGATATATGAAATGAATTATTGAAGATGAAACGTATCAAAAAAAGAGCCATTGCACCTAAAAGGCAACGAGACCAAATAATCAAAACCACAGGTAGGTCAATCTGTTTCCCTAGTACACCTGAGGTACTCATTACCAAAATAGCAATGGCTAATTCGACTATGTTTAGAGATGAAGTAGATTTCATAAATACATGAAATTCATTTCAAATCATTCAATTGATGTAAGATATCTTGAGATAATTTAAATTGATTTTTACATCGATCCAAGTTATGATTCGGATGGTCAATTTTATAATACGTATTGCCTTCCATATAATCCGTCAAAAATCTCAATCCCATAATGAACGCCATATAGGCTCCGCTCAAGGGTAGAAACTGTATTTCAGTAGCATCTAATTCATCTTTGGCCCCCTCTAAATAACCTTCTTTAAAAGCGAAAAATCGATTGCGATCTAAGGATACCCATTGTAAATCTGATTCATCTTCCGCAGCAGTGCAAGCGGTAGAACGGATGCCATCACCGAAATCATAATGAACAATACCGGGCATGACGGTATCTAAATCAATCACGCAACAACCTTTATTCAGCTGATTAAGCAACACGTTATTGAATTTGGTATCATTATGGGTGACTCGTTTCCTTACTAAAGATAGGGCATCTAAATTCCAAACAGGTAGCAGCTGTTGGGTAAGCAAAGTCACCATGGCTATTTGATCGGCTGCAGAATGACTTTTTACATTTTTAATTTTTGCCTTTGCCTCCTTGAAATTACGTATTCTATAGTCCAAATTATGAAAATCCGCTAGGGTCACCGACAAATCGGAAGGATTAAAATCATTTAAGGCTCTAAGAAAAAAACCATAGGATTTGGCACCTTCAAAAATTTGCTCCTCCGACTCAGGCACATCAAGCGACTTCAAATGAGATTTAAAATCAAACATTCTAAAATAACCCTCTTCATGATGAACATAATTTTCTAAGCGATGGGTCTTAATAAGCTGCAAAGCTTCTTGTGAGGTGATCCCCAAACGATCATAGGCTGCAGGCAGATGATCCGTAATTCTTTGAATGTTCCTCATCATTCCGGATACATCCTTAAATATTTTATGATTAATTTTTTGAAATAAATATTCTTGATCCGTGGTGACTACCTTGAATGTATCATTGATATGACCTCTCTCCAATCTTTCATAGCTTTTTATGGCCCCTTGAACGCTAAATTGATCAATGATTTCAATCATTATTGAAGAGGTTGTCTGGATAAACTCGATCTGCAACCAATTGCTTGAGTTGGGATTTTACCCATGTTTTGTCCTCACTGTAGGTGACACCAAACCAGTGATCATCTGTCCTAAGAACAGGAATTTCAATTCCTTGTTCAATCAAGCTACTTAAGACTAAAGGAATGTAATATTCTGCCTTAAGGTTGGTTTTGCTGGCTTGATATGTGGCATCAAAACCAGCTGCTATCTCTTTAAATATGGAAGAAGTGAAACCCATCAAATTCATTGAGACGGTAGCCTGTCTATTGAGGTGAACACGCTTTCCCTTTTCTTCATAATATATATTTCCGTCAGCGCCACGCGCTATAGCTGTTCTTTCAGTAATTTCTTTTAAATATTGTTGCTCATCTATTTCACAGACGCCTCTAGAAACGGTGCCATTGTCTGTTATCGTTTTCTCTAATTCATAACCCACCATACAACCGGTAAGCTCATGATCATTAAGGCTTTCTAAATGAGTCGCCAATGATTTTAACGAATTTTTACCATAAAAGTCATCCGCATTTACAATCCCAAAAGGTTCGTTAATGACCGGCGCTGCCATCCAAACAGCATGCGCCGTGCCCCAAGGCTTCACCCTACCTTCAGGAACTGTGTATGATTTTGGAATTGCATCTAAGGTTTGATAAACTACCTCAAAATCACCTTTACCTTGCCATTTATCGAGTATGGCTGCTCTGAATTCAGTCTCTATTTCTTTTCTTATGACAAATATGATTTTACCAAATCCGGCTTCAAGAGCATCATGTACGGTATAATCTATAATTCTTTCCCCGTTAGGCCCAAATCCATCTAACTGCTTGATACCTCCATATCGACTTCCTAGGCCCGCAGCCAATATTACTAAACTTGGTTTCATTATTTTTTATTAAGGTTGTGAAAGTGCAAATATATTAAGACGTTGGTGACTAAGCATTAAGTGATAACCATTGAAATAAAAAATACTCCCGATTTGAAGAAATTAAGGCTGCATTGAAATCATTCAAGGCTGACTATTCTTAAGTAATCGCTTATAAAATTCCATTCGAATTAAGATCGTCTCATCTAATAGGGTTCTTCCCTCAACCGTTAATTTGACAAACCGTTTACTTCTTCCACCCCTATCTTTTGAAATTCCCCCCAATTCAGAATCAATGAATCCTTTGGTCTCCAACCGTCTCAATACTGCATGAATCGCTGTGATATCAATTCTTCGTTTCGCGTGAGAAAGCATTTCATCTTGAATAGATTGGGCATATACAGTTGATTGAATCGCACCAATAGCCAACAAAATTAATTCCTCAAGTTCCCCGAGTGATTTTCTTTTCATAAATATTCTCTATATTTATTGTACAAAAATACATGTAATTTATTAAATGTATCTTTGTACAATAAATATATGAAAAAAAAGGCCTTTCTTGGCCTTAACTTAATTTTTTTTTCTTAATCAAGATTGAGTTTTGACAAGATTCGGAACAATAAATAGGCACAAATCGACGACAGTGTCAATAAACCCACACCCAAGATAATGTTGCCATAAACCAAACCTCCTATCCCAAACAGCGATGTGTAAATCGTGATGCACCCAATGAATACCAAAAGAATTTGCTTAGGCATTTGCCAAGTGACGCCATGACCGTCATCACAAGGATCTCCATCTGCAATTGCCGCATCTACCACTTTCTTCCAACCTGGTCCTCCAGGTATGGTCAATTTATAAAAAGCCCTCAACACCTCTTTCTTCTCTGGCTTCGTGATTAAGGTCGTTACGATCCAAGAAACCGTAACAATTCCTACCGTGATTAAAAGCTTAACAGTAAATCCATCCAAAATGGCGGTTTCCACCTGTTGATCCTCTACCAATAAAACCAAAATTAGGGCGACAAATGTAGCTACGACCATCGTGACAATTTCAGTAATCGCATTGATCCTCCACCAGAACCAGCGCATGATGTAAACAGCCCCTGAACCAGCACCCGTTAACAATAATATATTAAAGGCCTCAGTAGCATTATCTAAAACAGTTAGAGACAACGTCCCCGCAAATACCATAAGTAGCACCGTGGTGATTCTACCCATTCTGACCATTTCACGTTCTGAAGCATCGGGCTTTACAAATCTTTTATAAAAGTCATTAACAATATAGGAGGATCCCCAATTTAAGTGGGTACCAATCGTAGACATGTAAGCCGCAATGATTGAAGCCACTACTAAACCTAACCAACCAGGTCCCAACTTGGTCAACATCGCTGGATAGGCGATGTCATCTTTCAAATACTTAGGATCAATTCCAGGGAACTCAGCTTGAATATCAGAAAGTTCCGGATAGATGATTAATGAAGCCAACGCGACAATGATCCAGGGCCATGGGCGTAAAGCATAATGTGCAAAATTGAAAAATAACGTAGCTCCTACTGCATTTTTTTCATTCTTTGCAGACAACATTCTTTGGGCTATATAGCCTCCACCTCCGGGTTCTGCGCCCGGATACCAAACCGCCCACCACTGTACAGCTAATGGAATGAGTAACAAGGGAACCCAAACGGTTGGATCAGAAAAATCAGGAAAAAAACTAATCTTATCCGCAATTCTAGGGTCATTGATCAATCCACTTAACCCCCCTATCTCAACTATTTCAGGTTGACTTACGGCGACATATGCAGCATAAACGGCTCCAAACATGGCAATACCGTATTGGAAAAAATCAGCCCAAACTACGCCTTTAATCCCTCCCAATGCCGCATACATCACCACTACAATAGACGCTCCAATGACCACTACCCAAGGTTCCAAACCCAGCATGACTCCTCCAATTTTTATCGCTGCCAAAGTAACCGAACCCATGATAAGACAATTAAAGAAAATTCCTAAATAAAGGGCCCTAAAGCCTCTTAAAAAGGAAGCTAATTTACCTCCATATCTAATTTCATAAAACTCTAAATCGGTATTGATATTGGATTTACGCCACAACCTTGCATAGATAAATACCGTGACCATTCCTGTAATCAGAAAAGCCCACCAGGCCCAGTTCTTAGCCACACCATTCTCTCTTACAAATCCCGTAACCAAGTTAGGAGTATCTGCCGAAAAGGTACAGGCTACCATCGAAACACCCAGTAACCACCATGGCATGTCTCTGCCCCCTAAAAAAAACTCTTCTGTACTATCTCCAGCCGTACGCGAAGCCCACCAGCCAATACCTAAAACAATGACAAAAAATATGCTAATTATTATCCAATCAACAGTCGCTAAAATCATAAAAAAAGAAATTAAATGAAACACAATATAGGAAAAAATTCCATTATTATTCTATTGAAAAGGAGCATTTCTAAGTCCGTCTTTAGAAATAAGATGCATTTTATCTAGTTCATGAATTTCAAAAGCTGTGAAGGCACATCATACTTGCTTTACTGGGTTACCTCAACTCAAAACCAGCAACCAGAGGATCCTTGGGATCCAACCAGAACTCATGTCTTCCAGTATAAAAGGCCTGTCCTTGTACGATGGGAATGACCGCTTCATATTTTGAGAACTTTACCGATTCCTTAATTTGACATTTGAATTGCGTGCCTAAGATACTTTCAATGGTCATCCAATGGTTCTCGCCCCATTCATTACGCGCATGGTGAATTGCCAATCTTGCAGAAACGCCAGAACCGGTGGGACTACGATCCAGTTGCCCATTTGCAAACACGCATGCATTACGACTATCCACCTGAGAGGTTTTAGATGATTCTATGAAAATCGTTCCATAAAGAAAACTCAAATCATCTACATAAGGATGATCCAAAGCTACACCATTCGTTGCAATGCCTTGCTTAATCGCCATACCTGCCTGAATTAATTTTTGATAATGCGTACGGTCACATTTCAAACCTAAGTCAACGGCATTAACAATAGCATAAAAGGCACCGCCATAAGCCAGATCATACTGGACCATTCCTAGCTCAGGGATCTTTATGACTTGATCTAATGCAACAACAAAAGAGGGTACGTTCTCAAAATGTACCGAAACGACTTCTTGGCCTACGACTTCTGCATAAGCCGTCAATATACCACAAGGCGCTTCGATTAAGACCTTCGTTTGGGGCTCGACCTTTTCAACCCAACCTGAGTCTACTGCCAGCTTAGTGATGGCAATCGTGGCATGACCACACATGGTGCTGTATCCCTCATTATGCATAAATATGACTCCAAAATCAGCCCTTTGACTAGGGACCACTATGACTCCATACATATCCGAATGTCCCCTAGGCTCAAGCATTAATGATTGTCGAAGACGATCATGATGCTCTTTTAAAAACTTTCTGTTTTCAAGCACACTCGCATGCTTCAGGAAGGGATATCCCTCTAATACAACACGCACAGGTTCTCCACCGGTATGCATATCAATCGTCTTTATTTTAACCCAATCATCATTGGGTTCAATCCCTTTTAGTTTCCTGTTATCCATGGTTTAAGTTAGGAAATAAATTTCAGTTTTCGAAGGAAGTTATAGGATCAAAACGCATTATCGAAGGCACCTAAAAAAATAAAGCTTCTCCCATTTTCATACACAAAGACTTCCTACATTTGTTCTATGATTTTGAATATATCTTATCAAAGCAAAAGTCAAGAACGTGATATTAATGTTCACGTAGGCCTCTCTTATACGTTCTGGGAAAGCTTGAAAATGGGAGGATCCGGTTCCCAAAAATTGATTATTAATGACTGTCATGAAATCTTTGATCCTTACCTCAAACAATTACACAGCACCAAATATTGCAATATAGAATTACGCCCCAAAGGCATTGGGCTTAGATTTAGATATAAGTTGGAAGCCATTGGATGGTTTATTCCCTATACAACCCTTGACTACCATCACGAAGACTTCTCTTTAAAGATTCAAGATCAACTCACAGGATTTTTCATGAATCTAAAAGCTTCTCATCGCAATCGGATCAATCTGAAATTCATGAATAAGATGAGGCAATTAGCTGGTTGAATCTGGGCTTTTCTTTACAGTTTTTGGAGAATTAGGTTTTTTCTTGGTCTTTTCCTTTGCTTGGTTCATGTCAGGGCCACCTTCGACTTCCGGACTCACATCTTCCTTTGTTGATGCCTCAGTTGCGTCATCTTCTATAAGATGACCAAGCTCCAAGGCTAATAGACTTTGATACCAAATAATCACCTTTTTGATGTCAGAAACATATACTTTGTCCACATCATAATTAGGTAAAATACTTTTAAAAAAGGATTTAAGTTCTTCCGGATCTGATTTTTTATCTAATCCTATTTCTCCAGCATAGGTTTTGTGAATGGTCTTAAAAACTTCCAACAAAGGAACCGATTCTGCTTCTTCCAAAACATAAATCGAAATTTCTGAAAGTACAGATACTTTGGCACTTGCCCCCACGATCATTCGCTTTTTCGATGCATCAAGTGATTCCAAAATGACCCCTGTTCTGGTTGGATTAATCACTTTGAACAAACCCCCTTTGCCTGATAAAGCTGCAATTTCAGTAAACTTCATATTCTTCTATTTTTTTTTGCAAAAGTAAATAAAGTAATCCGCTCACCCAATTAAAATCATCCTCCATTAATTTGCCTGACATAATCAAGGATTCCATCCTTTCCTTCTCCTGAAATTGACGAAGTTAGAAACTGAACGGGCAACTCATCCCATTCCGATTTTAAAACCTCTCGATAATGATCTAAGCTTTTTTGAAGGTTTACCTTACCTAACTTATCCATCTTGGTAAAAACAAGGGCGAAGGGGATTTCGTTTTCGCCCAGCCACCTCATAAATTCGAGGTCAATCGCTTGAGGCTCATGTCTGGAATCAATAAGTAAAAAGACACAATGTAAATTTTCACGCAGCTGTAAATATTCATTGATCATTAATTTCCATTTGGCTTTTTCAGTTTTGGATACTTTAGCCCAACCATAACCTGGCAGGTCAACTAAATACCACCTGTTATCTATCAAGAAATGATTAATCAGTTGGGTTTTCCCTGGCTTCACGGAAACTTTGGCCAGTTTTTTTCTGTTAGTGAGACTGTTGATTAGGGAGGACTTCCCTACATTGGAGCGGCCAATAAACGCATATTCAGGTAGTTTAGTTTCCGGACATTCGGAAAGTGCTGGGCTACTCTTAACAAAACTGGCAGATTTAATAGAATTCATTAAAAAAAAAGTTTGAAATAAGAAAACAAGTTGAGCATCAGTTAATATTGCAATAAATGAACGTACTCCCCTACAAAGATAAGAACACAAGTAAGAAAGAACAGATTGCAGCCATGTTTAACAGCATAAGTGGCAAATATGATTTTCTAAACCATTTTCTCAGCCTTGGAATAGACATTCTTTGGAGAAAGCGGGCCGTCCGATTGCTTAAAAAGCATCAACCTAAATTAATTCTTGATATTGCTACAGGAACGGGTGACTTTGCCATCGAAGCTCTTTCTCTCAATCCTGAAAAAATCATAGGCGTAGATATCAGTGAAGGTATGCTTTCTGTGGGCAGAGAAAAGCTTATCAAAAAAAATCTCACAGATAAAATCGAACTTATCAGCGGGGATTCAGAATTTTTGCCTTTTAAAGACAATTTTTTTGATGCCGTAATCGTTTCTTTTGGTGTAAGAAACTTTGAGAACCTAGAAAAGGGATTATCAGATATGCTTCGGGTATTGAAACCTGGTGGAAAGGTGGTCATCTTGGAATTCTCCAAACCAAAATCATTCCCATTTAAACAAATTTACCAGTTTTATTTTCAATGGATTTTACCCAAAATAGGAAAATTAATTTCAAAGAATCACGCAGCCTATACTTATCTGCCCGATTCTGTAGAAGCTTTTCCTGATGGTGATGATTTTTTAAACATATTAAATAAAATAGGATTTCAGAAAAACCAATGTACGCCACTCACACTAGGGATAAGTTCTATTTACTCCGGCTCCAAATAATTATAATTTTAAGCCTTTGCAGTTTCGTTGGGCTCCAAGGACAAAATTTAAATTATGACAACCTTTGGGATTATGATGAGCAGAATGTCCATTATGGTTTTTTAATTGGCATTCATAGTTCTGATTATCGCATCAAATACAATGATGATTTTGTTAGTCCGCGTATGGATAGCTTACACTCTATAGCCCCCGGAAAGCATTTTGGGTTTAAATTAGGTTTTGTCGTTGATTTTTATGTTTTTCAATATCTGAGTTTTAGAATTACGCCTACCGTCGCTTTTTATGAATACGACCTTACCTACAGATATGTTGATGGTCAAGATGACCTCCTCGAATTTAAAGATGCCACGATGCTCGAAATACCTCTCCTTTTCAAATATAAATCGGCAAGACGGGGTAATTCAAATATGTATTTGATAGCAGGACCCAATTTTCAATTTGAAGCCGCAGGCCGAGGGGATGGCGTGAGAACTAGGCAGAAATTAGAGCTTAAAAACTTCAATACTACATTCGATGTAGGTATGGGATTTGATATTTTTTATGAACTCTTCAAATTCACTCCTGAGATTCGTTATTCTTTTGGATTTCGTAATTTATTGCCCAATACATCCAACGATTTTGATGCCGCTTTAAGTAAATTAACAACCCACAATATCACCGCCTTCATCACTTTTGAAGGAGGTCCGACTTATCTTAAAAGAAGAAAAGGTAAATATTAGTTATCACGGGTAAATTTGGTAATTTGCCCATGATAACTAATATTAAAAAAATATGAAACCGATAGCCCTCATTACGGGAGCCTCGAGCGGTATTGGGAAAGCGATTGCTGAACAAATCGCAGACCATTACCGTCTAATTATTTGTGGCCGCCGTACTTCTCGCTTAGAAGCACTGTCCAAAGTATTAAGTCATAAAACCGAAATTTTAATTGGTTCTTTCGATGTACGGGATCAGTCAGCAGTATCCCATTTCATTGATTCGCTGCCTGATGAATGGCAAAACATATTTGTGTTAATCAATAATGCGGGCAATGCACATGGCTTGAGCTTTATCCATGAAGGTGATACCCAAGATTGGGACGCGATGATTGATATCAATGTCAAGGGCTTGCTTTATGTTTCGCGTGCCATCATCCCTAAAATGATCAAAGCAAAAGCAGGACATATTATTAACTTAGGCTCTATCGCAGGTACCGACGTATATCCCCGTGGAAATGTATACAATGCTTCAAAATTTGCTGTAGATGCTTTGACCAAAGGGATGCGAATGGATTTAAATACACATGGTATTAAAGTCTCCGAAATCAAACCTGGATTGGTTGAAACAGAATTTTCAGAGGTTCGCTTTAAAGGAGATCTTGAAAAAGCCAAGCAAGCATATGCCGGCTATGATCCTCTTCAAGCTCAGGACATCGCCGAGTGTATTGCTTTCATGCTCAGCCGACCTAAACATGTTAATATCGGAGATATGGTAGTTTTACCTTTAGCGCAAGCCTCTTCGACTCTAGTAAATAAACAACAAAAATAAACTCCAAAATTCTTCATTAAATGAAAAATATTTTCGTGTTAGGCGCCGGACGATCCTCAACCGCATTGATTGAGTATCTAATGATGGAAAAAACATCTTTTAACATCATCATAGGAGAAAAAGAACCCCGAATTGCGGAACAAAAATTCCCTTCAGCAAAAATTATTTCTTTTGATATCCTAGATACTGCAGTCGCTAGAGATCAATTAAAAACTGCCGATTTGGTCATCAGTATGCTTCCCCCAACCTTGCATTTGCCCGTTGCAGTGATTTGTGCTGATTTGGGCATATCCATGCTCACGGCTTCCTATGTTTCAGATGAAATTCAAAAACTTTCTCCATCATTTGAATCCAAAGGAGTTTGCTGCATTATGGAAATGGGACTCGATCCAGGCATTGATCATATGTCCGCAATGCGGGTTTTAGATAGAATAAAATCCGCAGGACATAAATTAACCGCTTTTGAAACTTTTACAGGGGGACTTTTGGCAGATGATCAAAAAGTGGACAATCCATGGCAATACAAATTTACCTGGAATCCTCGTAATGTGGTTCTTGCCGGTACTGGGATCGTTAAATTTATTCAAGAAGGCAGATTGAAATATATTCCTTATCAAAAATTATTTCAAAGAACGGAGGTTATCCATATTCCTGAGTATGGTTATTTTGAAGGGTATGCCAATCGCGACTCGCTGAAATATCTAGAGGTATATAAATTAAATGGCATCAACACCCTGTACAGAGGAACCCTTAGGCGTCCCGGATTTTGTAAAGCATGGGATGCATTTGTTCAAATAGGAGCTACTGAGGACAGTTATACCTTATTTGGATTGGAAGATATGACCCACAGACAGTTCATAAATACTTTTTTGCAATATAATCCCAATGATTCCATAGAACTTAAACTGGCGCATTACCTTAATATCGGTATGGAATCTGCGGAAATGTATAAGCTCAAGTGGATTGGGATTTTTGATGACCAATTGATTGGTCTTCAAGAAGGAACTCCCGCGCAAATACTAGAGCATATTTTGAAAAAGAAATGGACCTTAGATGACTCCGAAAGAGATCTGATTGTCATGTGGCATAAGTTTGATTACATCGAAAACAATAAAATCAAGCAAATTCAATCCCATTTAGTCGTCGAAGGTAAAGATCAAGTACATACGGCTATGAGCAAAACGGTAGGATTACCCTTGGGGGTTACGGCAAAATTATTAATGGAAGATAAAATTAAAGTCACAGGTGTACAAGTCCCCACCATCAAAAAAATATATGAACCCGTACTTGATGAATTGTCTCGTCATGGTTTACAGTTTTTTGAAAGAGATACCTCAGCCAAATGATCTGGTTGAACCATCTTGAAAACAAATATTTTAATTATAAATGCAAATAATAAGGCTTTAAAAGTTTTATGAAATCCTGACTATAATCTCCTTTATTATTTCTTATATTTATTTCATTTACGGGACACTCTTCTGATTTTTTACCGAAACAAGAAATCTGCCTAAATACGTTCTTCTGCCCCTCCTTATTGTAGACATTGATATAACTCCTCCGATATACGCCCAGCTCTTCTGCATAGGACTGAAAAACTTGGCTTTCGTAGAAGGGGTAAATCACCCAAAACATACCGGATGGAGACAAGGCCGCTTTGACTGATTTAACCAATATTTTATAGGTCAAAGAAGACTGATGCAGGGCTTGTTGTCGTTGGGGATGCTCCGCCGGAAGATAACCTTGATAAAAAGGTGGGTTGGAAACAATGGTATCGTACAACCCGCACCTTCGAATTAAAAAATCTTGAATGTCTTCATGATACCCATTGATCCTGTTGGACCACGGACTTTGCTTGATATTTTGCTCCATATCTAACGAAGCAGATGGCTCAATTTCAACACAGCTAACCTCCGCAGTCGATCTTTGAGCAAGCATCAGCCCTAAAAGACCTGTACCCGACCCAATGTCTAATATGCTTTGACTTTTAGACCCTTCAATCAGCGCTCCAAATAGACATGCTTCGGTCGTCACCTTCATGCCACTTCTGGCTTGATTTATCTTGAATTGTTTAAATTGAAAATAATCATTGGGCATTTCTTGTTTCTTCAAATGCGTGATCAATTAACAAATGATTTCCTTCGGCTGCCGTTACCGCTAGGTAATCACAACGCTCATTTTCAAGATGTCCAGCGTGACCTTTGATCCATTTAAATTTAACCTTATGCGTTTTAGCCGCATCTAGATAGCGTTTCCATAAATCAATATTCTTTTTGCCCTTAAACGCTTTTTTTACCCAGTTTTTCAGCCAGCCTTTTTCAACCGCATCTACCACATATTTTGAATCAGAGATGACTTCAACTTCCCAGCCAGGCTTTTTAATCGCTTCCAATCCTACAATCACAGCCAATAGTTCCATTCTGTTGTTGGTGGTCATACGAAATCCTTGAGCCAACTCTTTGCGCTGCCCTTGATAATCCAAAATTGCACCATAACCCCCATTTCCGGGATTTCCTTTTGCGGCACCATCTGTGTAAATACGAATCATAATTAAAAGGCTCATTTAATAATAGATTGGAAATATGATTTTCTTACCTTAGACACCACATAACCCCTTATAAATTGGACATCCACTCCATGAATATCCGGAACTCAATATCTCCCATAGCAGGAAAATTGGCTATTCTCACCGTAATCTCTTTCCACACTCCGTAACCGTTACCCAAGATCATCTTTTGCGCTAATGCCCTTTTCTTTAATTCTATCGGATCTGAGGTTTTTAAGGTGATCACCGTAGGAGATCTCAAAGAAGCATTGGAAACCAACCAATCCAAAGTTCCATTGGACTGAATGATTGAATTCAAGCCAACCATTCGATCTCGTAATCGTCTATCAGTAACTACTATAGAGGGTCCTGCGGCCAGCGTTCTCCAAAGTAAATAAATATTCAATACGTTGGGTGTATAATGGGTTTGCTCCTTGCGGGCATGCTCAACTAGGTTTAAAAAGCTATTGTAGTGTGACCGTTCTCCCAATAGACGCCCGCGCTCAATGGCTGCAGGCGAAACGATCAATAAGCCCAATCCTGCGGGTAGTCCCAAGCATTTTTGGCAAGAGGCAAACCAATAATCTGCTAATTGAAAATTCAAAATGACCCCTCCTAATGCGGAGGTCGCATCTACCGCAATTAACTGATGAGGCAAACGTCGTGAAAACAGTTCCTGCAAAACGTTCTGATTTACCCTAGTTCCATTAGAGGTCTCACAAGCTGTGACACAGAGCCATTCGGCTGAGGAATTGATTTGATCGGTGGGTAAAGATGCATTAATATCAAAAGGAGATTTGATGACTTCAATCCCCAAATTTTCGGTAGTATAGGCCCATTTCAATCCAAACGCACCATTAAAAAAATGTTGACTGGTCTTACTTGTGAGGGATTGGGGTAATATTTCCCAGGCCTCAGTAGCGGAGGAAATAAAAATAATATCATAGTCATCTGGCACGTTCAACTGGGATCTCAGTTGTGATTTGGCAGCAAATGACAATTCCATAAAATCAGGACTCCTGTGATTGGCAGACAATATGCCTGTATCGTAAGCGTCCTTTACCAAACTCGGAATACTCGGATGAATTGTGGCAGGTCCAGGATAAAATGAACTCACCTTCATTGATGGCAGAAATAGTCCAGTGCCAATGTATATCCTTTGAGTCCTAAACCGCTAATGACCCCAACCGCGACGGCACTGACATGACTGTGATTTCTGAAAGCTTCACGGGCGTAAATATTAGATATGTGTACTTCCATTACGGGTGCTTTGATAGAGGATATCGCATCTCGTATGGCAATAGAGGTATGAGAGTAGGCCGCAGGATTAATTATGATCCCATCCACCTCAAATCCTAGTTCTTGAATTTTAGAAACAATTTCACCCTCCGCATTTGACTGATGATAGCTCAAATCCACCTGATTATATTTTGATTTGAGTTGGGCAAAGAAAGTGTCAAAATCTTCATGGCCATAAATGTCCGTTTCTCTTTTACCTAGTAAATTTAAATTTGGTCCGTTAATGATAGCTATTTGCATGTCCTGATTACTTTTGCTTTCTAATGAGTTGGAATCTCTATATCAAACAGTTCAAGAATTACCTAAAGCTAGAAAGAGCTTTAGCAACAAATTCTATTGATGCCTATACGAGAGACGTTACAAAATTAATGGAGTTTTTGGATATGAGTAAAAAAATTCAAGATCCATTGCAAGTCAAGCCCATTGATTTATTGGATTTTATTAAATTCATCCATGAATTAGGGCTTTCTCCCTACTCACAAGCAAGAATAGTTTCAGGCATCAAAGGATTTTACAAATACCTTTCTTATGAAAAATTTATATCAGTCGATCCTTCAGAACTACTCGAACTTCCAAGATTAGGCAGAAAACTTCCAGATACCTTAAGTATTCATGAGATTGATCAATTATTTGAGGCCATTGATATGAGTAAAGCCAGCGGACCCAGAGACCGCGCCATGGCTGAAACTCTTTACAGTGCTGGATTGCGGGTTTCCGAATTAGTCACCTTAAAAATTAGTAATATTTATGATGACGTTGGGTTTCTTCGTATTTTGGGGAAGGGGAACAAAGAGCGTTTAACTCCCATAGGAAAAAGTGCCTTGAAATTTATTAAATTCTATCAGTATGAGGTTCGCAATCATGTGCAAATAAAACCTGGCCATGAGGATTACTTGTTTTTGAATAGATTGGGTAGTAGAATATCAAGAGTAAGTGTTTTTACCCTTATTAAAAATTTAGCCCTGCGCGCTGGTATTCGCAAAAAAATCAGTCCGCATACCTTTCGCCATTCCTTTGCTACACATCTCATAGAAGGCGGTGCCGACCTAAGAGCGGTTCAAGAAATGTTAGGACATGAATCTATTACGACTACCGAAATTTACACACATTTGGATCGTGATTATTTAAAACAAATGATAAAGGAATTTCATCCAAGAAGTTAATGTACGCACTCCTCAAAAAAGCCTTATTCCTTCTTTCTGCTGAAAAAGCACATTCATTAACAATGTACTTGCTTCAAATAAGCTTCAAAATTCCAGGCGTCAAAAATATTATCAGACATCTCTTCACAATAAGCTCAAAAAAAATTGAGCAAACATTATGGGGAATTACATTCCCAAATCCCGTGGGTTTGGCTGCTGGATTTGATAAAAATGCTGATTATTTACATGAATTATCTTGTTTTGGGTTTGGCTTCATCGAAATTGGAACCGTAACGCCTTTACCCCAATCAGGGAATCCAAAGCCAAGATTATTTAGACTCATTACGGATCAGGCCATCATCAATCGAATGGGATTTAATAATAAAGGCGTAAAGTCCGTGGTTGAACAATTAAAAAATCGGCCAAAAAATTTGATTGTAGGAGGTAATATTGGGAAGAACAAAAATACACCCAACGAGAAAGCCTCCGCAGATTACATCGCCTGCTTCGATGCCTTATTTGACCATGTTGACTATTTTGTCATCAACGTAAGTTCTCCCAACACACCTAATTTGCGTGAATTACAAGATAAAAAACCATTAACTGCGCTTATAAAATCTGTGCAAGAGAGAAACAAATTAAAGAAAATACCTAAACCACTACTCCTTAAAATAGCACCGGATTTAAGTGATGATCAGCTTATAGACATTTTGACTATTTGTGATGAAACCCAATTGGATGGCCTTATTGCTACCAATACCACCCTGTCAAGAGAACCTTTGAAGGAACACCCGGAAGTGATCAAAAACATGGGCGCTGGTGGATTAAGTGGCTTGCCCTTAGCTGATCGATCCACTGAAGTAATCAAATTCCTGCGATCAAAAAATAAAAATATCCCGATCATTGGTGTTGGGGGTATCGGCGATGTGAGCAAGGCATTAGAAAAGATAGATGCCGGAGCAAATCTGATTCAAATTTATTCTGGATTTATATTTAAAGGTCCCACCTTGATTAAAAAAATAAATGAAGCACTGACCACAATAGGGCGTAACAACTAAATGCCTTATTTTTGTTTCCGAATTGATCTATGCGTAATAACAGCTTTAAGTCTAAACCCAAAGAGAAGAAACCCTTCAAACTGAAAACTTCATTTTTTTCAGATAAGAAGGCTAAAATTATTTTGGGCATTACCCTCTTGTTTACTGGGATGTTTTTGTTGTTGGCCTTCTTATCGTATCTCAGGCATGGCCCCGCTGATCAAAGTGTGGTATCCGCTTTTTTAGACACCAAAATAAAAGACTCCGGCGAAGACGTAGCCAATTTATTCGGAGTAATGGGTGCATTGGCAGCCCATTATTTTATTTTCAACTGGTTTGGCTTAGGGGCATTTCTTGTTCCCTTTTTTCTCCTCAATTTAAGCGTGACTGTTTTGGGGTATCATGAAATATTCAAAATTCAAAAATCTTTCATCTTTACGGTCTTCTATTTAGTCTGGCTGACCCTTCTCTCCGGTTACATCGTTTTGAATCTAAGCGACCCTGGGGTATTGGGCTTCCTTTGTGGAGGGATTGGCTATGAATTGGCCTGGCTCATGAATAGCCTGCTAGGTTGGGGCTCTGGATTCCTGATTTTATTGTTATTAGTAATTTTTAATGTCTATTTCTTCAATATTACCCATCTTCATACGTTATCAAGATGGAGTGATGGTTTACATACATTATGGCTTTCGCTTACAAATACTTTGAAAAATCAAGAAAATACAGAGGTACAAACCGATGAGGATATGAAATCTGTCATTGCTAAAGTGAAAGAAGAAGTAGCACTCGAAGACGAATTAGAAGCAGGAAATGGCACTGAAGGGGAAGTAGAAGTAATTGAAAAAATACTTTCTAATGCTACCAATGAAATAGAATTAAGCGTTGACGATCAACCCAAAAAAGAACCCCTCAATGCGACGGCTCTTGACCTTATCGTTGAACCAGAAAAAGCTGAAATTGAAGTAGTAAAACCAGAATCCTTAGCACTAGAGGTAAATACAACACCGATAGAAGAGAAAGTAGCTGATCAATCTGAAAACTATGATCCTACCTTAGATTTACCCAGATATCAATATCCTACGGTTGATTTATTGACAGAATATCCAGTAAAAGACGTAAAGGTTAGCAAGGAAGAATTAGAGTCTAATAAAGACAATATCCTCAGCACGCTCATCAATTTTAAAATAGCCATTTCAAGTATTAAAGCGACTATAGGACCTACCGTAACCCTCTATGAAATTGTTCCAGAGGCAGGCGTCAAAATCTCTAAAATAAAAAACCTCGAAGACGATATTGCACTCAGTCTTTCTGCCTTAGGCATACGCATTATCGCACCGATTCCGGGAAAAGGAACCATTGGTATTGAAGTGCCCAATAAAAATCGCGAAATGGTCAGTGCCAAATCGGTTATTACTACAGAAAAATTCTTAAAGTCTGATTATGAATTACCCATTGTCTTAGGTAAAACCATCTCAAATGAGGTCTTTGTCACGGACCTCTCCAAAATGCCCCACTTGCTTATGGCTGGCGCAACAGGGCAAGGAAAATCAGTGGGTTTAAATATCATATTGGCCTCGCTCATTTACAAAAAGCATCCTTCTCAACTGAAGTTTGTCTTGGTGGATCCTAAAAAAGTAGAATTGACCTTATTCAATAAAATTGAAAGACATTTTTTAGCAAAATTACCAGAAACGGATGAAGCCATTATCACAGATACAACCAAGGTAGTCAATACCCTCAATTCTTTATGTATTGAAATGGACGCTCGATATGATTTACTTAAAGATGCCGGATGCCGAAATCTTAAGGAATACAACAAAAAGTTTGTCAATCGCCGACTCAATCCAAAAAAAGGACATAAATATTTGCCCTATATTGTTTTGGTCATCGATGAGCTTGCGGACCTTATGATGACCGCAGGAAAAGAAGTAGAAATGCCGATCGCCAGACTGGCCCAGTTGGCCAGAGCCATTGGTATTCACCTCATCGTGGCCACTCAGAGACCCTCCGTAAATGTGATTACTGGAATTATTAAAGCTAATTTTCCCGCAAGACTTTCATTCAGGGTTACCTCAAAAATTGATTCTAGGACTATATTAGACACGGGTGGAGCAGAGCAACTTGTAGGTATGGGTGATATGCTACTCTCTTTGGGATCCGATATGATTCGTTTACAATGTGCCTTCTTAGATACGCCTGAAGTTGAAAATATATGTGATTTTATAGGTGAGCAACAGGGATATAGCTCAGCCTATATGCTCCCTGAATATCTAGGAGAAGAAAATAGCTCAAGTGTCACTATTGATCTTTCAGATAAAGATGTCATGTTTGATGATGCCGCGAGACTTATTGTGTCACATCAGCAAGGAAGTACCTCTCTGATCCAGAGAAAAATGAAGTTAGGATACAACCGAGCGGGTCGTATCATTGATCAATTGGAAGCCGCTGGAATTGTGGGCCCTTTTGAAGGAAGTAAAGCCCGAGAAGTATTGATCAGCGATGAATATAGTTTAGAACAAAAATTAACTGAGTTAAATAAGTAATAAATTTATTAGCAAGACTAAGTACTGAGAATATGAAAAAACTAAGTTTAGGATTGATTGTTTTTATGGTGACATTCAATAGCTCTGCCCAATTTGATCCCGAAGCAGAATTAATACTTGAGAGCATGAGCAAAAAATATAAATCTAAATCAGCCTTCATGTCCACTTTTCAGCAAAATCTAATCAACGAAATATCCACTATCGATGAATCAATTTCAGGCACCGTTTATGTCAAGGGAGATAAATACAAACTTGAAATTGCTGGACAAACAATTTTCAATGATGGTCAAGACCTTTGGTCTTACAGCGAAGAGATTATGGAAGTAACCGTCAGTACTTATGATAAGGAGGAACAAGAAATCTCCTTGACCAATATCTGGGATCTCTACAAAGAAGGATATAAATACGGATTGAACGTCCCCGATGCCCAAGGGAATTGGGTAATTGACTTAGAGCCTATTGAAAGAGGAGTAGAAGCTTTTTATAAAATCCGCATGGTTATTTCCAATGAATATGACTTAAAGAGTTTTAGAATTTTTGAAGAGTCCGGAAATCAGTACAATTACACCATTACTAAACTCATAGATCGGTCAGATCTTACTGATGATTTTTTCACTTTTGATCTTGCAAAATATCCTGAGGTAGAGCTCATAGATTTTAGATAAATTTAACTATTATGTCTATGAAGAAGAGACAACTATTTGACCACATTAAAAGTAAAAAATCTTTCCTTTGCGTAGGTTTGGATCCTGATTTAGAAAAGATTCCCAAACATCTTCTAGAAACCGAAGACCCCATTTTTGAATTCAATAAAGCCATTATTGATGCTACCCTCCCTTATGCGATTGCCTATAAGCCCAATGTGGCGTTTTATGAATCTTTGGGCATTTATGGTTGGCAAGCCTTAAAAAAAACGATAGAATATATCCCCCAAGAAGTGTTTACCATTGCTGATGCCAAGCGAGGTGATATCGGTAATACCTCTAACAAATATGCAGAGGCATTTTTCAAAAAAATGCCATTTGATGCCATTACCTTATCTCCCTACATGGGTCAAGATTCTGTAACCCCCTTTTTAAATCACAAGGATAAGTGGGCCATCCTATTGGCTTCAACCTCAAATGTCGGTGCGCTGGATTTTCAAGAATTAATGATCGAAAACAGTGGCGGACAAAAAGTTTATGAGAAAGTAATTGAAATCAGCTCCCAATGGGGTTCTGATCAAAACTTAATGTACGTCGTGGGAGCTACCAGAGTGGATACCTTAACCCACATAAGGAAGATCATCCCCAATCATTTTTTATTAATACCAGGTGTGGGTGCACAGGGTGGTGACTTGGACATGGTTTGCAAATATGCCATGAACGATTCTGGAGGCCTACTTATCAATTCAGCCAGAAGCATTATTTATGCCGATAGCACGGTTGATTTCGCGCATCATGCGGGTTTGGCTGCTGCTGAATTACAGAAACAAATGGCTGCAGCCATGCTGAAATATAAAAAATGGTAGCTTTGATTTTTTTTTGATAGCGGATATCCCAAATCAATCATCATTTGCGATAATCAAAAGATGATCTCAAAGAAAATCGCTTATTTTTTTTATCCCCCCTCTATAACCCTCAAATATTTTCTCGCTTTCATTAGAGTCAAGGAGTCATTAACTTTGCGTAAATAAATTAAAAAAATGGAAAAACCTGTAATCATATTTGGAGCCAAAGGCATTGCAAAAAGTGCACTTGAAATATTTCAAAGTAATGAGGTAACGGTCTATGGGTTTTTGGATGATGATAAATCTACCCATGAACAAACCATCAATGACATTCCCGTATTAGGGCTGACGGATGATCATGGATTTACTAAATTGATTGGTCAAAAATGCGAAGCTTTTATCGCATCTGATGATTACAAAATACGCACTAATTTGACTGAAATGCTTATCGAGTCGAGAAAAGTGATGCCTGTAAATGCGATTCACAATAACGCTCTTGTGGCTAAATCAGCAGATATGGGTCATGGAAATTTCATCAATGCCGGGAGTATCATTGGATCTGGAAGTGTCATTGGTCAACATTGTATCATCCATTCAGGAGTGATTATCGAGCAAGATGTAGTCATAGACGATTTTGTCCAAATAGGTGCAGGATCTATCGTCAATGCGGGAGTGATTATTGAGAAAAAAGCTTTTATTGGTACGGGGGTTGTAATAGTAGCCGGTGTTACCATAGGTGCAGGGGCTAGGATAGGTGCAGGGTCTGTAGTTATCGCAGATGTGGCAAAAAAAGAAACCGTTTTTGGCAATCCTGCTGCTAAAATAAAAAAATAAAGTAGCTCATCTTAAAAGCATCGTAGGAAACCTATTTTCAATAGATTGAAAGGTAATACGCTAGCATAAAATATTTGTTCTGAGTCATTTAAAATAAATATCTTTGAATCTCAAAGAAAATCACCGTACAATGATTTTGTTTTCATAATAATGCATCTCCCTTTGATTTGGTTTTTAATGCTGTTTCCAATACTCATTCTGGGACAGGAAATAGACTCCCTCCAAGATCATATGAGCCTAGGCATTTATCCAGCCATATCCTTTACGCCCGAAACAAATCTTTCATTTGGTGCCTTCGCACTCATGATCCTTAAAAATAAAAGTAATCCTACCCATTATACCCCTAATTTAATCAGTCCTAAAATGGCTTATACCTTAAATAATCAATTGATTTTAGGGCTTGAGGGTAGCTTTTTTACACAAAAAAATGGGCGGGTCAATACCGAAATTAAGTATTCTAACTATCCTGATTATTTTTTTGGGATAGGCAATGCAAACGATCCCAAGATTAAGGAGTTGTACAAGCGTCAATTTATGAGTACTCAGGGTTATGTGATGAAAGGAATAACTTCCACCCTATTTGCGGGTGCCTTATTTGATTTTGATTACAGTGTTTTACAAGATCTAATACCCAACGGACTGCTTAATCAAGAGGACCCGCAAGGCATAAGGGGGGGGCGTTCCGCGGGAGCCGGTATTGGGTTAACCTTTGATGATAGAGACCACCTCCTATATCCCCGTAAGGGAAAATTCATACAAGTAGGTGCCCGATGGCATGGATCAATAATTGGAAGCGATTATCAATATCAACATTTCTTTTTCGATTATCGTCAATATCAAACTTTTTTTAGTGATCAACGTGTTCTCGCCTTTCAACTCTCAGCGCAATTTAATCAAGGTAATATCCCGTTTTATAAATTGTCTAAACTGGGAGGCAAGGATTATTTGCGCGGTATTGATAATGCCAATTTATATACAGCTCAACATTCTTTTTATGGCCAAATTGAGGGTAGACAACATTTATTTTGGCGGTTGGGGGGCGTGCTTTTTGCTGGGATTGGTGATGTTTTCGACCATCTTAAAGAGCTCGATGTGGAGAATCTAAAAGTTAATTATGGCATTGGTGGCCGATTTCAGGCCTTGAAGGAGCAATCCTTAAATATCCGTCTTGATTTAGGCTTTACCAATAATGGACAATCTGCTATTTATTTTTCTATAAAAGAAGCCTTCTAATTTTTCTCATTTTTATTTAAAAGAGCTTCTACTGCCTTTTTAAGTTCTCCAATCGCATTGCCAAAATGGTTCTTGGTCGTTTGCCATTTTTCTTGACCCGTATACGTGTTGAATTCTTCTTCTAGCTTTTCCTTCCGGATTTTCAGTAATTGGATCGTCTTTTCTAACTCATTGCGCACCTCCTTGGAAGATGAGGTGGTTTCATTGATCAATAAATCTATTTTATGGCCCAATTCTCTGAGAATTGCCTCCACCTTACCTCTTGACTGATCTTCCATTTTTTTATATAAAATTAATTCTATTTATTCGTAAATATTTATATTTCACAGATCTAATCCATCAAATAATCTTTTAGTCCTTCAATTCTTATAATTTCTTTGAATAATTTGAAGTGCTGGCTTGCCTTGTGGCGTAAAATTAGGGTCATGAATACCTCCCGCGTTTTTCTTAAAATGCCATTTCCATAAGAATCCTCCTGCAAACCAAGGCTCCTGCCAAAAGGCATCAAATAGGGCCTGATAAGCGATTGATTGACTGCTCATACTTATGATTTCTTGATTCAACTCCCAATGATTGCCTGCGCTGCCCAAGACGCTTTGATAACCATATTCGGTAAAAAGAATAGGTAGATCGTAGCTCAAAGACATACTTTTCAAGTCTAAAGAGATCGGTTTCCATGCCTTCCGTAATTGGTCAATACTCGGATTGGCATCCTCTAATAAGGGAAAATAAGCATCAATACCAATAAAATCTAAATCCTCCCAAAAATCTATATTTTGATAATTATCCCAGTTGGCAGCATAGGTAATAGGTCCTCTATAAAGAGACCTTACTTTTGCAATGAGTTGTTTCCAAAAAAGGCTTCTCTTTTGAACGGACATACGATATTCAGTCCCGATACAGAAAAGATCAACTTGAAGAGAATCTGCAACCTGAGCATAAGTTATGATATAATTTTCATAAGACTGCTCCCATGCGTGCCATTCAGATTCGGTTTGTAAGTCAAAACTACCCGGCCAACCTTCGCCCTGGACCCAAACATGTGGTTTAATCATGACCTTCATCCCTTTAGTTTGCGCTCGATGGATCATAGCGATCACCCCTTTCTTCGTTTCGCCCCACCACTGATTAGATACATTTGAAATAACTATATTCTGAACGCGAGGGGTAAAACCGTAAGGAATGATGGCTACCCAATTACTCCCTGATGAATCTAAGGCATCAAACATTAAAAGATCAGTTGCCTTAGGGGGAGCAACCAGGCTGATACCATTGATCTTATCTATTTTTTTGGGGCTCCAGATTCTTTTTTGGGCGAAAAATATGAGGGTACAAAATAGGATACCTAAGATACCCCAACGCATTATTCTTTCCTGATGATCTTCGCTCCAAGTTGATTGAGCCGCTGATCTATAAATTGGTAACCTCTATCTATTTGTTCTATATTATGAATTTCACTGGTCCCTTGGGCCGATAATGCTGCGATGAGTAATGAGACTCCCGCTCTGATATCGGGCGAAGTCATCGCAATAGATTTTAAGGCAACCTTACGGTCAAGACCAATTACGGTAGCCCTGTGTGGATCACATAAAATGATTTGGGCACCCATATCAATGAGTTTGTCTACAAAAAATAATCGGCTTTCAAACATCTTTTGATGTATCAATACCGTCCCTTTGGCTTGCGTGGCAGTAACCAAGGCAATACTCAATAAATCTGGTGTGAATCCTGGCCAAATGGCATCAGAAACGGTTAAAATAGATCCATCGATATAGGACTCAATTTCATAATGATCTTGAGCTGGAATATAAATATCATCTCCTCTAAAAATTAACTCAATACCCAACTTTCTGAAAGTGTCAGGAATCAATCCAAGTTGATCTATTCTCGCATTTTTAATGGTTATTTCAGATTGGGTCATCGCCGCCAGGCCAATAAAACTTCCTATTTCAATCATATCTGGAAGTAATGTATGGTCTGTCCCCTTCAACCCATTGACCCCTTGAATTTTAAGTAAATTAGAGCCTACTCCTTCAATGATCGCACCCATTCTAACCAGCATATTACATAACTGCTGTAAATAAGGCTCACAAGCAGCATTGTAAATCACGGTCTCTCCCTTTGCCATAACTGCAGCCATGACCAAATTCGCTGTTCCGGTTACAGAAGCCTCATCCAAATGCATGTAGGTCCCTTTGAGATGCTTCCCATCTACGGTATAAAATCCTGCGTTTCCGTCATAGTGAAAGGTGGCTCCTAACTTTTCGAACCCTACAAAATGAGTATCTACCCTCCGCCTACCAATTTTATCTCCCCCAGGCTTCGGCATTTTTCCGATCCCGAACCTACCTAAAAGGGGCCCTAATAACATAATCGATCCTCTCAAGGTAGCTGCTTTCTTGAGAAATTGATCCGTTTCTAAATAATCTAAATCAACATTTTTAGCGGTAAATTTATAAGCATTGACATCCGTCTTTTCCACTTCAACGCCAAAGTCGATCAATAACTCGATGAGGCTTTTTACATCCCTGATCTCTGGAACATTGTGGATATGAACCGTCTCGTCCGTTAATAATACTGCGG
>CAJQKV010000010.1 GCA_905479015.1 uncultured Cyclobacteriaceae bacterium
GAAAAGAATCAAACAACAAACTTTAATTGAACGAAAAAAACAGAATCAAAATATTTATTTAAATTAGTATCAACACTCGCTTAATTTATATCTGAAAAAGTCCACTTTTATTTGACGACATACATCTTGGTTCAACCTCACAGATGAGTATACGTCCTACTACCATTGGATGAATGCGGCAGCAAAAGCATCCGGAAATTTAGAGTTTTTTTATCCTGGAAAAGACTTTATAGGCCACGGAGGGGAACCGAGCAGCTGGCCAATATCTAGTGGACGTGACCTGTCAAAATATGAAAATAATGATTTTGGGGGGTATAAATCTTATCACGTGGTCAATGCCTATGCTGACTTTTTTGGAGGCTACTGGAAAGAGGATGATTTTGGATTTGGACACCATACGGATTATGATGTCAAGCCGGGGAAAAAACTATGGATTTGGGGCTTATCACAACAAGGCATGATATGGGAAGATTTACTTACCGATAACGATGGTCAATACGTAGAGTATCAATCAGGAAAGTTATTTAATCAAGCCGCCGAACAAAGCACTTACTCACCTTTTAAGCATCGCTCCTTTGGACCTCATGTTGCGGACGTCATGAAAGAGATTTGGTTTCCACTAAAATCAACCAAAGGAATGGTAGCAGCGTCCAAATATGCCGTCTTAAATGTTGAAGAAGAAAGGGATTCTGTAGATATTTATCTGAGTGCTTTACAGCATATCAAGGATACTATATATATGCAAATAGGGAATAAAAAAATTAATTATTCAGTAGACCTATCACCCCTAGAAATCACTAAATGGACTTTAGCCAAACCTGAAGATGCTTTTTTTAAAATTAAACTAGGCACTGATCTGTTAAATTATAAAGCCCCCTTAAACGATCTTTCAGTTGATCGACCCTTGACCGCACCATCGGATTTTAATTGGGAATCTGCGTATGGCCTATATATCAAGGGTCTGGAACTTGAAAGACAACGCCAATATTCATTAGCTATGAAATCCTATCATCAGTCGGTACAAAAAAACGCAACTTTCATGCCTGCATTAAGTAGACTGTCATTGGGCTATTTTAGACAAATGGATTTTACAAATGCCTTAAAATACAGTCAAATCGGACTGTCCATAGACACATATGATCCAGAATGTAATTATGCTTTTGGATTAGCTAATAGAGCTTTGGGAAATTATAACGAAGCCAAATCAGGATTTTCTATTGCCGCACAATCTTCCCAACTGGCATCTGCAGCTTACATTGCCTTGGCCAAATTATTTCTTAATGAAGACAATATGACTAAAGCATTGCATTTTGCTTCTAAAGCCCTCATTTATAATCGTCAGAATATCGTGGCCCACATGATTATCAGCTATTCAAATAGACAACTCAAAGATAAGTCCGCCGCCTTGGCTGCATTAGCAGAGGTTTATGTTTTAGATCCATTATCTGATTTCGCGAGATATGAAGAATATCTGTGGAACAATAAACCCTTGTCATACTTCAATAAGGCCATCACCAATGAATTACCTCACGAATCATATTTAGAGCTTGCCTCTGTTTATTATCATTTTAATAATCCTACGACTGCTATCTTGGTTCTAAAAGAAGGTCCTGAAAATCCCATAATTAATGTTTGGCTGGCCTATTTGGAGGTCGATCATCGCCAATCATACATAAATAAGATAAGGGAATCATCGGTAGAAATGACCTTTCCCTACCGCGCCGAAACTGCCCAGTTTCTAGAAACGCTTAGCAAAGAAGAGGCAAGTTGGAAACTTAAATATTATTTAGGACTCATTTACTGGCATAAAGGGGAAATAGATCGGGCAAAAAATCTTTTTGATCAATGTCAAAACGAACCAGACCTAGCTACATTCTATCTCACTAAACATGCCCTTCTACAAGAAGCAGGAATAATAGAAAAGGAAAATCTTCAAATTGCGCAAGCTATGAATCCAGAAGATTGGCGCGCGGGTATTGCCTTGATTGATTACCATTTACTCAATAATGAGAGCTCCAAAGCGTTGGCTTTAAGTGAAAAGCTCAAAGATTTTTATCCCGAAAATGCACAAATCGGTCTTCGACATGCCCAGGCATTACTAAAAGCTGAAAAACATCATGAGGCTTTAATATTTTTAGAACAATTTAACCTTTTACCTTTTGAAGGCTCAACAGAAGGAAAAAATATATACAGTACTATTTGTATTCAGCTGGCGCTAAAATCCTTTAAAAAGAAGGATTATCAAGCGGCTACTACTTATGCAAAAAAAGCAAAACTTTGGCCACAAAATCTCGGCGTTGGCAAGCCCTATCGTACGGATGATCGACTCGCAGATCTCATCATTGCGCGAGCTTATGAAGTTCAAGGGGATCTCTCTTATTATACTTATATAACTAACTATAAATCTTATAAGGATTCAGAAAGCGAAAATTTTTATGCCCAATTGGTGGCTCTGAAACATTTGGGAAAACATCAACGCATCTTAAGCCTCATTGACCAAAAGGCCAAGTTAGATCCAAACAATGAGTATTTAAATTGGGCGATTGCTAAATACAAAGACGATCCTCGCCATTTTTCATGGGAGAAGAGATTAATCCAAAAAGAGTCTAAAGAAAGAAACAACAATTTGAATCAGCTGTTAAATACGGTTCACACATTATTTAAAATGTAAATTTTCATTCATCAGCTATATCTAACCAACTCTTACATTCATGAACACTTGGATTAAAACTATTTCGATATTATTAATTTTTATGTCTCATTCATGCTCTTATGAGTCGAATGATAGGATTAACTACAGAATAAAACCATCCTCAATTTTTGTAGATTCAATACGCTATGAAAATGGAAATTGGGAACATCCAAAATATAATAAGCCATTTCAGTCATTAGGGAATCATCGTTTTGTGATTGAAACACCAAAAGACATTTCGGGTAATGTACAAGTAATCATACCCTGGCGAAGAAGAGATAATAACCCATCAGAAAAAGCCCTTATCATCGTCGACGCCAATACTGAGGAAAAAGTAGCCAACGTGCTTTTATTGGACATCAACAACGAGTTTGTCCACTTTATTTTTGAGGCCAATGAAGGCGCTCAAAAGTATTACGTTTATTACCTATCACACGTCTCAACTGGAGGCTATTATCCCAAAGTAGAATACAACAAACCAATGGCAGAACAGGATCCTAGTTGGTTATCAATGGTTGAAAAGGAGACTCAAAATGCCATTGTATTTCCCAAAGCTAAAGTGATAAGCAGTCAATCAATTGATCAATTCAATAGTTTTTTCCCTATGGAGATTATAGCGACGGAGACAGAAACAAAATATTATTTTGAACAACATGATCAGCCGTATTACTTGTTTCCTGAGTATCGGGAACATTCTATTAAACTAAAAGATTACCTACCTCAAAGATGGATGCAAACAAGTAAGATCAACGGCCTTACAGATACGATTCCAAAAGGAAGCTTTTATACTTTTCAAATAGGAGTATATGCTCCTAATATGTCGCTAAACGATCTTCAAATAAATTATTCAGATTTAAAAAGTAATTCAGGAAATCATTTGTCAAAATCATTGATAACTAATTATAATAGTGAGGGTGTTGATCTTAATGGGAATTCATTTTCCAAAAAAGTCAACGTGCCCAAAAGGAAATTGATTCCACTCTGGTTTGGCATTGAAATTCCCAAAACTGCGACAGCAGACACCTACTTGACGCAGATTATTATTGCACCTAAAGGGGTTTCGGCGGATACCACATTCGTAAAAATTCATGTAAAAGACGAGATCATTGAAAACTATGGCGACGATGATCCCCACAATATGTCGCGGCTACACTGGCTTAATTCTACCATTGGGCGTGATGATGATATCATTATCAGACCCTTTACTGCAGTCAAAGCGAATAAAAATATTTTACATATTTTAGGACGAGACATCTCGGTAAATAAATTGGGTTTACCTCAAAAAATCAGTAGCTACTTTGCTCAGGAGCTGACCCATTTAAATGAAAATCCTAAGGAATTATTGGCTGAACCTATCACATTTGAAATTATTGAAGGAGATGAACGTGTCGTTAATTGGCAACAGGACCGCCTTACTTTAAACCAATCCCATCCAAGTAGTATGCACTGGAATGTCAAAAACGATTCCGAAAAATATATTCTTGATGTCTTTGGCACAATGGAATATGATGGTATGTTGGCCTATCAAATTGATGTTATTGCTAAAGAAGATGTGACGGTTGAAGATATCCGGATGCGCATACCCTTTCAAAAAAAGGCGGCCAAATACTTGATTGGATTAGGCATGAAGGGAGGAGGATTAACCCATAACCTGAATTGGAAATGGGATATATCTAAACATCAAGAGGGACTTTGGATAGGGGATGTAAATAAAGGGTTGCAATACGTTTTAAGAGATGAAAATTACGAGCGTCCTTTGAACACAAATTTTTATCAAACCAAACCCTTGAATCTGCCGACCTCATGGTATAACGAGGGCAAAGGAGGCATTAATGTAACGATTAAATCAAATAAAGTAGAAGTCGTAAATTATAGCGGCCCCAGAGATTTAAAACGAGGAGACACCTTACATTTTATTTGTAAATTTTTAATTACACCCTTCAAAACCATTGATACACAAACTCATTTTAATACAAGATTTGTACATAAATATGTCCCCATTGACTCAGTTATTAACCTTAAAGGGACCGTAGTCAATGTTCACCACGCCAATGAAATTAATCCTTACATCAATTATCCGTTTTACAACCTGGATAAGCAAAAGGCGTATATAGATGAAGCACATGCCAAAGGGATAAAAGTCAAACTATACAATACCATCAGAGAACTCACCTATAAAGCACCTGAACTTTTTGCTTTAAAGAGTTTTGGCAATGAAGTATTAAATGATGGAGATGGCGGCGGTCACAGTTGGTTGCAAGAACATCTCAAAGACCATTATCATTCTGCGTGGCATGCTACCCGTGTCAATGATGCTGCCATTCTCAATAAAGGAAATTCAAGATGGACCAATTACTATATCGAGGGGATTAATTGGTTGGCTAAAAATCAGGAAATTGATGGCCTTTATTTAGATGATATTGCCTTTAGTCGAGAGACCGTAAAGCGCATTGTAAATGTGCTCAACACCCATCGAAAGGATTATGTGATAGACCTCCATTCGGCCAACCAATATAATATTAGAGATGGATTTACCAATAGCGCTTTGCTATATATGGAACATTTCCCCTTTATCTCAAGGTTATGGTTTGGTGAATATTTTGAATATGATTTGGGACCTGATTATTGGCTTACGGAGGTTTCTGGTTTACCTTTTGGGTTGACAGGCGAAATGTTGGAAAAAGGAGGACATCCTTTCCGAGGGTTGGTCTACGGCATGACGACCCGTGTTTATGGGAACTTTGATCCAGGAGCTTTGTGGGGCTTATTTGATGAGTATCGGATTGCAGACAGTGAAATGTTGGGTTATTGGGTAGATCGATCTCCTATTAAAACTAATCATCCCAACATTAATAGTACCATCTACCTAAATGAAAAGAACGTACTTATTGCCATAGGGTCTTGGTCTGATAATCTTGAAAGGGTGCCCTTGATTATTGACTGGGAAAAATTAGGTTTTGATCCTAATCAGGTACGTTTGATTAGTCCGGAGATTAAGGGACTCCAAGACTTTCAAACATTCAATATTGGAGATTTGATTCCTGTTAAGAAAAATCAGGGAATCATCCTCGTTTTATCGCGTAATTAGCGATCTGCGCTGACCCAATGCTGCCCAGTTCCCTTATTTAATAGAGGTAATGAAATCATCTTCGTCATTACCTAAAGCATGGATGGTATTTTGTACGGTTAGGTGGAGAGAAACACCTTTTTTATCTAAAACATTATATTTGATGGTCATCACATCGACGGTTGCGATATCTTCTAAGATTAATTTTACCGTTTTCCCATAAGCACTTATCTTAATATCAGAAATATCTAAGGTTTCAATGTTGTATCGCTCTGAGCCATATTTTCTGCTTCTAATCAAATCCCAATTTTTTACCTCATAATTTGAAATCTCCGTTGCGCTTTCTGAATTCAATTCGCTATCAAAGGTAAGTGGCATACCCGTTTTTTTTTGCATTCAGTTTTATAGGGAAGGTAATGGTTTTACTAGTATATCTTATGCCATAAAGATCACCTGTTCGCTGATTTTGCGTAGTGCCCCAAGCCCCATACCACACAAGTATAAATGCTCATCATCAGGATGAAACCGACCTCTCATGACCCACGTATAAAACTTCATTTTTGGAATATCTATGACGTCTCCTTGTTTTTTAACATCGACCTCTTCATGAAGGACGAGTTGCATTTTGCCATAGCCATATGAAAAACTCAATAGGCTACCGTTTAATGGGCCCCATTTTTCACTGTCTACCCAAACGAGTTCGGAGGGCGATCTGTCAAACTACCTATCTACCCAAATCATGGGTTCATTCATAGCTTTCCTCGTAGAATCTTAAAGAGGGTTATAGGCCCACATATTCCCATAAAATGTGTTAGATTGGCCCGTTTCTATCCAGTTAATGCGATTCATTGGATTCCAATAGCCTTGCTGATCAGTCACCAAAAAACTACCATCAGGATTCAAACAAACTCCGTTTGCAGCTCTCAAACATCAGATGCTTCAACGGTATAAGAGAGGATAATGGCCTCACCAAAATGATAAACACCTTTTTTAATCCGACCAAGCCTTAGGTAAGGGGCCGAATTGTCTGCCGTTGCGAGCAGTAAAACGCGGATCTTCAAAAGATCCATTCATAGGGTTTGCCCAGCCGGGGCTAAGTGAAGTGGAATGATTTGGGTTCAGCGCGAAAAAAAGGGGTGGATTACCTTCCCAAGATCATGGTATTAAATTTCATGATGCTCAAAAATGATCAATGGGAAACCTACGAGTAGGCTGGAATTTTCACAGAAGAATCGATGATTGTGGCACAGACAATTATTTTTCACACGTTACTGTTGACTGGCTTGACCAATACAAAGATTATTTAAAATTGGGAATGGGACCCTTAACAGATGCTTCTAAAGCAAATCAAGACTGGAACGAGTTGCGAGAGCTTAAGAAAAGAGTGGTGATGCAGAAACTCATCAGCTTGGGCAATTGATAGAGAAACTTAAAAAGCCCTTTCTTTAATCAAGAGAGGGCTTTTTTCTTAAAATGGCTTTAATTTTATATACTATAAATTTGGCTTGGCGAACTGATTGATCAGGGCAATTTTACCGTCTACAATAAAAAATGCCTCCATATATAGCTCAGAAGTTCTTTTACCATCTTGTGAGAGGATATCAACACCATCCCATAGGAGTACCCACTCATCTCCGTTGTCACCAGTGACCGCTAAGTTGACTCCGACGCGATAATTTTCAAAGGTTAATTTGGAATAAACCGTTTCCATTACTTCCTTAACCGCCGCAAGGCCTTCGGTAGTAGAGCCATCCCCATTACGAAAAACGACACTGTCTGAGAATAGGCCATATACCTCATCAAATTGTTTGGAAAGGATCAGTTCATGCATTTTTTGAACCAATAAAACGTTTTCAGGATTGCCCATTTTAAATTGATCTAAATAGGTAGCCTCATAGATATAGTCAGTCTTATTTTCTACAGGGGTTTTTTCTGGGGGCTGTTCATTTTTCAGTTCAGCCGTGGGATTACAAGCGAATAAGAGGGTGATGATAGTAATTAAATAGAGTAGTGATTTCATTTTTTTGTGGTTTGATTTAGGATAAAATTAAGTATTTTTTTTAATTATTGAGGTACTAGAGAGGGAAAGGATTCAATTTCCTTATCGAGGCATTCAGTTCGAGTGTTTGAGAACAGGCAAGGGCAGGCAGTAGGTATGGCGTGATTTTAAGGGCTATGTAAAAATATTTTTAAAAAAGGCCTTCTTACATTCAGCAGGAGTATTTGAAAACAAATTCTTATATTACGATCATATGAAAAAGTTTTTGGCTAGAGAAATTCTTATCGGGGCAGGGGTTCTCGGAGCTTTAATTTTAGAGTACCTGGTCTTATCAGCGCTCTTTGGCTATGATATGAGTGATCAATACTTGGGCCTTTCTCTGCGGATTATCTTGATATTGGTGTACGGGATCAGGCCCCTATTTATGGCGATTAAATGGAGCATAGGCGTATTGAAATCCAATGATGCTTAGCTAATTTTTTAAAGTCGTAATCTATTATATTTGATCAGAGCGACCGATCGAACAAATTTAAGCAGACGGAAAATAGACTGATCCAGAGGGAAAGCAAACTGTTTTAAACCTTTATAATGACTCTTTTTGGCTGATCTAGGGCATTTAAGTATAGACTATTTCCCGAGGAGGGATCCATGATATTAAGGAATTTCAGGGATCTTAAAAAAAATCATCCAATAAGTCCCGACCTGCTGTAGGCAATAAAAACGGCCAGGGCAATAATGAAAAGATTAGTTGCGATAGCTTCGGCACCATCTTTTCTATGAATGTGCAACGCGATGGCACCGATCATGGTACACACTGCACCGAGAGCAGCTAATGGAGTTAACCAAACGGCTATGTTTAATATTTGAGGGAGCATAAACCAACACCAATCAAGGCTTCCACAACCCCGATCATTTTCATCTAGGTACTGGACAACGAATCTACCCAATCTAGGCGACCACTTCCGAGGGTCTTAAATTGTTCATTTGTAGTGGCTAATTTTAAAACCCCGGTAGAGAGCATGAGTGCCACTAATATTCCTTGAAAAAGCCAAATGGTAGTATCCATAACTTTTTGTTTTAAGAGTCAAAGATGATGGACTTAATCTATAAAAGCATTGATGTAGATCAAGAAAGAGCTTACAAATGGGTTGATAATTCTTTTCTTATTCTGCTCAAGGCTTATGCCCAAATAAGAGGCAATCATTTTTTGTGGAATCTTTTGAGTGATGTCAGGATAGGTTTCCATAAAATGGGCATAGCGTTCCATTGCCGTGGCACTCATCAGCATTATGATTCTTTTCTGAGTAGTAGCAATGCGTTTTCCTAATTTAGAGGGGCTGATATTATCGAGCTTAGTGTTCTTGTGTTCTATACGAACTAAGGAAGTTTCAAGGGCTTCAATGTAAAGATCTGTTACATCAGTTGCTTCACAAGCATCTACCATTAACCATCCTTCTGGAGCGAACATAAAGACATGTTTTTTCCTTTTTTATCAATAGAATAGCTACAGAGTAACCCTTTTTCAACGATGTATATTTTGGTATTTAAGTCACCTTTGTTTTGCAAGAGGCTACTTTTTTTATTTCTATGCTCATAGGAGTAGCATGCGCCGAGATGGATATCAATCTTTTTTAAACCCGTGAAGCTGTTGCTTTACAAAACTTTTTGGAAAGGTCTCGTCCTCGTGAAAACCCAAGGGGACTTTACCACTGTCCTCCGGAATGTAACTGGTCCTGAAAAGATAATCCCAGAGGCTGAGGCTGATGGCAAAATTGACCCCCACTTTTCCGGTAGGAATTGTTTTTGCGTGGTGATACAAATGCATTACTGGATTATTAAAGAAGTATTTGAAGATGCCCCAAGTCAATTTGATATTGGCATGATTGAGGTGGCCTATGGTGATGGACATAAAATGTACGACGAAGGCTTGCTGAGGCTCAAAACCACCTAGAATCATTACGGCAAAGGTTTTGAGGGGTTTGTAGAGGATGTTTTCCATCCAATGATAACGCATGTGTGCGGCAAATCCCATTTCTTTGACGCTGTGATGGACTTTATGAAACTGCCATAAAAAAGGATATTTATGTAATAATATGTGTGTTAACCACTGCACAAAATCTAAAACTACGAAAAATAAGAGCAATTGAGCCCATTGTGGAAGGGAGGCTAAATCGATCAAGGCTAGCTGGGTGAGCGGGATATTTAAGTCATTAAAAAAAACGGTGAGTAGCGCATAAAAACCACTGATCGCGATCGAAAAGACAAAAAAGTTGAAAAACATATAAAACACATCCAACCAAAAGTCTTTTCGAATGATTGCTTGATGCTTGCGCCATGGAAAGGCTATTTCTAAACCCCAAACGAGCAAGGATATGATGATCACCCCCCAAAAATAATTTTGGAACCAAGGGACCTCACCGATTATCGATTTCCAAGTCCAATCCAAACTTCCAGTAAAAGCATTTAAAAAAGCTTCGAGGTAGGGCGTCATTTTATTATCCGGGTTATAAAAAGTAGATTATTTAACTAGAGTTATCACTAAGCTAACGAGATTATTTTGAAATTAGTTCAAATATAGCGACTGTGGCTTACAAACGAATGATTTTTTGAAAACAGGGTTCAGTCGATTCAAAGCCAATGGATATTTTTCAAACACGAGTTAATCCGTGTTTTTCTACATAAAATAAAAGGGTCATCGTGATTTTGGACTTAATTATAGGGATAGGGCGGTCCATTTATTTCAATTTTACCATCTTTGCACTGCGATGCAAAAAGAAATTTCGGATTACAAAATTGGTTTATTGGGAGGAGGTCAGCTGGGCCGTATGTTGCTACAGTCTGCCATGGATCTCAATCTTGAGGTTGCGATTATGGATGCAGATCCCAACGCGCCTTGTGCCCATCTGGTGCAACATTTCACGGTGGGTAAGTTGACCGATTATGATGATGTCATGCGTTTTGGTCAGGATAAGGATTTGATTACGATCGAGATTGAAAATGTAAATATTGAAGCCCTAAAGGCATTAGAGGCTACCGGTATCAAGGTTTATCCACAACCCCACATCATTGAGCTCATTCAAGACAAACGCAAGCAAAAGAATTTTTATCGATCGACTGGGATACCCACCGCTGATTTTGTTTTGACCGATTCCAAGGCGGATGTATTGAATTATTTAGAAATGATACCTGCCGTACATAAACTCGGAACAGAAGGGTATGATGGTCGGGGTGTTCAGATGATCAGAACTGCTGCCGATACCGATAAAGCATTTGATCGACCGGGTATTTTGGAAAAATGCATTGATTTTCAAACAGAAATCAGTGTCATCGTTGCGCGAAATGAGCGAGGAGAGGTAGCGACGTATCCGTCAGTGGAATTGTCCTTTCATCCAGAGGCAAATCTTGTAGAATTTTTGTTCTCACCTGCAAATCTTACAAAGGAGATTGAAATAAAAGCTCAGGCATTGGCTGTCGAGGTGATAACTAAATTGAGAATGGTCGGATTATTGGCTGTAGAGATGTTTTTGACGCGCGAGGGTGAGTTGCTGGTCAACGAAGTGGCACCCCGGACCCATAACAGTGGGCACCATACTATAGAGGCCAATCAAACGTCACAATTTGAACAGCACTTAAGGGCGGTGCTTAATCTACCGTTGGGAACTACCCAGATGTTGATTCCCGCGGCTATGGTCAACTTATTGGGGGCACCTGACCATACTGGCAGCGCCATCTATGAGGGACTATCCGAAGCGATGCAAATGCCAGGGGTGCACCTCCATCTCTATGGTAAAAAAATAACAAAACCTTTCAGAAAGATGGGCCATGTTACCATCACAAATGAAGACATGTCCACACTGAAAGCATCCGCCAATCAAATAAAAAACATTTTAAAAGTCAAAGCATGAGAGATTCAAAAGTAGGAATTATTATGGGCAGCAAATCGGATTTGAACATAATGTCCGAAGCAGCAGAAATTTTGGAAATACTTGGAGTGTCGGCAGAAGTAAGGATTGTGTCGGCGCATCGGACCCCTAAGCGAATGGTAGAATATGCCCAGAGTGCCAGGGAGCGAGGCCTAAAAGTCATTATAGCCGGTGCTGGAGGGGCAGCACATTTACCAGGTATGGTGGCCTCTTTGACGAGTTTACCGGTCATTGGAGTTCCTGTCAAATCAAGAAATTCAATAGACGGCTGGGATTCAGTGCTCTCCATTTTGCAAATGCCAGGTGGAATTCCGGTAGCAACAGTTGCGCTGGATGGCGCTAAAAATGCTGGGATTTTGGCAGCAGAGATTATTGGTGCCTTTGACGAAGAAGTAGCGAGCAGATTGGATGACTATAAAAAATCATTAGAAGAGGCCGTATTACAGCACAATGATGATTTAGAGCGCAATGGTTGGAAAGGAAATGCGATAGGATTTAAATAAGGTTCTATCAGGTGAAGCGACTAATTTTTTTTATTTTGGGAATGATTAATGATTTATTTTTAATTTTTTGGAAAATAAAGTTAATTTAAAGGGATGAATCCATTCTACATTGATTTATTGCTTTGCCTGCTGACTTATGTCATCCTATTAGTGATTATTTACAGGGGATCAACGAAAGTCATCAGACGGCTCAATCCAAATGATCAAGATGATGAGGGAGGTTTGCTTTTTGATTATGAAAAAGGACCTGTATTGGATCTACCTCCGGGCGTGCGTTGGCCCTCTGGGCCTATCGAGCGGAATAAAAAACAAGAAGAATGGGCTTAATTGATGGTGCCGTTGATCATGAATTGGGTAGTATCTGTGAAGAGCACTTTTTGAGTGCCGGCAATTTCAAAAGAAGTCAACAAACCTTTGTTAAAATTCATTTTCAAATTTCTTTGTGAAGTATAAATGACTTTAGCATCATCATCCAAATAATAGCCATCAATGGTTGTTAACTGACTTTTATCTTTGGTGATTTTAAGAAATTTAATCGACATAAGGGCGTCTTTTTTTGGGAGATAAGAAGTGCTTTTTAGGTCAGTTTTTGTATCTATGGAGCCGACAAATTTAGATTTATTGAGCTCTAAGAGGCTGAAAATTTTAAGTTCACTTTCCCAGTCTATGGCGTCAGCTGAGAACGATTGAGTTTCTATATTCTCACCGATTTGAACTGTTTTGGTTAGGGCATTTTGGTTTGATTTGAGTAAGGCAATTTGTGCGACGACCAGGGAATCGATGGAGAAGTATTTTTCTGCCTTAAAACTTTCTTGGGGGCCAATGCAACCATACGCACAAAGTAAAATAGATAAGTAAAATAGATGTTTCATATTAATAAAGGAGTTTCCCAGTCATCTCTTTGGGAATTTCAAGTCCCATTAATTTTAAAATAGTTGGGGCTAAATCTCCAAGTTTCCCATGTTTTACAGGGGATGAGAAATCAGGATCCACGACAATCAAAGGCACCAAGTTGGTGGTATGTGCCGTATGAGGGCTGCCGTCGTCGTTGACCATATAATCTGAGTTGCCATGGTCTGCGATGATCAGCGTGGTGTACCCCTTTTTTAGGGCCGTGGCAACTACTTGTTCGGCGCAATGATCTACCGTTTCGCAAGCTTTAACGGCAGCCTGAAACACGCCTGTGTGACCGACCATATCAGGATTAGCAAAATTCAAACAAACAAAATCAGGCCATTGCTGCTCCAGTTCTGGAATAATGGCTTTTTCTATGTCCTCAGCGCTCATCTCAGGCTGTAAATCGTAAGTGGCCACTTTAGGAGAGGGGCAGAGCAGTCTTTTTTCACCTTTGAAGGCATCTTCTCTTCCCCCTGAAAAGAAAAAAGTGACATGGGGGTACTTTTCGGTCTCAGCAATTCTAATTTGATTCTTTCCCGCCTTTTCCAGGACTTCTCCCAGAGTATTGGATAGGTTATCTTTTCTGAAGATGACTTTAACGTTTTGAAAGGAGTCATCATAGCTGGTCATGGTGAGATAGTGCAAAGGCAGTTTGTACATGTCTTCATTAGGAAAATCACGTTGAGTGAGCACTTCAGTGATTTCTCTACCTCGATCAGTCCGAAAATTGAAACACATCACGACATCGCCTTCTTTAATTTTTGCGATGGGCTGTCCAGAGGCATCTGTCGCAATGATAGGAGGCATGAATTCATCTGTAACGTCTTTGGCATAAGCAGCTTCAATAGCCGCGGTGACATCTGTTGTTTTTGTCCCTATGCCCTTAACTAAGGCATCGTAGGCAACCTTGACACGTTCCCATCTTTTGTCTCTATCCATTGCATAATACCTACCTACTATAGAGGCGATGGACCCTACATGATTTTTTAAGTGCGCCGATAGGTCATTGATAAATCCTAAACCACTTTTCGGATCGCAATCACGACCATCGGTAAATGCATGAACAAATACCTGTGAACATTTATGTTTGTGGGCGGCCTTAATTAATCCTTTGAGATGATCTAAATGAGCATGAACACCACCGTCCGAAACCAGGCCCATAAAATGGATGGCGCGTTGGTTTTCTTTGGCATAATCAAAGGCCTCAACCAAGGTTTTTTCTTCACCTAGGCTACCCTCTTCTGCAGCAATATTGATTTTTACAAGATCTTGATAAACGACTCTGCCAGCACCTAGGTTCATGTGGCCTACTTCGGAATTGCCCATTTGTCCTTTGGGAAGTCCGACAGCAACGCCTGAGGCTTCAAGGGTACTGTGCGAATACTTCTTATACAGGCTATCGATAAAGGGAGTAGCGGCGGCATCGATGGCAGAAACTTCTTTATTGGTGGCGATGCCCCAGCCATCCAAAATCATTAAGATCACACGTTTATCCATAGGGCAAATATAAGGGAACTGCTTGCTTCCCTCAGTAATTTTTTTGTAATTTACGCTTGCTTTTAAGCAATTTTAATTTCCTTTTTATCAATATGAGAAATGTGTTGATTGGTTGTGTACTAAATTTTATTTTTTTTACTCAAAGTTTAGGTCAGGATCAAATGTTAGAAGATCTAGGGATTGCCCTAAGTACCAATATTTCTAAAGAAGTTGTAAGCCGTATGCATACGACTTTTAAATTGCAATTAGCAGGGGAGTCTCTTATCCTGACCGATAAAGCAGCGGCTGAAAAAGCGTTAAGAACTTTTTTTAATAACCATGAGGCATTATCTTTTGAATATACCACACCCGCTAAGGTGACCAATGGCCTGCTCTATAGAATGGGTGTTTATAAGGTGAAAACAGGAGAACAATACCGAGTTTATTTATTATTTAAAGAAAAAGACGGCAAATATTATTTATCTACCCTATCCTTCTCAGCGGATTAACAAGAAAGACTAATTTTGATTTATGTATCCAGCCTACTTAACAAAAGAGAAATTGCACGAGTTCATCCGGAATGCGATGAAGGAAGATCATGGAGATGGAGACCATACTTCTTTGGGAAGTATACCTGTGGGGACACAAGTCCACGCACATTTATTATTTAAACAAGAAGGAATTGTTGCAGGGATGGAAATGGCACAAATCATTTTTGATATGTTTTCCAAAGACCTACTCTTTGAGTCATACAAAAAAGACGGGGACGCTATTCATGCAGGAGAGGTGGGGTTTAAGGTATCTGGGGATGCCATCCAATTGCTTGGCGCAGAGCGATTGGTTTTAAACTGTATGCAGCGCATGAGCGGGATCGCAACGTATACTCATTATTTAAAATCATTGATCAGGAATTCCCATGCCCAATTACTCGACACCAGAAAAACGACCCCTAATTTTAGAATTGCCGAAAAGTGGGCAGTAGAAATTGGAGGAGGAACCAATCATCGTTTTGGCCTTTACGATATGGTCATGTTAAAAGACAATCACATAGATTTTGCTGGAGGTGTTGCTAAGGCCTTGAAATCTACAAAGTCTTATTTAAAAAAGTCCAAAAAAAAATTAAAAATAGAAATCGAAGTGCGTAGTTTGCAAGAACTTAGGGAGGTCATAGGAGAAGGAGGTGTCGATCGTATTATGCTCGACAACATGATGCCGTCTCAAATGAGGCAAGGTATTGCTATGATTGCCGGGAAATATGAGACAGAGGCGTCAGGAGGAATCACCGAAATGAGTATCTCGGAAATCGCTGATACAGGTGTCGACTACATTTCCGTTGGTGCATTGACCCATTCCTATAAAAGTTTAGATATGAGTTTAAAAGCAATTTAAAATAATGATCGTAAGAACCAAAAAATATCAATTGGCCACTGGGAAGTATATTGGCTTGGCCTTAGTAGGGGTCCTCAAACAGCAGTGGTGGGTTTTTCTGATATATTTTGCCATATGCTCAGGCTTTTTTATTATTCCTAATGCGTGGTGGATCATTGGTGCTTCAATTGCATTGATTTTGTACCTGCTCTTTTGGTTGGTACAATTCGCAGGCGTGACACAACTAGAACAAAGCAAGTTTTTATTTAATAAATTGAACTATGAGCTTTCCAGTCAACAGATTTTAGTTAAGCTGAATGCCAAACAGGGGATGCCAATGAAATGGGATCAAATAAAAAGGGCAAGTGCCAAAAAAGAAGCTTTTCTGCTTTTTGTGAGTAAAGCCCAACTGATCTATTTGCCTCACCGCATTTTTAATAGCGATAATGAGATCAAGTTCTTCGAAACCATTTTGAAGCGAAAGGGCTATATAAAATAATGAACTCCGAAGGTTCGGAACAGCTCCAGCAAGCAAAAAATAAAGCGGCTAGATATTGTGTAGGCGCGGAAAGGTCACCTTATCAAGTGCTGACCAAATTACAGCTATATGGCCTTGAGTTGGAAGACGCATTGGTGGCGTTGGAATCCTTGAAAGAAGCTAATTTCACCAATGAAAAACGCTTTGTATCGGCCTTTGTGAACGATAAATTCATGTTCAATAAATGGGGCAAGATCAAAATCGCAATAGAATTAAGGAAACATAAAATCAATTCATCCCTTATTGAAGAAGGACTGTCCACGCTTGAGCCATCTGATTATGAGTTAAAGATTGATGAGTTGATAGATCAAAAATGGGGTCAACTGCAGACGGAAGGAAATTTTTTGATCAAAAAAAAGAAAACCTGTCAATTTGTGTTCAGTAAGGGTTTCGAATCTCATTTGGTGCTTGCAAGGTTTGATCAGAAATTCAAGTATTCACAATGAAATATGAGCCCTAAATTTAGTGAGTTTAAGCGGTCCTATATATTATAGACTCCCAAGGTCTTAGGGCGATATGCCCCATGTGTCCTTCTGGAGAATCTTGATAATTTGAAATTTCTATTTTGAGTGCAACAGAATCATCCAGATACAAGGTGGTTTCATCATCTGAGAGATTGTGAACGATCAATAAGTTGTCATCACCTTTTCGCCAATAGGCAAAAAGAGCAGCATGATCCTCTTGAATGACTTCAAAGGTTCCGTAAACCAAAGTGAGGTGATCTTTACGATATTGAATCAATTTACGATAATAATTGAGAATGGAATTTGGATCTTTCTCCTGAAGGGCAACATTGATATTCTTATATTTTTGGTTAGAAGCGAGCCAGGGTTTTACAGCGCTAAAACCCCCATTGGGAGTCGCATCCCACTGCATGGGTGTGCGTGCATTGTCTCTACCTTTTTCATTGGAAATGGAGATAAATGCATCAAGGTCTTTACCTTTATTTTTCCAATCTTGGTAGGTGTTTTGTATTTCAACATCATCAAATTGTTCTATGCGATCGACTTGGTTATTGACCATGCCCAATTCATCACCTTGATATACGTAAGGAGTCCCCCTCATGGTCATCAGTAAAGTAGCCAATAACTTGGCTGAGGGGTCTCGGTGTAGTCCATCATTACCAAAGCGCGAGACCATTCTAGCAAAATCATGGTTACCCAAGAAGATGCTGCTCCATCCCTTACCTTCCAAGGCCCGGTCCCAGGCTATGAAAATATTTTTGAACTGTTTTTTATTAAAAGGGATGGGATCAAATCGTCCATTTTCACCATGATCGATGAACATATGATCAAAATGGAATATCATATTTAATTCTGCCCGATCCTCACCCACAAATTCCGTTGCATTATCTAAAGAGATGCCAGGACCTTCACCCACAGTCATGACATCGTATTTTGAAAGGACTTGGACATTCATTTCATTTAAAAACTCATGTAAACGAGGGCCATTGGCATAAACTTTGGCAACCGTGTCACTGAAGGATTCATAAGGGGAATCATTAAAATCGCGTTTAGAGATAATGGAGATGACGTCCATTCTAAAACCATCAATACCTTTATCCAACCAGTATTTCATGACCTCATGAACACCTGCTCTTACCGCAGGGTTTTCCCAATTAAGATCTGGTTGTTCCTTAACAAAAGAGTGTAGATAATATTGGTCCGTTTGGGGATCTAGTTCCCAAGTTGATCCGCTGAAAAAGGCCGTCCAATTATTGGGTACACCCCCATTGATAGGGTCTTTCCAAATATAATAATCTCGCTTTGGACTATCCATTGAGCTTTTTGACTCTAAGAACCATTCATGCTGGTCGGAGGTATGATTGGCAACTAGATCCATAATAATTCTCATACCTCTGGCATGAATTCCTTCAAGTAATAGGTCAAAATCGGTCATACTGCCAAATTCTGACATGATGGCTCGATAGTCACTGATATCATAGCCATTATCTTTATTTGGAGACCCGTAAATAGGACAAAGCCAAATGATATTTACTCCGAGACTTTTGATATAGTCAAGTTTCTCCAAAATGCCGTTGAGGTCTCCGATCCCATCTTCGTTTGAATCTTTAAAGCTTCTTGGATAAATCTGGTAGACAATACCTTCTTTCCACCAATTTTTTGATCTTTGGGTTGCTGTCATTTCTAAATAAAATAGCCTACAATGAGTGCTGTTAGTAATAATAATAAAACCGCAAGATTACGATAATTTTTGTACCAAACCAAGGCGGTCAGCTCCTGAGTTTCCTGATCAAAAATTGCTTTGGTCCAAGTCATATTTTCTATTTTTTCTTGACTTGGGGGTGCTGAAAGCAAACTGAAGCAAATATGAATTACTAAGCAAGCCAACAAGAGTAAGGGCGCTGTATGCAGAAAATGGATGTCATTAATTACTGGAAACCAATGATTGATTTTGGAAAGAATTAAAATCATAGAGAGGATCAATCCTCCTAACAGGGATGCAAACGCTCCGTTTGCATTGGCCCTTTTCCAAAAAAGGCCCAGCAGAAATACCGATACGACAGGGGGGGCAATGAAGCCCAAAACCAATTGTAGGTATTCCCATAAGGAAGAAAATTTTTCTATTTGGGGTGCCCAAGCTGCCGCAAGCATTACCAAGATAACAGTAGCTATTTGTCCAGAAGTCACCAAATTTTTACTTGAGAGGTTAGGCTTCAATTTTAAAATGAAATCCATTGTGATCAATGTAGATGCTGAATTTAAAGTAGCAGAAATACTTGAAGACATGGCGGCTAATAAACCAGCAATGACCAAACCTAAAACACCAACCGGAAGTAGGCTGTAGATCAGGACTGGATAAGTCATATTGGGACAATCGCTCAGTTGTGAGCAAACCACCATCCCTGTTGAGCCTGGTATTAAATAGTTAAGCCCACTAATGTCTGTGTCAGAAAAGAGCACAATAGCAATGACCCCGGGAACGATCATGATAAAAATGACAGGAAGTTTTAAAAGACCGGCGAATAAGGCACCCCACCGCCCATGATTTAAATCCCTAGCACTCAACACACGTTGTACCATAAACTGATTATTTGCCCAGAAATAGAAGCCCAACAAAGGGACACCAAAAACCAATCCCGTCCATGGCATATAGGGATCATTGATGGAGCCCACCAAGCTAAAGACCTCATCGGAACTTTTATTTAATTGACCACTTTGATTCAGAGCATCTAGTCCAGCCATCATCCCAGACCATCCGCCAACTTGATCAAGGCAAAAATAGGTAAGTGCTATTGACCCCATTACCAATATTATGGCCTGAATAACTTCAGTATGAACGACCGCTGATAACCCCCCTGGAATCGTATAAGCAGCAGCAGCGATGGCCAATAGGGTGATGATGATTGCAGAATCTAATTCAGGGAAAATAATTTTTAAGATAAGATTGCCAGCATAGAGTCCAGCAGCGGTATCAATAATCACATTGCCTACAATAGTGATAATAGAAAAGAAATAACGCGCACGACTATCATACCTTCTTTCAAGGAATTCAGGCATGGTGTATACTTTGGAATTCAAATAAAAAGGCATGAAAAAAATGGCAAAGATTATCAAGACCACCGCGGCCATCCATTCATAATTATATACGGCAATGTTTGTTTTAAAGGCGTCCGCTGTAAGGCCAATTAGCGTACTGCTTCCAATGTTCGCTGCAAAGAGTGAAATGCCAACAATGGGCCATGTTAAATTACGCCCAGCCAGAAAATAATCTTCTGAAGATTTCTGCTTCCCTTTTGAGATGCCATACCCTATAATACCCACTAAATAGCAGGTAATGATCATACCATCTATGATGTTTAGCGTTACTTGTTCCAAAGGAGTCGTTTAATTATAATGTGTATTTTAATAATAAAAATTTAGAATTCCGATAATAAGAAGAGGTTAATGATGGGAAGTAAAATTGCAATCGTTTGCGGAGAGAAAGGATTTCATCTGAGCTGTATTAGTAAGATTCTTCAGTGGTCATGAGACAGACCTAAACGCATTCAATATAGATGTTGAGAGAGCAATAGAATCTGAATATACATGTTTGAGACAAAAAGAGGAGCGGGGTCTTTATCTTTTACTTAAGTCATTAAAAATTGGGAAAAAGGGTTAAAATTATGCCGATCATTTTGCGTTGGACCATTTTGATAAATGAGATCGAGGATTAAAAATTCGAGAGACGCTGCCATAGCAATGATGTTTTCCGTGCGCAATGCTATACCAACATGATTCCTGATCAATATAAAGGGACGATGTGGCTATCAAATAGGCAGAAATCACTTGTTCTCTGCAAGTAAAAGCACTAAACTTCTCTGTAATTAAGTCCGTATCATTTTTTAGCAAGGATCTGATGAAGAGGGATAAAGTATATCGTCTATACGTAATACCGGTCGGTAGACACCCTCCGGAGGAGTAGACAGGAGGATCGGGTTGATTTTCTCGAATTTCGTATTCCCATAGGTTAATTAAACTATCAAATTGAGTATCAATACACCCATCAATCCAACAAGAGAAACGATGCTCTCCATTATGGTCCATGATTGTAGGGTTTCCCCGATACTCATATTAAAATATTCTTTAAAAAGCCAAAAACCACTATCATTGATATGGGAGAAAAAGATACTTCCCGCACCTGTAGCTAAAACTAGAAGTTCAGGAGCAATACCTGAAGTTTCCACCATGGGTAACATAATTCCCGCAGCGGTTAAACCAGCAACCGTAGCGGAACCCACAATGATTCGAATGATAGCCGCAATGAGCCATGCCAATATGATGGGCGAGAGCCCTAATGATTCGAAAAAAGCGCCTATTTGCAGGCTGATTTCAGTAGCAATCATGATTTGCTTGAATGCACCAGCTCCAGCGATGATAAGCAATACCATAGCAATACTTGATACAGCTTCCCTTAAGATTGTCATGATCTCTGACATGTTACGACCGGTACGGATTCCAAGAAAATAAATACCGGCGAGGACTGAGCAAAGCATTGCAATGGCAGGGTTACCTAGCCCCTTGATGATTGGATTGTAATTAAAAATTAAATGGTACAGGGAACTTCCAGCGATAAGGATTACGGGGAGTAATGAGATGATTAGACTTACAGTGAGATTAGGGGTTTTAAATTCAGAGTTGGCGTCTGATACGATAAATTCCTGTTTTAATTTGGGAATAAGCCGATTCATCGTCCCAGACAGAAGAAATTTAGCAGCCAATATGGCCGGAATGCCTACGATAGCCCCATAAATCATGGTTTTATCTAACGCCGCACCATATATTCCTGCGATGGCAGTTGGCGCTGGATGTGGAGGCAAAAAGCCGTGTGTAACCGATAGAGAGGCCAGCATAGGTAAGCCTAAATAGAGTAAGGATAATTTTGTTTTACTTGCTAGAGCAATGGCAAAAGGGACTAAGATGACAAATCCCACGGTGTAGAACAAGGGTATGCCGATGATGAATCCTACTAAAATTAGAGAGAATTGAATGTTTTTAAGTCCAAATTTTGCAACTAATTTATGGGTGATTTTATCTGCCGCGCCACTCTCGGCAATGAGCTTACCTAGCATGGCCCCAAAACCTAGTATAATGACCAAAGAGCCGAGTGTTTTACCTATCCCAAGTTGCACGGTTGTGACCGTTTCTTCTAGGGATAATCCGCCCACAATTCCGACAAATAGGCAAACCAAAATAAATGAAATGAAGGTATCAAGCTTAACAAAGGTGATTAAGAAGAGCAGTAAAAAAATACCGAGGATAATGGGGATAAATACCATCAATAGATGTCTGATTTTATTTGATCCTCAAAATAGTAAAGATTGCTTGAGGAGGCAACTTTTTCTAGAGTTAAGCGGTAAAAAGCCCTTTTCTAAACAGATGCTTGAGGGGCTTTATTTAAATCGTAACTGATATAAAAACTTCTGAGTACTAGGGTAAGGATCAAGGGAATGAGGGCCATGTGAAGTGGTTGCGGGATCAATGCCCAAAAAAGGAGCAGGCACAAATTGAGAACTGCAATGAACCTGTAAGCACGACTGAGTGCCTTTCGCCATTTTGGCTGATTCAGAAAAAAAATCACGGGGAGATGAATGGGAAGCGCCCATAATAAATTCCAATTGTACATTGAAAGATGACTTGTCGCACCCCAAAGGAATACAAACCACCAGCCAAAGAGACCAACTATAGAGAATAATAGTACATCTATCCAATGCGTTCGTTTCTTATTTTTAAAGTTTTGATTGGTAATAAATCCAACAATAAAAAAGAGCAATACAAAGGTATTGAAAGGGTCAAATGTACTTTGAGTACGTTTTTCATTTTTCATTACATTGATAGCAATGGAGTCCTTGATCAACGGAAGAGTATCCACGATATTTTCAATGGTTCCTCCTTCGAGCGCTAAATGGACATAGTCGGGTAAAAAGAGATAGGTATTTGCAGAGGCTTCGTTATCAATGGGATGCGCTAAGGCAACATCTATAATAAAATCACCCCAAGGCTGATCAGATAGATAATCATCCATAAGATCTCTGACCGATTTTTTTGGAACTTTAAAAGAGAGGTCTAAGGTTGCTGTGGGCACCATTTCTTGAATGATGTCTCGAATTTTAGTAGCACAATTATCGTAGACATAATTGTAAAGATAAGTCCTGTTTTCTGGGAGATTATTGTGCTCTAGAGAATTAAAGAAAGCTTGATTTTCAGCCTGACTTAGGTTGAGGACTTGTTCTTTGAGGCTTCGATTTTGTTTGATGTAATAGGATTTTACATCGGGATATTTTTGGGTACGGCCTATGCTGTACAACATTTTTCCTCGTGCGAAATTCCAAAAAAAGTTGGTTTGTTCAAAATCAAATCGACCCCAGTCATACATCCAATCCATGTCGAGGAGCGGATCAAAGACCCTGATGCCATTATGACCGAAGGCAGACCAGAGTTCACCTTGGTAAGGGCCAAAGGTGATCACGCTGATTTGTGCCTCCTCAGAGAGCTTTATGGGTTGGTTTTGACTGCTCGATTTAAATGCAGCTCCAAGAAAGCAGAAGAGGCTAAAAATAAGGGTAAAAACACGAATCGTTGAAGCCATAGCGTCTTGGTGGATTTTTCTGTTTTAAGTATCTTAAAATTAAATATAAATTGGATCAATGGGGGATTATTATAATTAAAAAAAGGTTGGCACCCTTGAATGAGCCTGTAAGATAACTACCAATATTTTTGAATGCTTTTCAATAGGTCATTATGTATGTCCCCTGCGGCGACCAATTCTCGACCAAATAGCGCGTTATTTCCTCCAGAGAAATCAGTTACACGGCCTCCGGCTTCTTGTACTAAGAGTATCCCAGCCGCAATATCCCAAGCGTTTAGGTTGTACTCAAAAAATCCTTCATACCTGCCGCATGCTACATAGGCAAGGTCTACTGCAGCACTTCCCAGCCTTCTCAAGCCATGTGAGTGCATCATCAAATCTTTGATAATGGCTAGGTAGTTATCTAATTTATCGAATTGGTAATAAGGGAAGCCCGTTGCCAATAGGCTATTGGATAAATCTTGGGTAGGGGCCACATGGATTGGGTTATCGTTTAAAAAAGCACCCCCACCTTTCCAAGCATAAAAGAGCTCCTTTTTGTTTAATTCATAAACAATACCCCCCACGATATCTTTGTCTTGTAAGAGCCCAACGCTGATAGAATATACGGGCAGCCCATGTATGAAATTAGTTGTGCCATCTAGGGGATCGACAATCCAGGTAAATTCTTTTTGATCATCATCAGCAGTATCTTCTTCAGTGATAAATCCCGCTTCTGGCAGGATACTTTTTAAATCAACAACTAATTTTTTTTCGGCTTCTTTATCCACATAGGAAACTAGGTCATTCTTACCTTTGAGAACTACTTTATTGAGATCAAAAGATTGGGCCTCGTTTTGAATCCATGTGCCCGTTTTTTGAAGAGCTGGAAGGGCCTCTTTAATGATTTTTTCTAAGTTCATTTGATGGAATTACCCGATAAAACAATGACAAATTCTCCTTTGGGTTTGTGACTTTCAAAATGGGCACGTACCGAGGATAAGGAACCATTTATGGTTTGTTCGAACTTTTTACTCAATTCCCTGGAAACAGACACTTTTCGATCCTCCCCATAAGCTGCTTCAAATTGCATTAATGTTTTTAGTATCCGATGGGGGGATTCATAAAAGATCAGTGTCCTTTCTTCATTTTTTAATGAATTGATCCTGGAGGCACGTCCTTTCTTTTGAGGGAGAAAGCCTTCAAAAACGAATCGATTATTGGGAAATCCAGATTTAATAATTGCTGGAATGAGGGCGGTTGGACCGGGTAAGGCTTCTATTTGAAGTTGAGCATCAAGTGCCGCTTTGGCCAATAGATAGCCGGGATCGGAAATACCGGGACTTCCAGCGTCAGAAATAAGAGCGATTTTAATACCATCCTCTAATTTTTTGATCACGACCTCGGTTTGTTGATGCTCGTTGTGCGCATGAAAACTTTTCATGGGTGTATGAATCTCATAGTGTTTAAGCAAAACCCCGCTGGTCCGCGTATCCTCGGCCAGTATGAGGTCTACAGATTTCAGTACGTCAATGGCTCTAAAGGTCATATCCGCAAGATTTCCGATAGGGGTGGGTACCAAAAAAAGGACGGTATTATCCAGCATCTTCTAAAAGGCGATCTATGGCTTGCGCCAATTCTCGATCTTTGTTAGTGATGATGTTACCTGCATCATGTGTAGAAAGATTGATGATGACCACATTGTATTCATTGGACCAGTTGGGATGATGATTGAGCTTTTCAGCTTCGATAGCGACTTGCGTCATGAATGAAAAAGCCTTACTGAAATTTTTGAATTTAAAAGTTCGCGTGAGGGTTTTATGCTCTTCTTTCCACATAATTATATTGCGATGATGCCTTCTATTTGATAGGCTTGGTTATAAATATCAATTACTTTATCACTCGATTCCATTTCCACGCTGAGCGTGATACTAACAAATTTGTTGGTAGCACTTGTTTTTATTTTGAGCGCTACTTTTGGCAGTAAATCGATAAGCGCTTCTTTCTTGTTCAAGGGGACAATAAACTTAAACATATAAGCACACGGGAAGTCATGATTGGCTTCCAGCTTTTCTTTAAATTGTTGAACGTCCCAATTCATTAGATTAAGATCAAAAAGGCTGTCATATGACAGGCTTTAGTATTATAATTTTTGTTTTGATCAATAAAACTTATACCTATTATCTACTATTTCAACAGATTCAATGAGTGCATTATAGATGTTTTGATAGGTAAAAGGATCTTCTCTTCTTCTTACTTCTGTTTGCGCATTGAGGACGACATTTCTGTAGGCTTCGTAATCACTGAGCTCTTCTAAAGGGGTTTTAGTCGTGATCGTGAGCATAATTATTCCATTCTGTATCTTAAAAGGGAGCGTGGCTTCCCCTTCTTCAAGAGAAAAAGCGACTCCAATAGCCTCTGGAGCAAATCCAATGTTTGGAATGTTATTGGCACTTAAGGTCAGGTCAGCTACTCCAATTCGCCCTCCAGATCCATAAGCCTCATTCATTTCATCATAAGATCCAGTCAATGCTGATAAGCGAGAGATAATCAGATCTGCTTTTTTATCATCTAATACTTTTCTTTCCAGTTCATTGGTTACATCTTCCATTTGGGCGGTGCCTTCTTCTTGTTCTCCCGTTTGAATGGCTACAACATATCTATTATCGAGCTCAAAGACTTCAGAGACCTCATTATTTGAAGCTTCATTGAACAACCAAAACACAATATTTCGAGCGTCTGCAAGGCCTCCTATGAATTTATCATCCTTACTTACTTTTAAGGCCTTGCGAATTTCATAACCCTTCTCAGTGGCGGTTTCGATAAAAGTACTCTCGTCTGAGGTTTCTGCCGCAAATAATTCTGCCTGGCGATAAATGGTGTTGAGCGTTTGATCGGATGAAAACAGCTCTTTTTCAATCTGAGCAATCTTATAAATGGTGTTGGTTTTTGCCTCCGTGACCTCAATGATGTGATAGCCAAATGAGGTTTCAACTATATTGGAGAGGAGTCCTTTACCTCGCTTAGCAAAGGAGGCCTCTTTAAATTTCTGATCAAAATCCGAATTTTCACCAAACCACCCCAAATCGCCACCTCTCGACGCGGTACCATCAGTGCCGTAGATACGAGCCATTTCAGCAAAGTCAGCACCCCTTTTGATTTCGGCTAAAACACGTTGTGCCTCTTTTTTGGCTTGGGCCTTAGCTGAACCACTTTCATTTTCGACTTTGAATAAAATATGACTTGCACGTAAATAGGATTCATCTCCTTGCTGAATGTTACTTATTTTGTAAACACTGTAAGCGTCATTGGATAAGATGAGATCAGACACATAACCTACTTCTAGAGCATCCGGATCTAAATTTAACCATGACGGTAAGTTATTCGGGTTATAGGTGCCAAATGGGGTAATTCCGTCAGAGTTAATTTCGGCAAAAACAGAATCATTTTGTCCAGATAAAAGGGTCTCCCTAATGACCATCATTTCTTCTTTTACAAAAGCGGTATCTTCTGATGATGGAGCGATGGGAAAGATAACATATTTGGCATCTTTAGAAGCGTCTCTTTTGTATTGATCCGCATTTTTACGGAGATAGGATTCAATTTCTGATTCTGTTACTGTCACCAGTGAATCGTTTACAGAGAAGAACGGGACATATAAATAGGCAGCAGTCAGACTTGTATTCTTTTCATAGGCTACTTTGGCTTCATGAATGTTAGCGTATTTAGTTAAGGCTAATAAATTTTCGTATTTAGTTAACCTCCTGGATGCCGGTAGAGAGGCTTCAAAAGTGAGCCATGACTGTCTTTGTTGTGGCGGGGCATTATTGAGCTGCTGTAAAAAGCTAATGATATTTTGTTTATCAAAAACCCCGGTATTGGGGTCAGCGAATATTTGTCTGATTTGAGGATGAATATTTACTCCTTGAACCATATCTATCAATTCGGGGGTGGTTACATCCAAGCCGAGGGCAGCATACTGTTCATCAAATACATTCTCAATAATAAACTGTTGCCATGCCTGCTGTCTGATTTGTTCCAAATCTTCAGCTAATGGACTTCTACCTGTATTTAGTTGAAAATTTTGAGAGAGTTCGTCAACTTTTTGTTGAAACTGGGGATAACTAATGGTGTTAGAATTGATTTCACCGATCTCGTTAGAGCCCCCATTAAAAAAGGAATTTCCTTGAAATAAATCCGTAAGAATGAATGAGAACATAGAAAAAGCAACAAAACCAACAACGATTTTACCAGCTTTTTGCCTAAGTGTGTTAATCAACGCCATATTATTTTTTGTTTAAAATAAAGAACGCAAAAATAGCGTTTTGAATGGAATATAAAAATGATCTAAACCATTGATTTACAATGGGTCCTTATAATTCTGTATTGTGAGCCGAACTTGATCGATCCGATTGTCCTCCATGTTGATTATTTGAAAAAGGAAATGATCGATACCAATCTCATCTTGGATCGTAGGGATATCTTCATTTTTAGCTAAAATAAGCCCACCTAAGGTATCATAATCCCCCTTAGGCAATGACCAATTATATTTTTCGTTGAGGGCATCGATTTCGTGCCGAGCACTCAGAAGGAAAATGTTTTCTGCGATTTTTTGTTCAATTAAAAACTCATCGTCATGCTCATCTCTTATTTCACCAAAGATCTCCTCCATGACATCTTCTATACTCACCAAACCTGCCGTACCACCAAATTCATCTACTACCAGTGCCAGGCTCTTTTGGTCTGCAATGAGTTTAACCAAAAGTTCATTGGCAGGCATCGTTTCTGGAATAATCAATATCGTTGTTAATATATCTTTTATTGATTTAGGCTTTTTAAACATTTCTAAAGAATGACAGTAGCCAATAACATTATCAATATTTTCTTTGTATACGATGATCTTGGAGTGGCCACTGTCAATAAAAGCAGCACTGAGTTTAAGTAAATCATCATTGATGTCGACCGCGATAATTTCTGTTCTGGGAATCATACATTCTCGAACTTGAATTTCTTTGAATTCGATCGCATTATTAAAAAACTTTACGTCGATCTCTTGATCTTCGCTTTCAGAATGCTCCGTATTCTTCTTGACAAAGTTGTTGAGATCGGTCAGGGCAAATAAGGATTGACTCTCAGCATAAGAAAGTTGAAAAATTCGAGTAACAATAAATTTGGAAATGATCTCAACCATCCAAACCAATGGGGACATGAGTACGAACAGCCCCATCATAGGGAGAGAAAATATTCGAAGTAAGGTGTCTGGATTTAATAAAAAAAGACTCTTAGGGAGGAATTCGGCAGTGATTAATACAATAAATGTTGCGATTAAAGTTTGTATGACTAAGGCAATGATCGGGCTATCTATCCAATGGGGAAGGATATTGATGATTCTAGGCTCTAACAGAGTTGCCATAAGGATACCGTACAAGACTAAGGCTAAATTATTACCGACCAAAGTAGTTGATAAAAAACGGGCACGATGCCTTTGAAAATAGGACAAAGAAGAAGCCATTAATCCTTTCTTTTGAGAGAGCATCTCAATTCTTAATTTATCTGCTGAGATATATGCGATTTCCATACCAGAAAAGAATCCAGAAAATATCAAACAAATACAAATCATTAATAAAGGATCGATTATCATCTCTTTTTAGATTTTTTTATTTTTTTTTTCTTATTTTTTTAGGATTTTTTTCCGGCATATTTTTTCTAAAATGGTACAGAAATAATAAAGCAATACTAAACATAAAAACCCCGTAGGATTTTTCAATCCCTAAAAAAAAGGCTTCATAAAGTCCAATGAGGAAAAATCCAATGGCCGAATAAAAAATAATTGCGTTTTTTTTAGTCAAAGCTGGGGTGGGTCTTAGTTATATATCCTCTTCTTCTATTTGGATCGTTCCAGCGGGTTCCAAGATTTCATAGGATGAAAAATCTTGATTGGCAGACAAGCCTTTACCTGTATGAACTTCACCATCCGAAATAATGGTAACAAAATTATCGGTATAAAATTTTTCTTCCGCAGGACTCCAAAATAATAATTCTGTATTGAGTTCATCACCAGTGTCTACATTTTTAACTACGACATTTCCTTCTCCTTTGTAAAGGTTGTTTTTAGCATTAAAATTCGCGGCGTTTGAGCGGAAGGTACAAATGGGCTTGTTAGGGGTGGAGTAATACTCCAATACTAGTCCATTGGGCCAACCTTTATCACCATTTTCAAATTGTAATTGGTCAGGGGCCTTCAGACGAAGAATTAACTTACCTGAGTCGGTCATCATGGTATTTACATTTGACATCTCCATGATGGGGCCATTGTATATTTCCTGATTAAGTAACTCTTTTCTACTATTACAAGAAGTTTGACCAACTATACAGAGGGCCACTAAAACACAAAAACGAGCAAAAAAATGATTCCAGCTCGTTTTTGAATGGAGTTTAATTTTCAGCTCGTTTCTGGAGTATAACGCTTTCATTAATCCAACAGTCAATTTTAATAGATTGACCTTCTGTGTATTCCTCAGTGAAAATATCTGTGATAGAAGGGAAAAGGGCTTCTGACTTTTTCATATTCTCGTAATCCCCAGCTTTTTGGAACGCATTATGGGCTGCTATAAAGATGGCATAGTCAACCGTTTTAAATTCACCTTGCTTACATTCTTCAAAGCTTGATAGGTATAGATTTCCAATCAATACGTGCGCATCACTCATAGAAGGATCTGCTGAAAGGGCCTTTCTACAATTACTTCTTGCACTAGCTTTTAAACCTGCTTGGTAATCGATTTTGGCCAAACTTAAATAAATTTCAGCTTTTTTAGTTACTTCTTCGGTAAGCGTAAGGGCTTGGTTATAGTATTGAATGGCACCTTGCCGATCATCTTCTTTTGATGCCCGCGAGGCGAGGAATTTTGATATGGCAAAATCAGGAGAATTCTGGTTTACAATCTTAGCCGCTTCGAAAGCCAATGGGCGATCCGTACATTTATTTTGAAGCATGAGCTTAAATATTTTTGAGGCTACTTTTATATCCCCTGTTTCGGCCAATTTTGGGCCTAATAGACTTTCAACATAATCACAACTTAAATCGATCGTTAAGGTGAGGAGTTTATCCACATTTTCCGCGACCCTTTCTAGAGAAGCGGGGTTACTGGATGCGGCGATTTGGCCATCCAAAGCATCCATTAAGCCGGTATAAATATCCAATACTTTTTCGTCCGATAGCTCCCCACCGGTGGCTTTAAATCTGCGTACTACATCCATGTAAGCGACAAAATTATTGGTTGAGAAATCGGCACCACTGAGAGCAAAAGTCTTTTCGAATAAATCCAGTAGTTCAACATATTTGGATTTATCCCCTTTATAAAACTTATAAGCGGGAAAGGCCTTGCGATTCAGAACGGAGGCTTCATTGCCAAAATATTCAATTCTCAAATCATACATCTCCAAAGCTTTTGCTTGATAAGCAGCTTTCTGAGCTTTATCCGACTCTTTATTTGCCAATTCACTATAAATTTTCGCTCCATTTTGATAAAGAGACTCATTTAAATCGGGTGTATTTTCGAGGAGCCAGGCGTGTGGTGCTATCGCGTCTAAATACTTTTCTATTTTGACCATATCGGTATAGATGGCATTATTCTCTTTGGCAACATCAATTTGCTCACCCCAATTCCAACCGGCTTGGCTAAAAACGCTTGTACTTACTAAACTTACTAAAAGGAGTGTTGTTATTATTAATTTATTCATTTTCTTCAAGCGGATTAATTAATTGTATTTTCTTTTGATAAACCATTTTTCATTAATTGTCAAACCTAAAACAATTTGCATGAAAGTTTCATTGATCAATCCATTCTCAATAGTTCCTCTTTCACCAAATTTAATGGCAAGATCCAAAGTTGATAAACCTGCCACAGGAAATGAAGCACCAAAATTAATGCCAAACTCATTAATGCTGTTATTTTGGACTAAATAAGGCAGTTTTCCATAGTTGAAGCCAAAGCGGTAAGTGACCCGTTTTAAATAATTGGTAATATTCCGGCTATCGGGCGTCATTTCACCGCCAAGAATAAATTCTTGCGTATTTTGGACGAGTGTATTGTTTGATCCATTTGAAGTCCAGTTGGCTAAGTTAATGTCTAATCCAATTTTATACTTTTCAATCAATCCATAGGAGATACCAAAACTTAATTTTTTGGGTAAATCAAAGGTGATGGCTTCTTCATTAGATATGGGCATTGGTGAACCGACTTGGAGCACGCTATTTTCTATGTATCGTGATAGGAAAGCATCTTTTGAGCCTTCAAGTTGGCCCGGATGTTGATAAGTAATTCCAAAATTAATCTCATGGGTTTCGTTAATCTTCATTTTGTGGGCTAGGGCAGCAGAAAATAAAACAGATTTATAGGTATCATTGGTTGATAATTGGGTGTAATATCCAATATTGCTCGAATCCGAAGCTAAGGAACTCTGATTTTGCTTGTCGATCGCACCAAAGACATACATCAAATTAAAACCAATGTTTGTGGATTTAAAAATACGAAATCCATTTGACCAAGCAAATTGAGAAAGGCCACCACTTCCAATGAATAGATCATTTGTACTTTCCGTTGGCGTTGCGTTGGCAACCTCACTACTGCCTCCAACCTCATAGTCCGCGGAACTGAAGGGGAGTAAGGAAATGGCAGAACCCCATTTACCATTCAATAAAGGGACAAAAAACACCATATGCTTGATGCTGCCTGTTTTTTTGGATCCGTTTTCTAGCTCACTTTTATAGGTTCTAGCTTCTCCCTGAAGTCCTACATTAAAGGAGCTAAGTTGGTTATATGTGAGCCATGCTGGGTTCTGAAGATTTATATTAAAACGCTGAGGCATTCCTACACCTAGTCCTCCCATGGCTTGGTTGTGAGCTAGGGCATTGTTGTTTAGTTCACCAATTCCGTATATTGCATAAGTACTTGCTACGTGTTGGCTATTGCCTTTCAGGCAAAATAAGACAATGGATAAGGTCAATAAATATTTAAATATCCTCATTATTGATTAAAATTTGATTCAATCCCAAGGGGACTAAATTTGAGCGCACAAAGATGCTACCTTTTACGTTGCTTTCAAAAAGTATGGCATCTCCACCTGTCATTAATACCCTTAAAGACACATATTTTTCTTTTAAACGCGAAACGATTCCATTAATTTCATTTTTTATTCCATTTTTTGCCCCAGAAATCATGCATGAAGCGGTCGATTTCCCAATCAATTCCCATTCATATTGATCGCTTTGGGCTATTACATCGGGGAGTTGCCCCGTCATTTCATGCATAGCTTTGAGTCGCATTTTGAATCCAGGACTAATAATTCCTCCCTCAAAGCTGTTGTTGATGAGAAGGTCATAGGTGATACAGGAGCCGGCATCAATGATCAGTAAATCTTCTGATGGAAAAAGGAAGTGGGCGCCTACGGCACTAGCAATCCGGTCACGGCCTAGGGTTTGGGGCGTATCATAGTTAATACGAATAGGCAATTTTGAATGTTCATTGAAAATAAAGACGCCATCACCAAAAATATTCTTTATTTGTTCTGAATTATGCTTTACGGAGCATATAATGGTATTTTGATCTTTTGGAAGGGCTGTTACCAATGATTCTACCCGATCCCAAGTTTTAGATTCTAAAATTAAATCACCTTGAACTTGAGAGGACTTTATGCGGCTGTTTCCAATATCAATTACGAAGTTTGATTTGTTACTCAAAGAATAAATCGTTAATTAGCAAATATAATGAATGAACTATCAGCAGTTGGCGTAATGTCCGGATCTTCACTTGATGGGCTTGATATATGTTATTGTGATTATAAATATTTTGAATCAAAATGGCAGTTTCAAAACTTGAAGGGAGAGACTATTCCTTTCCCTAGGGATATTTATGCTCTTTTGCTAAAGGCCAGAGACCTTTCTGGAGAGGAACTCGTAAAGCTAGATGTGCGATTGGGTATTTGGATGGGGCAGATGATTCGGGACTTTTGTCAACGGCATAATTACCGACCACAAATTATAGGGTCTCATGGGCATACGGTTTTTCATCATCCAAAACAGGGATACAGTATTCAGATTGGCAGTGGTCAGGCCATCGCCAGCTATGCCAAGATACCTACCCTAAATGATTTTAGATCTAAAGATGTTTTATTAGGGGGCGCTGGTGCCCCACTGGTACCCATTGGTGACAAACATTTATTTTCAGCCTACGATGTTTGTATTAATTTAGGGGGGATTGCCAACCTAACCATCAACTGCGAGGCATTGCCGAGGGCTTTTGATGTGGCGCCTTGTAATCAGGTATTAAATAAAATTGCCAATCGCATGGGAATGCCATTTGATCAAGACGGAAAAATGGGGCGTTCAGGGACTTTTTTGAAATCATGGCATGCTTCCTTAGAAACCCCTCATTTTTATCAAAAAAAAGGGCCAAAATCAATCAGCAATGAATGGGTGGAACAAGAGGTATTGAGCAAATTACCTGAGCGAGAAGATCCAAAGGATCTCGCGTTTACTTATTGTAAATTTGTTGGAGATCGGATAGCAGAAAGCCTCTTGGAGGTGGATTTTAATACCGTCCTTGTTACCGGCGGAGGGACTCATAATAAAGCTTTATTAGAGGCTATAGAAGGGGCCTTGGGTGTAAGGGTAGTGGTGCCAAAAGCAGAAATCATTAATTTTAAAGAAGCCTTAATTTTTAGTTTTATGGCAGTTTTGAAATTGAGGAAAGAGGTGAATGTGTTAAAATCAGTTACGGGCGCGTTCGAGGATAGCTCGTCAGGAGTTTATTATAGTCCTTAATGAACGCTTAAGATTCAATTATAGATTGAATAAATGGCTATTGAGGGATTTTAAAGTTTTTTCTTTCAAGTTATTTTTTACGAGAAGGGAGATGTTGTTTCTGCTCCCACCATAAGAAATCATTCGAATAGGGATTTCTTCAAGGGCTTTAAAAATTTCACTACTGATGCCTTTTTGCTCTGCAACCATATCTCCTACGATACAGATTATGGTTTGATTGAGATCAACTTCTACTTTTCCATACTTTTGAAGATCTTGAATGATTTGCTCAAGAAACATTGGATCATCTATGGTAATAGAAACCGCAATTTCCGAGGTAGTAATCATATCAATGGGGGTTTGATACTGCTCGAAAACCTCGAAAACTTTGCGGAGAAAGCCATAAGCCAAAATCATCCTAGAAGATTTGATTTTGATTGCCGTAATGCCGTCTTTAGCAGCAATGGCTTTCACTGTTTCAGGATTTTGATTAGAGGTAATGAGTGTACCATGTGCCAAAGGCGTCATAGTATTTTTTATCCTTACAGGAATGTCAAATTGCTGTGCGGGTATGATACAGGTTGGGTGTAAAATTTTTGCACCAAAATAAGCCAACTCACCTGCTTCTTCAAAGGACAAATGAGAGATGGGTTTGGTATTATCTACGATTCTAGGATCATTATTGTGCATGCCATCAATATCTGTCCAAATTTGGATTTCTTTTACATTTAGGGCCGCACCCATGATGGTTGCACTATAATCACTACCTCCTCGGTTTAAGTTATCAATACCTCCCGAACAATTTCGACAGATAAAACCTTGTGTGACAAATAATTCATAATTGGTGTTTTGGTTGAGTAAACTTTCTAATTTAGCCGAAATTAAAGCCATATTAGGCTCTTCTGATTCGTTGAGATACATGAACTCAGCGGCTGGAATTAATACTGAATGGCCGGGGTGTTTTTCATTTAAATAGGTTTGGAAAAGATGGGTTGAGATCAATTCACCATTTACTACGATAATTTTAAGAATCTGGTTGTAGAAGGGCTGATGAATGAGCCGATGCATTTCGTCAAAATATTGATTAACTATTTCAAAAGCTATTTTTTTATTCGAAACTTCAGTGAGTAGGGATTGTATGAAGGGATCGTAGGTCGCTCTTAATTTTTCTAGCCGATCAATTGCCCCGTCAACATTTCCCAACTGGAAAAGATTGCCAATTTCCACTAAGGCATTGGTAGTGCCCGATACGGCTGATAATACAATGATTTTTTTTTCGTTATCCGTAGTAATCAATTCCGCTACGTGCTTCATTCGATCTGGCGTACCGACTGAGGTACCCCCGAATTTATAAACTTTCATGTTTTTAAATAATATTCAACATTTTAATCCCGGTCATCGCCGCTTCATCTCCTTTGTTGCCATGCTTACCGCCGGATCGGTCGATGGCTTGTTGTAGTGTGTGGGTAGTTAAGACACCAAAGACAATAGGTTTGTGAAATTTTAGGTTTAAAGTGGTAATGCCTTGGGCTACAGCATTACATATAAAATCAAAATGGGGAGTTTCACCTTGTATTACACAGCCCAGACAAAGGATGGCATCAATATTTTGATCTTGAGCCAAAGTTTGAGCACCCAGTGTTAATTCAAAACTACCGGGGACACTCCTGATGATGATGTTTTCTTTTTTAGCACCATATTTTAGTAGGGTCTCAAGGGCACCAGACATGAGGGCATGGGTGATTTCATCATTCCATTCCGAGACCACGAGACCAAATTTTTTCGATGTGATGTCTGGGAGGTCGCCGCTACTGAATGTACTCAAATTTTTTATTGTACTCGCCATAAGTGAGAATAAGGGTAAAGTTAGCTTACCTTCCCCTTGTTATTTCTGTGATGAGATTGCTTATTCTACGATTAACCCTTCTAATCTCGCCTTTTGCTTTTGAGATTCCTGAAGTAATACAGAATTCCTGTATTCCTGTATTATTTTGTCATGCGCATTTATAGCTTCTTTCAAATCGCCCTTCAATTCCAAGGCAAGGGCGTATTTATTTAAATAATAAGGGGAAAAGTCTTTATTAGGCTTGTGCTGTGCCGCTTTTATAAAATAATTACCCGCCTTATCAAAGTCATCTAATTCCATGTGGGCGTCTCCTATCAATGAATAAGCCCTGGCTTGCAGGAGAAAATCATTACTCTTAAAATCATTGAGGTATCTTATGGCATTGTTAAAATCTTTTAAACGCAGATAAATAGCACCAATATAAAAGTTAGAGAGATTGGCGGCATCCGTTCCTGAATAGAGCGAAAGGACATCTAAGAATCCATAATTATTACCATCTCCATTGAGCGCCAAACCAATACTGTCCGCTTCAAAGTAGTAAACTGCCTGAAACATTTCTTCTTGTGCTTCAGCATTTTTATTTTTATTTAGATATGAAAAGCCCAAGAAAGCAATTAGGACTAAACTGGCAATACCTATTGAGATAAATACGATATTTTGGTTTTTTTTATCGTTAAAAAAAGCTTCTGTTTTGCTGATTATCGCTTCAGGATTCTCAATGAGATCTAATCCTTTTGATTCTTTATTCTTGGACTTAGCCATTTATGTAGATTTTTTTAATGTGCAAAGATAATGCAATAATGTGATTTAGGGATTACTCCAATACAAAAGGATAATCATTTTCTGTATAAACGTCTTGATAGGCATCTGAAGGGTCAGGATAGGGAGATTCTTCGGCAAAAATAACGGCATCAGCCACGCGCTCCTTTAGTTTTACGTCCATTTCTTTGAGAACTTCCTCAGTCGCATATTTTTTATTTAATATCACGTTTTTAATTTGTTCGATAGGATCTCGGTCTTTATAAGAGGCCACTTCTTCTTTGGTTCTGTATTTGGCTGGATCTGACATGGAATGACCTTTGTATCTATACGTCCTAAATTCAAGTAAGGTGGGCCCATCCCCGCGTCGTGCACGCGCAGCTGCTTCAGTAACAGCATTGTGAACTGCCTCAACACTCATGGCGTCAACCGCGGCAGAAGGGATGTCGTAAGCTTCCCCCAACTGGTGAAGTTCGGTGACATTGGAGCTCCGTTCTACGGACGTCCCCATGGCATAGCCATTGTTTTCTATTACGAAGATGACAGGAGTTTTTTGCGTCATGGCTAAATTTAATGCTTCATGAAAAGCGCCCTGTCGTACGGCACCATCTCCCATATAGCAGATGCACAAGTTCCCCGTACCTTTGTATTTTTCTGCGAATCCGAGTCCTGCACCCAAGGGAATTTGACCTCCCACAATTCCATGACCACCCACAAAACCCACTTCTTTATCAAACATGTGCATAGAGCCTCCCTTTCCCTTGGAGACACCGGTTGACTTACCGAATAATTCTGCCATGATGTATTTAGGGTCAGTACCTAGGGCAATAGGATGGGCATGATCTCGGTAAGAAGTGATGTATTTATCTCCTTTGATAAGTGCAGAAACTGAACCTGCTGCACAGGCCTCTTGGCCAATGTAAAGGTGGCAAAATCCTCTTATTTTTTGTTGGCCGTACAATTGTCCTGCCTTTTCTTCAAATCTGCGCATGAATAACATTTGTTCATACCAATTCAAGTAGGTTTCTTTAGAAAAAGCTACTTTGTTATTTTTTTTTGTTTTCGCTACCATACCACCTACGCTCTGATGTAAAATTCTTTAATTTGCCTTAAATAATATAAATGAAGGGCAAAAATAATTAAAATATACTGATCCTCAAATTTAATGAAAATCAACGCACTTGCACTTCAAAATTTTAAGAATTACGAAAATTTGGCCTTGGAATTTACAGAGGGGATTCAGTTATTCCTCGGTCAGAATGGTATGGGGAAAACGAATTTATTAGATGCATTACATTATTTAACCTTCACTAAGACCGCTTTTGTAAATACAGATAATCAGAATATCAGAAAAGGGGCGTTGTATTTTCTTGTCAAAGGAGATTTTGAAAATGATGGGCAAACCCATGAAGTGATTTGTTACCATGAGTTGAGGAAAAAAAAGGTAATCAAACTCAATGGGTCTCCCTATGATCGGATTATTGAACACATTGGCAAATTGCCTTTAGTCCTAAGTACCCCCTATGACAGCGATTTGATACGGGAAATTAGTGAAGTTCGCAGAAAGTGGGTAGATGGTTGTATTGCCCAATACAATCAAGAATATTTAGCTGATCTGATGGTATATAATAGAATTTTGAGCCAAAGAAACGCATTACTAAAGGGCATGGAGGGCCATTTAAAGGCATCCAATGAATCACTTTTAGATACTTATGACACCCAATTAATCACACTGTCCAAAAGCTTGAGTCACGTGCGCGCAGATTTTGTCGATAAGTTTGTTCCCTTTTTGAGCGCCAATGAAGGGCTAATTGTTTTTGAACATGAAACTTGTTCAATGACTTACCAATCTCAGATATTAGCAGGGGATTTTGAGCATACTTTTTTAGAAAGTCGAAAGAAAGATCTTTTGACCTTACGAACAAATGTGGGATCACATAAGGATGATTACTCCTTTTTAATGGATGGGCAGCCTCTAAAAAAGTTTGGCTCTCAAGGGCAACAAAAAAGTTTTTTAATTGCGTTACGGCTTTCACAATATGATTATTTGGCCAAAGCGACGCAGACAAAGCCTATGTTGCTGTTGGATGACATCTTTGACAAACTCGATGATGAGCGCATTGGGAGGCTCACGGATTTATTAAGTGATTCGGCAAGATTTGGTCAAGTTTTTATCACGGATGCTCGAAAAGAAAGGTCATCTTTACTCATGAAAGGCAAGCACAATGCTAAAATATTTGAAATAGAAAATGGAAAGGTGAACAGTTATGAAACATGACCGAACCCAAAGCTTACGAGAGGCCATTGGTAAATACTTAAAAGAAGAAAAGCTCGAGGGAAAGCTCAATGAGCACAAACTTATTGGCATGTGGCAGGAACTTATGGGGCCTACTATCGCGAGTCGTACGGCTCGAATGTTTATCAAAAAAAAGACACTTTATGTCAACATGAATTCAGCGCCATTGAAACAAGAACTGAATATGTCAAAGGCTAAAGTCTTGAAATTAATTCACCAAAAGGTGGGGATAGACATCATCGATGATGTTAAATTCCTCTAGTAAGCCATTATTTTATTTTTTTAAGAGGGATTTCTTTTTTGCGAAAAGAGAAATTATAAATCAGATAATAACTGAATCCCATATTGGCTGTTTTGTCATCGGTACCACTTTTCCAATTCCTGCCCCAGCCGGGGATATCAAAAGGGATGAATTGATCCGGAGCAGAAACATTTTTCATGAGTTCGATTCGTAGGACAGCGCCTAGCAAAACATTTTTCCAAACGTGTACATTGAGCCGCAACAATATTTCTGTCCAATGGGCTGAAACATCCTTATTGGAGAATTGCAAGGTTTGGGTACCGAACCAAGGATTTTCCTCTGCAAAAGTCAATTGGTCAGAAAACCTACTTTTCGCATACCTCAGACCCAAGGAAACCATATTTCTGTATTTATTGTGAGGGATGAGATTGTAATCGAGACCCCACTTGAAAAAAGTCCCTTGATTGGTATATTCATAGGTTTTTAATCGGTTAATTTCTTCTGCCCCACCCTCAAAGGCGAGGAGGAATCGATGAAAATCAAGGTCCACCATTCCACCCAAAGAACGTTTATAACCCTTTATGGCCGTCCCTATTAACCGTGAGCCCTCGATTCCAACATGTAACCTTGAGGGATTCCAGTCCGGTTTAATGCGCACGGTGTCTGCTATTTGGCTCATCCCGATAAAAGGGAGAAGTGTGAGAAATAGGATGTTATAAATAGATTTCAAAATTGATAGGGACATAATCGAAATGAACTTCTGATCCAACGATCACCAAGGAGTCAAAAGAGTGATAGCTTGTGTCTAAGTCATAAAACCTAATGGCAGCCTCACAAGAAAGCGCATAAATGAGAGGTTGAACCTTATAAGTAATGGCCAATGAATAAAGGCTACTGTCTGTGTAATAATGAAAGACCGCTTCGGTGTTTTCAACAGGCAAAGGGAGGAGCAGGCCTATGAGTGTATCTTGATCTCCTGGCAATCGACCAAAACCTTCTAGAATGATTGAATCAAAGGCAATGATTTGAACTTCATCATTTAACACATCAAATGTGGCTACCGCATAATTTCCATAAGGATCCAATGTGCAATCCTCAATCTCATTACAGGATTCGAAGAGGCAAAAGCCAAAACTCAAAAAGAATAACCAAAATCGCATTATTTACAAAGTTAGTGAATGGATGCTCATCTTGGATGCTTAAGCGACTCCATTTGTATTAGCTTTGTAAAAAATTAATATTATTTTGTGAAGACTAAAGGAAGAAAAAAGGATAAGGTGAACATTGTGACACTTGGGTGTTCCAAGAATATTGTGGATTCAGAAGTTATGTTGACTCAATTAAGAGGCAACCAAATTGACACCACCCATGAGTCAGAAAGCGATGCTGCCAATATAATTGTGATCAATACCTGCGGGTTTATTGATAATGCAAAACAAGAATCAATCGATACGATATTGAGGTATGCAGATGCCAAAGAGGAGGGTATGGTGGAGAAAGTTTTTGTCACGGGCTGTCTCTCGGAGCGCTACAGATCAGAGCTTCAAAAAGAAATCACAAACGTAGATGGCTGGTTTGGGACCATGGAACTTCCTCTGCTGCTAAAAAGGTTTAATGCTACCTATAAAAGTGAATTACTAGGGGAACGCATTACCACGACCGCTAACCACTATGCTTATTTGAAAATATCCGAGGGTTGTGACCGACCCTGTACCTTTTGCGCCATCCCATTGATGCGAGGCAAGCACGTTTCAAAACCCATTGAAGAGATTCTTTTGGAAGCAAAGAATTTAGTGAAAAACGGGACCAAAGAGATTTTATTAATTGCTCAAGACTCAACTTATTATGGCTTAGATATTTATAAAAAAAGAGCCCTTGCTGATTTGATGAATCAGTTGGCAGATGTCGAAGGCCTTGATTGGATCAGGCTTCACTATGCCTTTCCTAGTGGATTTCCGATGGATGTTTTGGATGTGATGGCCAAGAGGAACAATATTTGTAATTATCTGGACATACCCTTACAGCATGGATCAACGCGCATGCTTGAATTGATGCGAAGAGGTACGACCCGGGAGAAAACAGAGGCTCTTTTGAATGTCATAAGAGAGAAAATTCCTAAAATTGCCATTAGAACCACGCTGATCGTTGGGCATCCGGGCGAAACAGAAGAAGCATTTTTGGAGATGATGGACTTTGTTGAAAAAAATAGATTTGAAAGATTAGGTGTCTTTACCTATTCTCATGAGGAGGACACCCATTCTTATACGATGAAAGATGATGTTCCCGATGAGGTAAAGCAACAACGCTTAGAGGCAATTATGGAATTACAAGAAGGAATTTCCGAAGAAATAAATGCTGAAAAAGTGGGGAAAAAATACCGCGTGTTGATTGATCGGTTTGAGGGAGGACAATATGTGGGACGTACCGAGCATGATTCTCCTGAAGTGGATAATGAAGTACTTATAAATTCGGATGATGGTTATCTTAGGGTGGGAGATTTTTGTGAAGTAGTAATCACATCTGCATCGGCTTTTGATTTATATGCAAAACCCATAAAAGCCTAGTCTAATCATGAAAAAAACACATCTATCTTTACGAAAAGCAGGCTCTTTTTCAGAGATGTTTTTAGATTATATCGAGGGACAAGATGCGTTGAAAGAATTTTATGAGTGGGAGCCTAAAATTGAATCCTTTAAATCTGCAATCACTAATAAAGCATTCAGTCCGACAAAGAGAAAAACGCTGGTAGATGCTTTAGAGATTCAGTATGACGGCTTGAACTGTGCGTCAAAACTTTCGGAGAACATTCAAAGCCTTTCAGAAGCGCGTACCTTCACCGTCACTACAGGTCATCAGTTGAATATATTTACAGGGCCTCTTTATTTTTTATTCAAGCTAATCACCACCATAAATTTATCAAAAAAGCTCAAAGCACATTATCCTGATTATCATTTTATTCCCGTTTATTGGATGGCTACTGAAGACCATGACTTTGAAGAAATTAGCTGTTTCAATATGTTTGGTAAAAAATACCAATGGGCTACCGAACAAACCGGTGCAGTAGGAAGATTTGATCCTTCTTCACTAGCGGAAGTGCTGGATCAGATACATGAGAACGTCGAGTTATTTGAAAAAGCCTATGGTCGATTTGAAACTTTAGCAGATTCAGTACGATTTTACGTTAATGAACTCTTTGGATCTGAAGGCCTGATTGTGGTTGATGGTGATGATCGCCAATTGAAGGCCCAGTTTGCACCTATAATGAAGGATGATATCCTCAATCAAAACGCGCATCAGAGGGTAAAAGACACCAATGAGCAATTGATTGATTTAGGTTACAAATCACAAGCATTTAGTAGGCCCATCAACTTTTTTTATCTCGATGATTTTCGGAGACGGATTATTTCTGATGGGGAAAATTTCAGTGTGCTGGACTCAGACATTAAATTTACCAAGCAGGAGATTCTTTCAGAGATTGACCATTACCCAGAAAGGTTCAGTCCCAATGTGATTATGAGACCCATTTATCAAGAGGTCATATTACCCAATATAGCTTATTTAGGAGGCCCAGCCGAGATCATTTATTGGCTACAATTAAAAGGGGTTTTTGATTATTATAAGATGAGTTTTCCTGTTTTAATGCCTCGAAATTTCGGGATGATTATTAATCAAACCACAGCAAAAAAGGCAAAAAAATTAGGTATAGCTGATGAGCAGCTCTTTCGAAGCAAGCAACAATTGAAAACAGATTATTTAAGTCGGACAAGTACCCATCAACCTTCTCTAAATGATCAAAAGCAGTCGTTCAGTGAGTTGTTTGAAACGATAAAAATAAAAGCGGAATTGATTGATCAATCTTTGGGGGGTTATATCGGCTCAGAGCAAGTGAAAGCGATAAAGGCGTTAGAGCATATTGAGAAAAAACTTAAAAAATCCTTAGAAAAAAATCACCAAACAGCACTCACGCAGATAGAGGGTATTAAGGATAGATTATTTCCGAACGGGGTCCTTCAAGAACGGAGTGAAAATTATTTAAATTTTTATTTTAATAATACAGCGCTAATTCAGGAGCTGTTGGATGAATTTGAGCCCTTTAAATTTTCATTTTATCTGTTTTGGGAGGAATAAGTTCAAAAGAGGAATTAAGAAAGCATATTTTAATGTATCGAAAGATGCTCGATGCTCAGGTGTATATCGAGCGCAATCAGCAGATTCAAAACCTTTGCTTAGGGTTGATGGAAAATCTTAATATTCAATGTTTTCACACCTATCTCGCCATAGGCAAAAATAAAGAACCAGAGACTCAAACCATCATTCAAGCTTCTTGGTCCTGCGGACGTCAGGTCTTGATATCCAAAACAGATTTTCAAAATAGGAGCATGTCTCATCATACTTATGAGTCGACCGATAAAATCCAAGTCAATCGCTATGGTATTCCAGAACCGTTGCATCAGGCTTCTGCTGCTCTAGATGATTTACAAGCGATTCTGGTGCCCTTGTTAGTTGTGGATAAGAAAGGGAATAGGATTGGCTACGGAAAAGGCTATTATGACGAATTATTGAGTGAAATCAGCCATCTAAAGGTTCAAAAGATAGGATTATGCCTGAGTGGCCCAGTTGATTTAATTCCTTATGTCGAGGCGCATGACGTTGCGTTAGATTATTGTATTACACCCCATAAAGTATATCGATTTTGAAAGTAGATTGTTTGATTATTGGAGCGGGCCCGATTGGCCTTGCTTGTGCCATAGCCGCTAAAAAGGCAGGGTTGAGTAACTTGATTGTAGATCGGGGGACTTTGGTTAATTCAATCTATCATTATCCGGCAAACATGACCTTCTTCTCTACTTCAGATAGATTAGAAATAGGGGAAGTCCCCTTTATTTCAAACAGTCCCAAACCTACGAGATCCGAAGCCTTAGAATACTATAGAAGGGTAACACTTGCTTGGGATTTAAAGATCAATTTGTATGAAGAAATCGTCAGTGTCGTTAAGGAAGATCAACTTTTTGATGTAAAGACGACAAAAACCACGCATCAAGCAACTTCAATTATTGTGGCAACGGGCTTTTACGATTTGCCATTTTTGTTAAATATTCCTGGCGAATCCCTTTCTAAAGTCAGACATTATTATCAGGAGGCACATCCTTATTTTGGTATGAATGTAGCGGTTATCGGATCTGCTAATTCTGCAGTAGACGCTGCCTTAGATACCTACAGGAAAGGGGCAAAAAAGGTAACGATGATTATTCGCGAAGCTGAAATCGGATCCAATGTGAAGTATTGGGCTCGGCCTGATATTATAAATAGAATAGAGGAAGGAGCCATAAAAGCCCATTTTGAATCAACGATTACCGAGATCCGACAGGATGAGATTGACATTAAGACACGCGAGGATAAGATTACTCTTGTCAATGATTTTGTTCTTGCGATGACAGGCTATCAGCCAGATTTTAATTTTTTAACTTCTATGGGTGTAAGGATAGGAACAGATGTCAATCAAACGCCTTTTCATAATTCTGAAACTATGGAAACCAATGTTCCAGGAATTTTTCTTGCTGGGGTTATTTGTGGAGGCCTAAAAACGAATAAATGGTTTATTGAGAATTCTCGTGAGCATGCTGAATTAATTATTAAAAAATTAATTTCTTGATTGCCTTAATCCTAGAAGGGATCCCTAAATGCGATTTTTTAGTAAGAGGTTAATGAATGGTATTAAGTAACTGATATTATTATTTTCGGAGTTCATATCAAGAAATAAGTATTTGATTACAGCGGATTTGAAAGAGAAATATTGAAGAGCCATCTTAGCAACATGGTTTTGGAGATGTTTCTCCAGTGGTTGGTTGTTTTAAAGGCATTCTGTGGTGGGATGCCTTTTTTTTGCCTAAGATTCAAGAGGCACCCTAGCTATAAAAGGTAGTAGACTTCCACTGGGCACCGCCGTATTTTGAGGGGTCTTATTTCCTTATCACAGTTTTTCCGGATTTCATATCAAGAAATAAGTATTTGATTACAGCGGATTTGAAAGATAAATATTGAAGGACCATCTTAGCAATATGGTTTTGGAGATCCTTCTCCAATGGTTGGTTGTTTTAAAGGCATTCTGTGGTGAGGATGCCTTTATTTTTTGACTAAGATTTAGATTTGTTTCCGTTGCTTAAATACCTTTTTATGTTTAATAAACTAAGCTTGATCTTAGAGAAGAGCAGATGCCCGTGGTTTAAATAAAAAACCCTCCAATGGGAGGGTTTTTTATCATCAATAGAATTAAACTATTGATGATTATTCATTGGTGTAGGCAGCAAGAACATTAAGAGTATAATTTGAGGGAGAAACTGCGCCCCCATTATTTTTCGTCCATTCGGCCCACTCTTTGACATATTTTTCTTCTAAAACTTTTTGGTCCATTAGATCACTAAAATCGGCGGCACCAATGGCTACCCAATGCGAAATATTTTCGCCTCCTCCTATGTCATAGGTTCCAAATGCAACAGGTCTGTCTCCTCTTGTTTGTGAGGTTTGTTTCACTAATTTGTCATGAGCGACCTTAAATGCCGCAGGATTATCCAATTTTAGGTCATATATTTGGACATAAGGATAATCACTCCATGAGCCACCTTCAGCACTGAGAAACCGACCCGCATATGAGGTCCCCCATTCTTCAATAAAATGGTTAAGTTTTTCAATGAATAATTCCCATTCAAATTCTTGCGTATCTCCCTCTACTCTTCCAATTTTACCTACTTCTCCAAAAAGAATCACTCTGTGTGAGTATGGATTGTCTCCATGAGCAATTCTTTCAATTTGAATACCACCGGATTTAAATTTAGCATCACCCCATTGCTCTTCAGCGAGCTTGGCAATGGCTTCTTCCATCCCTGGCTTGGCATTGAAATTCCAAAGTTGAAAAGTATTTTGAGCAAATAAAGTGTTGGCTGAAAATACAGCTATTAAGATTAATAATTTTTTCATTTTAAATCGATTTATAGTTAGCAAAATTTAAAAATAGATATATTTTTAAAGAGATACAAATTTCAGAACTTGGTGAAATGAACGGCGGATCATATAAATTAGGGAGCTTTTATATATTCAATTGACATGTATCTATATCAAGGATGCTATAAAAGAGCAGTTGTTATAGCTATAAATGATGCCATACTTTCGCTCATCATCTTGATGTATTGAGAGGCCTCATTTCCTTTATCCTAGTTTTTCCTATTTTCATATCAAGAAATAAGTATTTGATTA
>CAJQKV010000011.1 GCA_905479015.1 uncultured Cyclobacteriaceae bacterium
TTTCAGTTCAGGCTCTAGATAAAAAATTTCATCTTCTTCTGCTGACTGAGAAGTCTTGACTTGATATGAACCATAATCATCCGTTAATATTTGTCCTAATTGGGTGTTCTCATCTATTTTCCCCTCAAAATAATTATTATTTTTATCAGAAATAGTAAGGTCATTTCCCCAAATTTTAAAGGGCTGAAAATTTCTTGACAAGCAAAAATTAAAATTAGAATCGCTTAACAAGCTATCAGCATGCAAATTAATATCTTTCTTCTCTGACTCCCCTTTCTTATTTTCTTGATAAATCTCATTACGAAACATGTATTTCATATAGGGGGCTGCGGGTCTGATTTTGCTGAAGTTTTCAAAATACCTGTTTTTTACCTGTATTCCGAATCTAAATTTGATGGCCTCTTTGGAAGATGATAACAAAAATAAATGATCTGACTTACCCAAAATAGCGAAACCCTCTGCTTTTTTTTTGAATACAAGTTGATATGATTTCATCATTGCCTGCAAAGAAGGAGTCATTATTATTTCATAATCTTTGGAAAAAGGTCCTGAATAATATTTATGGCTTAGTGATACCTCAAAAAGAACTTGATACTGAACCATTTAATTATTCTTTATCTTTATCATCATTATTTTTACCAGTTGCGGATGGATTAGCTCGACTTCTAGAACGATCAAATGGATCATCTGATTCCTCTGTTGTATTCTGATTCATTGCTCCCTCAGAATCTTGAGTTCGATTTCTTGCGCGCTCAAATGGGTCATCCTCAGTTTCTTCTGCATCATCGGTTAATAACTTTTCCTCTGCCTCTACTACCCGTTGTCTTCCTCTGTTAAAGGCCTCTTCAGCAGCGCTCTGACCACCTGCGGGCTGTGGTCCACTGGAAACATCTTCATCCCCCTCAGGGACGATCCCAATTCCAGAAATTGATGGAATGGTATCCTCCATATTGTCTGTAGCGAAAGTCAGCATTCTGATACGATAGACGACTGAGGGCAAATACTTGGAGCCCATCATTTGAAATACGGCACTCAAATCATGAAAGGATAGGGAAGTTAAATCAAATACTGCCTTCTCAACATTATCTGAAAGTCCTGGCGTATTATCGTTAGTGAAAACAGGCTTCCCTTGAAAAAAATAGATCACTCCCGACAAAAACTTCAAGGCCTCCACATAGTTTTTTCCTACAAAATAACTTGAAAAAATAACGGTTAAATTCACATAAATATCTGGACTACTTTTGACAAAAGTACCTCCTGATGAGGTTGTTCCTGCCGTAGCTTTTAACGTAGTCTCTTCCTCAACGTTGACTAGTGAACAAACTACTGTGTTGGAACCCTCTAATGCAACTGAACCATCTTGGTTAATTAAGTTAGAAAGAACAAGTCTATCTTCTCTTACACCATATCTTGATTTAAAATAATCATTGAGTTCTGAACAGACTACAGGCAGCAGGTTATGAATCATTTTATTCCTCTATTATAATTTTGGTGATGGCCCATATGACCAAGCGCATGATGTAAGTAAAAATGATTCCAATGATTCCTCCCGTTATAAATAACTCCATTTCAAAAGTTCGTTCTTGTATTGTTGATTGATTGCCCGTTGGAGTGAGTGACATATATTCAATAAATAAATAAGCCACAGGAAGCGATAGAATGATGGCGGTAATGAACCAGAGAAATTCTCTTGCAAAGATTTTCATACTTTTATCTTAATTTTCTCCTATTCTGACTAAAAAACATATTGATTAAAATCACTCCTAGACTCCCCACTAAAACACCCAAAACAACACCCCATTGAGGAGTTGAAATCAAGAAGTATTGTAAACCAAGGATACTTAATATCATAAATATCATACTATATACAACCCGAAAGGACTGATTCACAAAAAGCGCATCTCGTACGCGCCAATCGGTCAATGCATAAACAAAACCAACAACCAAGAATCCTACAAAAATCAAAAAACCTAAACCAATGATTTTTTTGTTATTGTAAATACTCAAGGCCAAACCATACGGACCTGAAAGGCTAGATTTAATTGGTTCAATCTTTACCAAAGAATCTACTCCAAAGCTTTTCGAAATTCCTTGCCAAATATCAATTGATCCTTGACTGTATCCCATTGCCCACAAACCAACTCCTCTTAGATTTTTCGATTTAATCCAATCGTATTTAATATCTAAACTGGTTTCATTTTCAAACCAGCATATTTTACTTGACTCATCATCATTCATCAGGTAAAAAAAGCTTGCACTGATTGGATCAAAATTGGGATTATACTCGGTATCATAAGTAGAAATGATTTCATAATAAGGTAAAGATTCCAAATAAGCACTCTGGCCTATCTTTATATCTTTTATGTCCCAAGTAACACCGTATAAAGGTAAGGAGAGAATGATCTGGCCACCATCTATGTCTAGATTTAAAAAATCATTGACGCAGGTTTCTAAACTAGGTTGATTGGTCAGGGCATTGAGAGGGGCTACGGATCCCGGGAAGTCAGAGTGTTCACCACTGAAATCGTAACCCATGATATTAAAGTAGGTGACGAAGTATTTTAGCTCAGCATAGTTAAAGGTGTTTTGATCATTAAAGTAAGGCACATCTAAAATCAGCGAATAACCCCCATTTTGCAATTGCGTACTGAGCTTTTTAATGAAGAAATTGAAAAAATCACCATAAAGAGCTGGTATTTGTTCGAAATTAACGTCAATTCCATCAAAATTTCCATCAATCATAATAGACAATAATTCTTCAATAAATTGATTTTGAGCCTCTCTACTGGCCAAGAATATCTCGTTGTTTTCTGACCCAAAAGAGGTAATTGATAATAAAACTTTGACATTTGGGTTCTGCTGCTTGATGAATTTTGCCACACTATCTTCCACCACCTGCTTAACCATCGATGGATTTCTGTTTTTACCTGTCAACGGATCAATATCGTAGGAGTATAACGACAACATGGTTAATAAATCATAATTATAATATTTGTAAGCATCTTCCATCCAATAAGGATGCCAACCAATGACCTCATATTTGGTATCTATACTGTCATGAGCGCCAATGTTATTATAAAAAACATTTTCTACTGAGTCCCACTCAATATCTTTGAGACTTCGATCATTTTTAAAACTGTATTCTTGTTGGGCATGAAAAAAAGTATAGATGTATTCATAGTCATGAATCATCCCGCTGTTAGGTATGTAGGGCGCCTTGGACCAAGTAATAATGTCAGCCGTGTCGCTAGAGGAATTCACCGTTTTTTTACTAGAGCCAAACATCTTCTTAACCTTGTTGGCGTCGCGATTGGTTCGCTTGACTTCTTTCATAACCTTCCTCTGCGCCCCCATGATTTGCTTACGCAAATCTTGCCCGGAAGACAAGAAAGGTAACATCAAACCGCTAATTATAACACCTAAGGTGAACCCTTTAAAATTCATTATCTAAAACTTAATTTTTATACTCTGTAATTCAATATTTGACAGCATGTCAAATATCATCATTTATTTTGATTCTAAAAAGCAAAACTTTAACGTATACTTTTTTTCCTAGATTTTTATCTTCATTCTTAAAATACAAATAATGATTACAACATAAGTCATCCATCAGCGCGAAATTGATACCTGATTTGATTTGTAAGTTTGAAGCTATTTGCGAAGATGGAACTATTAAAACGTTATCATAGATAAGGGCAGATGTGTCTTGACTTGATTTAGCCAATTTCGACTCAAGGGTAATGTTCTGCCCATTGGTCGTTTGGAGAGATACTAGCGTTTGATCCTTTTTAAATGCTAAACCCAATGGATCGCCTAAAACATAATTTTTTAATACGTCTGTATACAATGCCCCATCTCCTAGGCTATCTGTTACTATACTTTCATCCAATGCTGCCATCGCTGACTCGTACTGTGATCCCGTTCCAAAAACTATACTCCAAAAAGCAATGGTTGAATCTGCCTCAAAATTGAAAGTGAATTTTTCTGAATTAGGATTCGTATAATCTCGCACCGCACCTAAATATATTGTGGTATCTAAGAAATCAACAGGGATTGTGTCATACACAATTGGCTTGGATATTAGACTGGTATCAACGACATACTTGAAAGGAGTAATCCTGTCAATACGAAATTTGTTTTCTTGTCCTAGCCAAGCGTTAGAAATCATAGTTATTTGAAAGGAATCTTTATTTAAAACTGGAATTATGGCTTGTACTGTTTTTTTAGATTTTCTATTTGCAAACAAAAGCTCTTTCGCTCCATTAACAATTTCGAGAGGGGGTGATTTCTTGTTCACCCTATTCATCGTAAAAAGTAAGGTATCTCCTTTGTCAAAAGGACCTACCATTAAATTTTTATCATTGAATCTAGTGATTTGAAAAATGCCCTCTGATTCAATAGACTTGGTACGGTCAACGGCTAACGAAAAGGGGATTGAGTCTTTTGGCGCACCTATCTGAAAAGGAAAACGATTGAGCGTAATAATTTGATCTACTTTAGCCTTGAACAAAAAAGATAGATTTTCAACTTCTATCGAATAATCACCACTATCAATGGCATCAAACTGCCAAGTCATTTTGGCTTTTTTTATCAAAGCCTCATGAACAATTGCACCTGAAGGAGATATAACCCTGAAATTTATTTTTCTGCGTGTATGGGTTTCAAAAGTTAAGTGATCAAACTTTTCTAATATCAAATGAGATTTTTTAATAAACTTTCTATCTAGTTGCATGGACTGGTTAGATGCTCGAGTAATCTCACTTTTCATTTGAGCTGAAGAAGGAAAAATAAAAATCCCTACCAAAAAAACCAAAACCATTACTTTTCTTGTACCCATTGCTAATCTAATTTTTCCATTCTTTTTTGGACATCTTTTCTTATTTTGTCTTTCTCCTCATCTACCCAAACTTCTAATTGCGCCTTCACTATTTCAAGATGCGCCTCTCCAATCAACTTCATAGATCCTTCGTTATTTTTAAGCTCCTGTTCGACCTTATCTTGTTCGATACTTGCCATAATGGTAAGCTTATTGTTGAGTTGTTGATTTCTCATATTTACAGCAGTAATTTCATCTATTTCAAAATCGTATTCTATGGTTTTTAAAAGATGATCATAGGGTCCATAAGGAGAAAGTAATTTTACCAAAATAGGTGCGACTTCAATAGCTATTAATAGTAAAATAATGGCCAATTGGGGTCCAAAAGGCAGTACTCTCAGTGATTCTAATCGCACCAATAATCCGTCGGCAAAAGATTGCAGCAATCCCTCTTTCTCGAGTTCAAACTCATCTAATAAACGTTGTTTCTCTTGATTAAGTAAAGCTATAGTGGTTTCATTGGTTAATTTGGCTTGATCATATTCCTTTTGACTCTGCAAGTATTTATTCTCTTTGCGTTCACACTCTGTACCCCGACCTCTTTGACCGGTTCCGCACGTACCATCACATTCACATACATATTGCCGATAATATTCTTCTCTGATTTCGAATTTAGTCAAAATACTTAGGTTTAGAGAGTCAATTCGTTGCTGCTTTAGAGCTGCTCTCCCATCAAAAAGGGTCGTTAATTTATCAATTTTGTTGGCCCCTGCATAGTAAATACTTTCATTGATTTCTTGTTCGAATATCTTGAGTTCCAGCGGAACGGATATTACTAAAGATAATAATATGGCCAATAAAAGTCTAGGTGTTATTTGAGCGAGTTCTTGAAGTTTCCCTTTAGATTTCTTGATGGTTGAAACTAAAAACCTATCTAGATTGAATACCAATGAGCCCCAAAAAATCCCCAACATAATGGATAAACTCAATGAGTTAAAAGCAGTGAATAGTGCATAGCCTCCAGAAAAGCAGGCCAAAATACCTGTAAAGAAAACGGTAGCGCCTACCCCTGCGTATTTATTCACCTCAGACTTCGGACATTTGTCTAATAGTTCTATGTCTGCCGCTGAGCAAAACAAAAAGAATCTTAATATGAATCCATATGTACGCTTTTGCTCACTCATAATAATCCCTTGTTGATTCGATGTTATCAACAATTTTAGGGTCCGATTTAAAGTAGTTTAATAAAATAGATTTTCTATTTTTGAAAAGTTTTGGAATAGAATGCTGTTCATAAAATTCATTAAAATCAGTCCCTTCCATCTTTTGTAAAAGAGTGGATTTGAGTGATTTATATTTGTTGTCCATCTCATCCATATAATCTCTGAAATGATTGTTATCGCTGTCTTTTAAATAATGTAAAGCCTTAATTCTAAAATCATCAATACTGATCTCCATCTCTTTCAAAGTATTTTGATTAAGATTAATAAATTTTCTTTCAAAAATCGGTGTTGGAAATGAATAAATTAATATTTTCTGATTTTTGTTTCTCCCTCTAAATTTAGCTTCAATATTGATTTCTATAGATCCATCCGAGTTGAAAATATGAGATCCTTGATTTTCATAAAATCCAAAAGGCTTGACGTTTACTGTATCTGCATGGGCTACATTCCAAGTCAACCGAACATCATATCCCTTGGCAATCCCGAAAACGCCTGCATGCTGTGACTCGTTCATCGCCACAAACTCATTGGAAGACGGGTTTCGGAATTGTACCTCATATCCAATTTTAAATTCACTAATGGTATTTACCTTAAGTGATTTTATCTTCTTTTGACTCCCATGAGTCGCTTTCAACTTTAGGATGGTATCATTGAGGAAAGTGATGGTTTTTTGTCCAGAATCCGCTACTTCACCAATACCATCAATGGCAACATGAGTAGCATTGGTAACTTCCCAGAAAATTTTGGTAGCTGTCCGTTCGTATACTGTATTGCTTTCACTGAGAAATTCAATGGTAATATCATCCGGTTCTAAACGGTACTCAGGTTCTACTGAGGTGAAATAGTTAAGATATTCGTCAAATCCTTTATCTGTAGTATGAAGTTCTACGAAATTCTCGTGATCCTCTTCGAGGGCATAAATCATGTCATGATCTTTAAAACATAATATTTTGTGGAGCCCTTCACCACTTTCTGATAAATAAATGGATGCCCCTAATTTTCTTAATTTCAATAAATGAATTAATATAAAAGCATCCGACTCCGTTTTTTCAAGTCCAGGTTTTGATAAGTAAATATCACACGCAATTTCTCTTCTGAGGCACTTTCCTAATTGTTCCAATAAATCAACAGACAAAACTTCTTCCAAATACAAACTTATCTTGTGTCTGGCCTCTCCGAATCTTTTTTTTAGAAACAAGGTTTGGTGAGTATTCAATATTTAGGGGTAAGCTTATGGTTAATTTTTCAAAAACGATTTCAATCTAATAAATAAATATCAAACATTCCTCACTCTACCTCAAGCATATTTTTAAATAAGAATTGAATATTTGAATTTCTATGATCAGGAAACCTCTTGATATTAATTAGTGATTTTGATGCTCAAGAAAAATCTACCTTTTATATTTGAATTCGGTCAAGTATTGAAGATTAAAATCATGACGAAAATAGACAAAAAGATAATTTGGGTCACAGGAGCCTCTTCCGGCATTGGTGAAGCATTGGTCTACCAACTGCACCAATTGGGTGCAAAACTGATACTGTCAGCACGAAGAGCAAATGAACTGGAGCGAGTGAAAAATGCCTGTACACAAAATAGCGAGGTACACCTCTTAACATTAGATCTATCTGAAGCTGAAACACTTGAAGAAAAATGCAAACAGGCGTTAACTTTGATGGGCCCCATTGATCTCATCATTCATTGTGGAGGAATCAGTCAGCGAGATAAAGTGATGAACACTTCTTTAGCCGTGGATCGCCGCATTATGGAAGTCAACTATTTTGGGACCGTTGCCCTTTCTAAATTTTTACTCCCTTCCATGGTGACTCGTAAGCAAGGACATCATGTCATCATCACCTCCGTTACTGGCATCATCAGCACACCATTAAGGTCTGCTTATGCTGCCTCTAAACATGCCTTGCATGGTTTTTTTGATGCCCTAAGAGCTGAGCACGAAAAAGATAATATCCATGTGTCATTGATTTGTCCTGGCTATATTAAAACCAAAATTAGTTTTAACGCATTGATGGGAGATGGCAGCAAACAAAATACCATGGATAAAGCACAAGACAATGGGATGAGTCCTGAAAGATGTGCGAGCAAAATCATAAGAGCAATAGAACAAAATAAAAACGAAGTGTATATCGGAGGGTTCAAAGAAGTAGCAGGTATTTATCTAAAGCGTTTCTTTCCCAATCTATTTGCTAAGATTGTAATAAAAATGGCTGTTACTTAACCTTGATAATTAAGATATTGCTATAGCGTTGACTATCCCGTGCTTAGAGTGGTCTGGGATTTGCCTAATTTTAAAATAATGATTCCACATCATCAAAGGAATAGGCATATCATAGCATTAATATTTGCTAATCAGTCTCTTAATAAAATTCATCAGCTTTGATCCTTTGTTAAAATCAACTCTAAAAAGATTTATTAAACATATATAATTAATTGTATTTCAGTATATTATGATATTTTATTAAAGTATTGATTGAAAATCATAACAGACCTATAATGTATTCACTTTTCATAATCATCATCCCGGAATTACCTCATCATTTAATCGAATGATTCCCATTTTTTTGGGGATCAAATATACACCGAAGTTCACCTCATTCCCTGATTTCCTAAAGGTAGATAAGGTTTTTAAGGGTTCTTTTGAAATCCCTTTTCCTGGATGACTGGGGTCAATAGTGGTAAGTACACATCGTGGGCAATGGTGACTAATTTCAAATTCACAAGACCCTATTTTTAGTGATTTCCAGTCATCTTCTTCAAATGCATTACCTCCATTTACTACTATATTTGGGCGAAATCGATTCATCCCTACAGGCAAGGTCATGCGATTATTTAAGTCTCGCAAAGAGGCCTCGGAGGTGAGTAAAATTGGAGCGGCATCTGTATAAGTGATATCAATAGATTGACCCTCCATTTGCCGCATGTAAACTGCATTGATTTCAACCACATGACAGCTCACGCCCATGCATTTGGAAAACCATTTTTGGATGCTATCATCTAACTCTAAACCTCCCACCGATTGACCGAATAAGATACCCGTTCTGGTTTTTGAAGATCCGGTTTTTCGTGGTACAGTGATAAAATCACCTTTACATTTGAAGTACATGTGATCATTCATGATTTTCGCTTCAACCTCGAGCAGCATAGGGTACTCTCTTGCCGTCAACATACGACCGCCATCATCAATCACGGCAAAGTCACGATCACCCACTAAGCCCGTTGTAATGATCTGAGCATAATCAAGAGATTGAGGTCTGCCTGACTTTAATAAGTAGGCATAGAGATAAGAAATATGAATGGAATTCATTGAATACTATTTAATAATTGAATCTTAAAAATAGTTGTATCATCACTCTTTTTTAAAATGATATGCTTGTTGTAGCAAACTAATAAATTTATTCAAAATGATGGCTCATATTATAATAATTGTATTTAGATAGAACCATTTTTAATCAGAAAAAAGATTTTAAATCAGAAAAAATCATTCTTAATTATTCGGTAGATTGTTTTAGTGAATAGTCGTTCGCCTTCATTTTTTTTTCTACCCATCTAGGATAGGCGATGAAGTTATCCTTATCAAAGTAATCCCGGTCAAAATGATCTACTTCGAACGCAACTAAATCATTTAAAAACTTTACTTGTAGCTCATTTAAATTGATAAAAGAACGTGTATTTATATTACTTCGATCTGCCAAATAGTATCTAGTCGATCGCCAAGTAGCCAAATCTGATTGATATCCATGATGTAGTCGATGCGCTGAGCTGAGATAATACTTTTCATCTATTTTTTTAAAGTTTATCTCTATAAAATCAGCACCTCCAAAACCGGAAATTTTCTTATGAATCCCATAGTCCTCTTTGTCTAAATATAGCTTTCCATGAGATGGGAGATTATTTTTCATTGAAATGAAGTTTAATACATGGCATGGCCTACCCGAAATTGTTACGTCATCATCAAATGACCATAAATAATCTTCGTAACGCCTTTTGTGAAGAAAATCTTCCATGTGCTTTCCAATGTTATCTTGATGCATTTGAGTCATACTGGTTAATCTGTGATTTTCAACTTGATTTTTCAATAGGTTTGATAAATAACTCATTCTGATCCTATCTAAGTCAAAGGAGGTATTATATCTCTCATTTTGAAATAGATACCCATCATACTCACCCATAATATTTATAATACTATCCTTTTCAGAAAAATGCACAACCTGACTGAAAAACTGAAAATATACAGGCTCCACAGAATGATTCAAGTTTAATCTGGCAATGACTTCTTTGATTATTTTATTTGCATTTGGGGCTATCAAAACAACTTCTTTTAGTGTTTCAGTAGAAGGTGTCAAAGATATTTGGACCTCATTCTCTCTAAATTGTTCTGAACTTAAAACCTCTGAACGGTAACGCACATGAGAAATCACCAAATGATCTATGCTTTTTGATGATTTTAAGAAATACTTCCCTTGAGCATTAGAAATAGTACCTATGTCACTGTCTCCATTTACATAAATATGTGCACCTTCAATTCCTTGCCCTGTTTGTTTGTCAATAACAATCCCTTTGTTATAAAAAGATTGGCTATTGCTTTCATGGCTTGCAAGAAAGCAAATACCTAAAAATATTGTTAGTCTGATATTAATGATATGCATGATTCAATTGGGGTTAAATGAAATTAAAAAAATAAGCCACTTTTCAACGCTTATTTGAGTGCAATGATTACCCCTCGTATTGTATCAGCCCAGCAATGTGCTTTACACGCTCCTCTACCCTTTATTTTCTTTCCAGATACATCAGTAAAGGTTTCATGACATTGCGCAATACAACTCTCAGCATTTGATCTCCCATTGGCTTCGGGTTGATTTAAATCCATATGTTCTATCCAAAAACCAGCACCTAAATTTGATTCTTCCAAGATGTTTTGTGTGAGGGCTAAACTATATAATTGATCCCCTCCCATCTCAGGTAAAATAATTTGTATCAATCCTTTTATTTCGCTGCCTGCATCATTAGTTATCAAAATATCCACTTCATGTATTTCTGTCTCATCTATGTCTGCCCTTGTATTGTTAGATATTAAATAAACCTCTGGAATATCTATCGATGTAAATATCAGCGGAGATTCAGAACCAGATTCATTCTCATCACAAGCAGTTGTTAAAAATAAAGCGATCATTAAAATCAAGCAGGAGTTTTTAGTCAAAGTAACGTTCATCGTATAAAAATTTTAGTGTAAATAATAAGATTACAGTTTTGAGGTAAGTGATTTGATTAGCTTACTCATCAATAACTACTTTAAAATTTATATATAGAAATTATTACTCCTAAAACAATGGAATGAACTAGGCAATTAAGGGTATCAACTTGTCCCCAGCCATTTGATATAGGCTATTTTTTGATCAGTCGCTTAAAAATCTGGATCTAAATGAAAATCCATTGACTTGCCATTGGCAGGATCCTCAAAAGTGAGGGCAGCAGCATGCAACTTCAATCGATCCGACTTCAAGCCATACAATTCGTCTCCCTCAATGGGCATATTTAGACCTTCATGATGGGCTGAATGTACTCTAAGCTGATGGGTCCTCCCTGTTATAGGTTTGAATAATACCCGCGCTTTAGCTCCTTTAATTTCTAGGATCGACCAATGCGTTTCGGCTAATTTACCATCACTATAACAAACCATTTGACGTGGACGTTGGTGGTGATCAGGTCGCAATGGCAATTTGATCGATGGGAGTTTGTATTCTGGAATGCCATTTAAGATGGCAATGTATTCTTTTTTAATGGTCTTATTTAAAAACTGATTTTGAAAATCAAGATAAGCTGCTAGAGTCTTGGCCACCACCATCAATCCAGAAGTTTCGCGGTCCAATCGATGTACCATCATAGGGCCTGTAGCCTTTGGGAATGTGGCCTTGACCCTGCTGGCTACGGAATCCAATACGTATTTGCCTGATACCGATAACAAGCCATTGGGCTTATTGATAACCAAATAATCCACTGATTCATAGATTATATCCAAACCTTTTGTCTTTAACGCCTCATGATAGGCGGGATTCTCATCAATACGCATCCCTGCCAACATATGGGTTAAAATAGGCTTGCATTTACCCAAGCAAGCAGGATAAAAATATCCATGGCGACGCAATTCTAGTTTAGGTGATTGTCCCCACCAAAACTCCGCTAAAGCCACAGGTTTTAAGTCATTGAGAAAAGCATGTTGCAATAGCTTTGGAGCAGCACAGTCTCCAGCACCTGCGGGTGGCCTTTGCTGTTTGGTGTGCTTGAACAAGGTGGTTAATCCTTTCCTTTCATTTTGTTGATTCAGAAATTGATATTGATCAAATAGTTGCTGCTGAAGTGCCGCTGACTTGCTCTTCCTTTTTTCCTTTAATTCATTGATTTTTTTTTGATAAAAAGCCAAACGTTCTTCAGCAGAGGTTAACACTTCCCGCCAGGCTTGTAACTTTCTTTTATGTTGAAAATGCAAGTCCTGACTCTCTTTGCTCATTTGTTGCAAGAAATCCTCAAGGCGATCACTGCTCAAATCTTGCATTGCCACCTCTCTTTTAAGCTGCCTAATGTGCTTAGCCTTCTTTTTATTCATCAGGCTTACTTGCATTTCTTTGTTGCTTCTATCTCTTTTAGTATTATACTCAGATAATAAATCCAGATACTGAGGATCATGCTCGATGGCTTTAATTTGGTCATTGATCGCTATAATGGATGCCTCCTCTTCTTTAAAAAAACCATCATCGGCCAATCTATCATATACTGGACCCACGAAACCCTCTAAATAATTCTTTTCAGCAAGTTTTCCCGAAAATGCCGCCAAGTAACCCAACTCTTTTTGCATATTCTGTACCACTAAAACACCAAACATCTTGCCACAGATTTCACCAGATTCATCGGTATGATCTCCAAAGTCATGGGTCCATTTTTTTTGCTCATTCAAATAGGTCTGCAAGGCTTTGACAGCGGTTAATGCCACTGGATGCGGTTGGTATGAAAAAGGAAAAGTAAACTTTTCGGGGAGGTCTGTTTCCGCTATTGGGATGGGGAGTTTATGGAAAACGGATTGGATAAAAGTTTCTGGATCTTTCATTTGCAAGCACAGAATTAATACCATTTACTATGAAAGTCCAATTTTAAATGAATTATTGTTCTGTAAAATAATAAGGCGCATTGAAAACCAAATGATAATAGGCCATATCATTACTGATCAGTGGACAGCTTCAAAATAGAAAATAAATCATAAAAATGAATACAAATAACCCTGGTTCTCATGCCGCTCATAAAATAAACATTAGCGCTCTTTTTAAATTATTCGGTCAAATGAATATTTGATCCTTATAAAAGTTAAATTGATTGTTAATTCATTTTTTTATGAAAGATTTAAGTCGACGCAAATTTTTACAGAAATCCTCGCTCTCCGCCGCCGCATTGGTAACTGCCAATACCTTAAAGGGAGATGTTTCAGATATGTCTAATGATCGCTCAACTCAATCTAAATATATGGGTGGTTTTGCCGCACCCAAACTTCCCAATATTCGTATTGCCGTAATTGGAGTGGGTGCTCGTGGACCTGAGCATCTCAAATTTGCCGCGGGTCTACCGGGCACCGAGATTGTAGCTATCAGCGACCTCTACGAAGACCTGGTAAAAAAATGGGCCGAAGAAATAAGGAAAATAGGTAAAGGCCAACGTCACAAAAATATAGCTACCTATCATGGTGATGAAAATAGGTGGCGCACCATGCTTACCGAAGTGAAACCCGACATGGTTTTTATAGCAACCAATTGGTCCAATCATGCTCCCATGGCTATTGAAGCTATGAATCAGGGAGCGCATGCTTTTGTTGAAGTACCCCTCGCCTTGACTTTAGCAGAAATGTGGGAAATAGTCGATACCTCAGAGCGTACCCAAAAGCACTGTATGATGATGGAGAACGTTAATTATGGACGAGAGGAATTAATGTACCTCAATATGTGTCGTCAGGGCGTGATTGGTGAATTGCTCCATGGAGAAGCCGCTTACATCCATGATTTAAGATTTCAGATGGAAGAGCAAGATCGTGGAACAGGATCTTGGAGGACCCATCAATACGCCCAAAGAAACGGTAATCTTTATCCCACTCATGGATTGGGGCCTGTGGCGCAATATATGAGCATTGGTCGAACTCAGGATACTTTCAATACACTCGTCTCCTATTCTACGCCAGCCATGGGTCGTCAAAATTACGCGAAAAAGAATTATCCTGCAGATCACAAATGGAACCAATTAAAATATGCAGGGGGAGACATGAATACCTCCATAATCAAAACAAACATGGGGCGTACCATCATGATTCAATGGGATGAAACCAGCCCCAGACCTTACACAAGACTTAATTTAATTCAAGGTACGCTTGGTTGTTTGGCAGACTATCCCCCACGCATCGCCCTCGAAGGAGGCGTTGAAGGCGTTAACACTGATGCTCATAGCTGGGCGCAGGGAGATGAACTGGTAAAAATTTATGAGAAATATGATCATCCCCTTTATAAAAGAATGAATGCTCTGGCCAAGGATTCAGGTCATGGCGGCATGGACGGTATATTAGATTTTAGAATCATTGAATGCTTGCAACAAGGGCTTCCGATGGATCAAAATGTATATGAGGGCTGTTTATGGAGTGCCGTTGGTCCTCTAAGTGAAAAATCGGTGGTGGCGGGCGGTACCCCCCAAAGCTTTCCTGATTTCACACGGGGAAATTGGAAAACGACTCCGCCGTTAGAAATTATATCTTGACAAGATTGATCCCAACAAAAATCTAATAGACTTATCTTGAAGTGATTTCATTCGAAATTTTGGATATGGTTTTTAATAAAATATGATGGGCTGGTACTGCCATATCACCGTGATTGTAACCCTCTAACTCATATAATTCAACATAGGGATGGCCTATACTTTTAAGCATTCTCCAGAAATAGGCGTTCTCTTCATATCTACCGTACAACTCCAATTCACGATCTCCAGTAATTAAGATGATCGGCGGTGCATCTTTCCTGATATGTGCTAAGGGTGCCATGTGATCGACGCGTACATCCTCCCATTTCAACCCAAGCTCCGATCTAATGGTAAAATGCGTAATGGTATGTCCACTATAAGGAATCAATCCTGCAATAGCATCCGCATCTTTGCCATAGGTATTGAGATAACTTTTGTCCAATCCCAGCATACTGGTCAAATATCCTCCTGCTGAATGCCCAGAAACAAAAATTAAATTGGGATCTCCTCCATAAGAAGCTATATTTTTAAAAACCCAAGCCACCGCCGCCGCCGCATCATCAATATACATGGGTGATTTTACTTTGGGATACAACCGATAATTCACGGCGACTACCGCTATTCCTTGTTTTTTTAAGCCTTCAGGAATAAATTTATTTCCAAACGTCAACCCTCCTCCATGGAACCAAACTACCGTAGCGAAATCTGTCGTTCCGGGCAGATAAATGTCTAAAACACATCTTTCAAGAGTATACGCATCATCTGTTCCTTGCCTGTAGGACAAGTTGGTTAATAGCTGCTCCTCATTGACTAAGATTTGAGCCGTAAGCTGAGCACCATAAAGATATAGCAATAAAAAAATATATTTTAAAAATCCCATATGTGAATTAATTCGATTTACAGTCATTTTTAATCATGTATTGGATACAGATAAATATTAGAAGTAAAATCTCTTTACTCCAATTCTTCAACCAAATAATAGCCCTTTTTATCCTTGGTATCCTCTCTGACCTGCTTTACTTTTTCAGGCGAAATCGCAGCTGCTTTGTTACCAAAACTATTGCGTACATAGGTGAGTACCCCAGCGATTTCTCGATCATTGAGTAAACTACCAAAAGCCATCATAGGTACTTTTCCACTGTAGGATTTTTCCATTACTTCCATTTTACCCATGACACCATTCAATGTGATTTTAATTAACCTTTCCTCGTCTCCAAGCACCCATTGAGTCCCTTTTAGAGGGGGAAATCCAGCGGATTTGATCCCCTTTCCATCAACTTGATGGCAGGTTGCACAATAACCATCCTTCGCATAAATGCTTTTACCTAAATGATACAATTCAAGGTCAGACTCCTCAAGATCCACTCGTTCTTCTCTGGATTTATTTTGTTCATCCATTTCAGAAACTACCAAAATCCCAAAATTGCTAGCAACGGCATTGTAGGTATCTCTCATCCAATCATCCAATGGCAAGCGTGCAACAGCCGAAAGTACTTTTTGAGCCACTTCCTCGTCAAGCCAAGAAGCTGCTACAATCGCCTCTAAGCGTACCTGGCCATGAGGATCAGCACTTGCTTGTATTATCCATTCCTCACTTCGAGGAATTTGTACTCCCATATAACGCATCACCCGAACAGCTGCGGCTCTCAACCTGTGATTTTCTGAATGAAATACCTCATCTAAGAGATCCAGATCAATTTGATTGTTTCCCCAACTCACCCACAATGCTTCCAATAAATGATGATCATATGCCTGATCATTTGGATCTAAATTGGCCACCCAAACCTTCAAAGCCGCGGAAACTAAATCGGCATCTTTCCCCCTGAGTGCCCGACGACTTCGATAACGCGTCCGATATTCAGGTAATTTTAAATGATCTAGTAGGACTGCTATGCTTACGCCATCGATGGATGCGGGTACCACCAAAGGCCTAGAAGGATAAGTCACGCGGTAAATACGTCCATGTGCATGATCTCTCAAGGGATCACGTGCATTGTGCTGCATGTGTCCCACCAAAACATTGTGCCAATCCACTATATACAAAGAACCGTCTGGAGCGAACTCCATGTCAACGGGTCTAAAATTTGGATCGGTCCCTACAATTAAATCCTGTCGATGTTTTGATTCATAGCCAGTACCCTTCCCGATGAACTTATGTTGCTTAGTACCTAAAAATCCAATGGTATTATTGATCAGTAAATCGCCTTGGACCTCCTCTGGGAAATGGCGACTGGATACAAATTCTAAGCCTGAGGTGGGCCTCACCCTATGGGCTTCCTCTATCAAGTTCTGTGATTTGGGTGATGAAATCCCGTATGTTGACTTGATAGATCCCGGCATCATCCAACGCACATCTGGACCCGATGTGTCACAGAAAAAGTTTTGGCCCCATGCATCAAATGCAATACCCCATGGATTGGGAATAGACAATTGTGCGGTGCGCTCTAATTTGTGTTGTTGTGGGGTGTATCTGTAAAAACCTCCGTTAGTTGCCCGCACGGGTCCATAAGGCGTCTCCACATTGGTATGCAAAAAGACACCCTCCCCCATATAAATAGCTCCTGATGGGTCTACGGTAAAAGCACTGATGGCATGATGGGTATCATGATCGTCAAAACCACTTAATAGCATTTCTACTTCATCCGCGCGATCATCACCATCCACGTCTTTATATAATTTTAAATGATTGCCCTGTGAGATGTATACGCCTTCGGCAGCCAGTTCAAATCCTATGGGCAAGTGTAATCCGTCTGCAAATACCGTCTGCTGATCTGCCTTTCCATCTCCGTTGGTGTCCTCCAGAATAAGCAATTTATCATTGGGCTTGGCGTCTCCCGGTTTATAATGTGGGTAACTTGGCATGGTCGCAACCCACAAGCGACCCTTATCGTCAAATGAAAGCTGCACCGGATTGGCCAAATCTGGAAAGGTTTCCTCTGAGGCAAAAAGTTCGATTTCATATCCCTTGGGTACCGTAAGCGTAGCGAGGGCCTCCTCCCCGTATAAATAAGAAACCTCCTCTGTATTCCTGTAATTAGTTTCAACAGCAGCCAGTTCTTGCGTTTGGCCATCTGCAAGGGCTACATCATAAGGGCTATTTTGCATGAAGCTCCAAATCGCTGTATCTCGAATTTGGGTAAGTTCTCTGATTTTTTTTAGTTCATCAGGATAATTGTCTGAACCGAAAGGATCATACCTTCTACCAAAGACGTGTACACCGTTGGGCATCTTAAAATCATTCTGCCAATACCAATTTTTATCTAACACGCGAGCTCTTAATTCCTCAAAGTCTATCTCCTTACCTTTTTCTCCCTGACCAAATAGTGTATTGGATAAGAATGAAGAAAATATTCGGTAGCCTTCTTCATTGAGTTGCATGCCATCAATGGTTAACTTTTTCTCTGAAAACCATTTGATACTTGGCGTATAAACATCAATAAAAAATATTTTTTCTTCTAGAGCTACTTGAGCCATAGCATGCGTATACATTTTCAACCTCCTATTAATTTCAATTCCATCAGGTAGATCTTCCATTTTTGATAGATCTTGAAAAGCAATGGGAGATACTAGTACCAACTCCGGCGAATGCATACCATTGTATTTTTGTGCTTGGGTATGGGTGATAAAGGCGTGCAATTCATCGATGAAAAGGGTTAAGCCTGCTGAATCTTCAAAGGATTCATTGAAACCAAAAAAACCTATAATTAAATCAGTATCCAATCTATCCAACCACTGATCTGGAGTTTCGAAATGTCCCTCACTGCCTGATTTTTGAGCCAAATCATCTTGAAATTGATCAGCACCCGGAAAAGCCCAAGGCTCGTTTCTACCTGAATGAGGCCTAAAGCCGGGCGTATTCCCTCCATCACATAAATTCCTAATGACTATAAGACTATCAGGAAACTTGAGCTGTGCTTCCGTTTCAAAAAACCCATAATGCATCATTCGAGCACCTAAATTGTTGCCTATTAAAGAAATCCGCGCCCCTTTAGCGATCACTAATTTATCAGAAGTGCTGCAGCCGCTTAGGCCCGTACATCCAAAAAAAACAAAAACAAAAAGCGCGCCAAAGGAGGTTGCCTTTTTGGTTCTTTTAATTAATACCCTCTTTAGCTTAATCATTAACATGACTCTCAATGTAAGATTAACTCTTAAAACTAATCCATTATTTATAAAACCTTGTTCCCGTGATGATATTTAATTGGAAACATACAGCAGCACCTCAAGGTTTAAAATAAAACTGAAACCGCTTCTAACAATATTATTTGATTTAATCATATTGCTTATTACATTTAGGTTATCGAAAATATAAATACAATAAACTATGGCTGAATTCAATATCAACATCAATGGAGTGGTAAGTAAGGTTGATGCCGATCCCGATACACCTATTTTATGGGTATTGCGTGATCACCTAGATTTGGTAGGAACCAAATATGGCTGTGGAATTGCTCAATGCGGTGCATGCACGGTTCATTTAAATGGTTCAGCCATTCGGTCTTGTTCTGTAGCGATAAGTGCTGTGGGTGATCAAGCAATCACTACTATTGAAGGCATTTCAAAATCAACCTCAACCTTGGAAAACATAGTAAAAGAAGCTTGGTTAACCCACGACGTAGCCCAATGCGGTTATTGTCAATCTGGACAGATTATGAACGCCACAGCCCTTCTCAAAACCAATTCAAATCCATCCGATGAAGAGATAGATCGCGCCATGACAGGTAATATTTGCCGATGTGGTACTTATACAAGGATAAAAACTGCCATCAAAACCGCAGCCGCTCAACTCACTTAAATATTGCATAGAATGACACTTGTTAAAACAAAATACAATAGAAGATCTTTTTTAAAAGTTTCTGCAGCCTCGAGTGGGGGCATGATGCTTGGCTTTAGCTGGCTCGCCAGTTGCAACCCTACCCAAGAGCAAGCCCTATCCATGCCTGAATCGTGGTTCGATATCAATGCCTTCATTAAAATAGGAGAAAATGGCTTGGTAACCATCTTTTCACCCAATCCAGAAATTGGTCAAAACATTAAGACATCCATGCCTATGGTTGTGGCCGAAGAATTGGATGTCGCATGGAAAGATGTCATAGTGGAGCAGGCAGCTTTAGATACGCACAAATATGAGAGGCAAATTGCAGGAGGAAGCCAATCTATTCGACGCGGATGGCAAGGCTTAAGAATGGCGGGTGCCACGGCAAGACATATGCTCATGGAGGCGGCAGCTAAGGAATGGAAGGTCACTGTATCCAGCCTTTCTACCAATGAAGGGGTCATCAAGCACGATGAATCTAATAGAACCATTAGCTATGGTGAAATGGCGGCAACAGCCAGCACACTTGAAGTCCCAGAAAAAATTGAATTAAAAGATCCAAAGGATTTTAAAATCATAGGGCAACCAACCAAAAATGTGGATGGTGAGAAGATCATTTCGGGAGCCCCTCTTTTTGGTTTAGACTTCAAAAGGGAAGGCATGAAAATCTCAATGATTGAGCACTCACCTGCCTTCGGAATGAAATTGAAAGGCTTCAATGAAGAGGTAATCAAATCAATGCCAGGCATCTCTGATGTATTGGTCATTAATACAGCTCCTAAAGAGGCCGCGTGGTCAAATGTCAATGCGTTCACTGAGGTCATTGCTATCGTAGGTAACACTACTTGGCAGGTCATGAAAGCCAAAAAAGCACTAATAGTAGAATGGGAATGGGATTCTCCTGCTGAAAATAGTCAAGACCACGAATTCAAACTTGAACAATCTCTCCAATCTGGAGTTAAAGAATTGGCACGAAAAGACGGAAATCCCGAACAAACTTTCAAAAATGCATCTCAAGTTATCGAAAAGATCTTTAGCGCACCTTTTCTTGCCCATAATACCATGGAGCCTATGAATTTCTTTGCTGAGGTAAGCAAAGAAAAAGCTGAACTGATCGGACCCATTCAAACGCCTGAAGCTATGGGGAAGAGTATCTCCAACCTTTTAGATATACCTATTGAAAATGTAACGGTCATGCTTACCCGAATGGGAGGTGGATTTGGACGACGATTGTATGGAAATTTTGGATTAGAAGCTGCCACAATATCGTATAATACGGGAAAACCTATCAAACTCATTTACACGAGGGAAGATGACATGACTCAGGGAGTTTACCGACCTGCCTATAAAGTAAAATATAGAGCTGCGCTAGATGAGAAAAATGAGCTCATCGGATTTTCAATCCATGGTACAGGCATTCATGAAAGTCCTGTTTATGAAAATCGATTTCCCGCTGGAGCAGTACCCAATTACTTAGCTGAAAAGATGAGTATTGATTCAAACATCTCAACTGGTGCTTGGCGGGCACCTAGATCCAATTTCATTGCAGGAGCGGAACAATCTTTTTTAGATGAAGTTGCGGAAGCTGCCGGCAAAGATCCCATTGATTTTAGATTAGAATTATTTGATCGCGCTATCAAAAATCCCATCGGATCTGACAATGATTATGATCCGGAAAGATATGCCGGAGTACTAAAATTGGTAAGGGATAAATCTAATTGGGGTATCAAAACCGAAGGCGTTTACAGAGGTGTTTCTGCTTACTTTTGTCACAATACCTACGTTGCACAAGTCCTTGATATGGTATTGGTAAACGGTAAACACAAAATCAAGAAGGTTTGGTGTGCCATTGACTGTGGCATTGTCATCAACCCTGAAGGAGCCATCAATCAAGCCGAAGGAGGCATCATCGATGGCATTGGACATGCGATGTACAGCAACCTGACTTTTGATAAAGGCAGCCCAATACAAAAAAACTTTGATACCTACAGCATGATTCGACACCATCAAGCACCTTCAGAAATAGAAGTCTTTTTTGTCGATAATGGGATTGATCCAACCGGACTTGGGGAACCTACCCTACCTCCAATTTCTGGAGCATTGGCCAATGCCATTTATCAAGCCAGTGGTCAAAGATTGTACAAACAACCCTTCATTCAACAGGACATCAAATTGGGTTAACGCCTACATGCAATAAAATACTAGGGAATAAAACAGGAAACAATAATAAAATGCTTCTTTTGACTTTTTTTAATAAAAAAAGTAGCCTCTTTTGTCCGAAAACTAAAAGTTTATGAAGTTATTTTATCTTGTACTCACATGCTACTTTTTGGGTTTCACAGCGCATGCTCAATTGAAAGAGAATACACAAGCACCCAATTTTGACTTAATGAGTTATAACGGATTAAGGGTACAACTAGAAACCGGTCAAAGTAAAATCACTATTGTTAATTTTTGGGCCAGTTGGTGCGGTCCCTGTATCAAATCGTTGGACCATACTATCATTCCTTTGTATAACGAGTATGATCGTACAGAAGTGAATGTAATTGGAATAAGTAATGACATCAAAGAAGAAAAATGGCGTACAGCCATTGAAAGATATAAGATTCCTTGGGTCAATGTTTGGGACGAAGACCGAAAGTTGGTGAGGGCCTATGAAGTACCCGCCATACCTACCTATTTTTTAGTCAATCAAGCAGGCGTCATTGTTGCCTCAAATGTGTACGCCAATCAGCTTAAAAATGCTGTCAAAAAAGCTCTTAAAGATTTAAATTGAAGGGCTTTGTTGTAGTCATCAATATAAGTCTTGACTGTTTTTAATCGAGCTGTAAAAGCTCAACGTAATGGTCATTTCCATAGGTCCTATCATTTAAAAAGCCCTTAACTTTTGGCTAAGGGCTTTTTAAATCAATAAAGGCAAGGTAAAACTATAAAAGTTAAAATTATGCCCCAGCAAAAATATAGCCACAGCCATTGGCCTGTGCTCTCCCTAGTGACCAAACACCTGAGGGCACTAATTGAATGCCTGGAAGTAATCCATTGATCCACTCGTTATAAACCTCGGTAGGGTCCATATTCATTTTTCTGGCTGCCCTTCCACTATGCACTTTGGTAGCTAAATCACAAGCGCAAAATAGGGCACCTCGTTCTTGTAGCCTTTTAATCCCGTCTATACCTAAGGGCGGAAAGTCCTTTCCTTGAGGTTCATAGACGGTATTTCTTAATGACAGCGTACCCGTATTGTTATCATTTATACCAAACAATTCACCCACTTTATATTTTTCCCAAATCTCATCGTTAAAGGCATAGGGCAATCCGTTGTGCCTCAATACGGTCATGGCGGTAATATCATCATCATTGCTCCCTGTTTGGTTATTACTTGTATAAAAAGCCCAATTCCAAATGATCGATGTTACATCACTCGCTGATCCATCATAAACAATTCGATGGATTCCTTTGATGTTTTTGAACCAATCATCTGCTTGAGAATATTTGGATTCGGCCAACTGATCAGATTCGGCATAGGCAGGATGGGTTAAAAAAGGCAGAGAGGTAGCTGTCGCGCCAAGCGCCATGGCGCCAAAAAACTTGCGCCTTGATTTAAGATGAGTCTTTTTCATTCATTGATTGTTTATGATCGTAAAAATATTTGTAATACAATATGAAAAAATCTCCGGAGATCCGAATGGGTTTTCCTATTTATTCTTGATCAAATTGAACTTTTGCTTGTATAAAGCAATGATGGGTTGAAAAGGTCCTAATTGATGCTCACTGATACTAAATGTATCAACATAAGGGGGATAAGGCGTGGAAACGGGCTTGCGCTTCAAATCGGGAAAATCAAGCTCCAAATTGACTTTAATTGGCCTTTTTTGTTGATTAATGTAGCCCGCCACATCATAGGCATCTCCATCCGATAACATGGGTGATTCATAAGTAACGCCATAAGGCATATTCCCCTTGATAAACTGGGCCGCAGTAATTACCCTGGACATACCTGCACCATTGTTATATGAATCGGAACCCCAAAGTGGTGGATATTCATATGAATTAGTCTTCGATTTCTTGATCCCTTCACCTTTACTTCCATGACACAAGACACATTGTGCTTTATAAACTGCCATTCCATTTTCTAGATTTACCACTCTATTGGGAAGGTTGATTTGCATAAAACCTTGACCGAATACTTTTCCTTCTTTGGGTGCGTTGCGTCCAATCCATTTGAGATAGCTGACCAATGCTTTCATTTCATCACTATCTATGGCCATCATGCCACCATTCATGCTCCGCTCCATACAACCATTGATCCGTTCTTGAATCGTCCCTAATTTATGCTCTCTCCCCCTGTATTGAGGGAAGCGATTGACTACTCCGACCAAAGAAGCGGCAAAGGGTTTGGTCCCAGCTAATAAATGACAATTACCGCAAGCTAAATTATTGCCAGAAAATACTTTATCTAGCTGCTCAACGCTGGGACCTATGTAATTGGTTGTATTTTGAAAAAGTTCAAAGCCATATTTCACCCATTTGCTTTTAGGTGAGTCATCTAAGAAAGTCACATCATATTCGTCCTTGATCTCTGGTGAATCTTGGGCAGGTAAGGCAGTAAAATTAAAATGAATAAACCCCATGTAAATGCAAAGGGTCAGTACCGTCAATAATATGAATATTGAGCAGATGATCTTTATTCCAAAAATATAACCTCGATTTCTTTTTTAAAAAACATAGAGGTCCTTCAATCTTCTGGAAAATACATAAAACTGGCTCTTTTCATTCATTAGAAAAGTCAAATGGTTGATCTACAATAAATGAATCATTGATGTTTCTACGGACAAAAATAAGTTGAAAAGCTTGAATAGTGAAAGTAATATTTATGAAAAGGCTGGGTTACCCTCTTTACAAGAGAGACACATAACAAACAAGAAGGAACCCGCTGGCCAAAAAATGACTGGTTTTGAGAAGGAAGGTGCCTAGGGCTCCAGTGCGGGTGACTAACAAAAAAAGTCGCTATAAAATAACGACTCTTGAGCCTCCTGTCGGATTCGAACCAACGACCCGCGCATTACAAGTGCGCTGCTCTGGCCAACTGAGCTAAGGAGGCTTATACTCTACATTCTATCAATGCGAGTGCAAATGTAATCCAGCTAGTTATTATTGCAAACTTGAACTCGATTTTTTTAAGCTTCTCTCAAAATTAATAATTGCTCCTTGAGTGCTATAACTTCTTTCTCAGCCGATTCAATTTTCTGATTAAATTCTAATTTTAACTTATCGGCATTCTTTGATGAAGCAAAAAAATCAAGATTGGTTTTCCAAATATTAATATCATTTTCTAAAAATGATATTTTCTTCTTTATTTGACCATCTTTTTGATTCAATTTAAAATGAGATTGAGGTCCTTTTTTCAATTTAGACATCTCGAGTTGTATCTTAATTTCATTGCGTTCACCCTCAGATATGCCCTCGGCGGTTATCAATAACTTTATGGTTTCATCATAAAGCCCATTTATTTTTTTAATGTCATTTCTTGGCACAAAGCCAATGGCCATATAAGCATCTACTAAAACAAAAATTTCATCAAAATCAATTTTTGATGATTTGGCTAATGCTCCCAATTGTTCGATTAGTGCTTTTTTCTTATTTAAATTTTCCTCAAAATCTTCGTTTTGAACTTTATATGCTGACCTTTTTTCATCAAAAAATGCATCACAAATACCCTTAAATTGATCATAAATTTTATTCCTGTATTTATTAGGCACAGGACCTATATCACGCCAGTTTTGCTGCAGTAATTTCAATCCTTCCGAAATTTTAACGCCATCCTCATCAGAATCAACTAAGGACTGTGCTTGTTCAATCAGATTTCTTTTGGTAATCAAATTTGCATTTTTTTCCGACTCAAACACTTGAATAAAGGCACGTTTTTTCGAAAAGAATTTTTTAAATGCTCCCCAAAACGACTTATTGGCCTCCTTTGATTTTTCACGGGGCATTTCGCCAATCGCTTCCCAATCTTTTTGGAAGTTCATTAATATCGTTGCGGCCTTATTCCAATCTGTGATTTTTTCAGAATCAAAATCTTCATACTTCTGAACTTCTGCTATGATGGCCTTTTTTTTCTCGAAATTTTCAAGGAGCACGCTCTTAAAACTTTCTATAAACCCCTTTCTCTTCTCATAAACCTTATCTGAAGCCAGCTTAAATCTTTGCCAAAGATTTTCTTGTTCATCTCTGGGCACAGGTCCCACTTTCTTATATTCCTCATGGAGTTCATTGAGCTCTTTGATGGCAGCATTAGAGTTCTCTTTAGAAGAAAGCTTTTCTGCCTTTTCACACAACTCCGTTTTAGCCATTAAATTTTTCTTTCGATCTAAATCTTTTAATTCAAAATAGATACTTCGAGAATCATAAAAACGATCTAGCAGGGCATTGTAGTTGGCCCAAAGAAGTTTGTGCTGATTCCCTGGAACTGGACCTATATCTTGCCAAGACTGCTGCAGCCCTTTGACAACTTTAATATCAATATCAAAATTATTGTTACTGATGTCCCGTAATTGATCTAAAATCAGATTTTTCTTTTTAAAATTCTCCTCTCTTTGATCTTGAATTTGAGCATAATGCTGATTCTTTCTTTTATTTAAATCATGATATATAGATTCAAACTTTTGATCTATTTCATCTCCCTTATAGAAGAAATCATCTGCCTCGGCGCCTTCTTCTTTAAGAAAAACACCTAAAGCAAGGGCTTTTGATTCCTCAAAAAGCTCATCGAATCTCGTTTTCAAGTTTCGAAGACTATTAGCAATTTGTTTAAGGTCTTTATCTTTTTGAAGACCCGCTATGTGCGCCACTAATTTCTCTTTGGGAAATTGACTAAAATCCTCAATGACCGTCGTTTCAGGAGGCGCTACTTTTGGAGTAACTGTTTCTGCTTCTGCTTCTTGTCCTTTCGTAACTTCGGCGTCCTTTTTTAATGATGGCTTATTTTCAACTGGGGTGGTAGACGCAAGCACGGCCTCTTCTTTGCTCTCTGGCGTGGCTATTACTTGAGTCGCCTTCTGAGAAGGCACGGGTGCTGATGGGCTTAAAATAGGCTTTTCCGCTAATGACCCCATCGCCTGATCTTCGTCACTCGTTTCTACCTTAATGGCTGCTTTTTTAGGCGCTTGAACTTTGGAAATATCCGAAGCCTTTTCACGCAATTCTTTGTTTTTAGTATCCTTCATATCTTCTCCTGATAATTCAGCATCTCGCTGAACGCTTTCCGTGAATTGCTTTTCAGCTTTTTTCTCCGGCAATGGTTTCTCCTTATCCATATCTTCTAGTCACAAACCTAATCTTACTTAAACTTAAGCATCTACGCTTAATTTAATCTGGGATCGACAGGATAATTCGAAATTAACCTGTACTTTCCCCCCATTTCCCTTAAAACTTTCTTCCACAAATCTTGAGATGAAAAATCAAAAATGAGGTTTTCATCCTTGTTTTGGTAAACAATCCAAGATTTAGTTTTCAATTCTTCCATTAATTGTCCGGGTGACCACCCCGAATAACCCACAAAAAACCGGTAATTTTTTTCATCTATTTGATGGGTATCTATGCGAGTTAATAAACGATTGAAATCTCCGCCCCAAACCAATCGTTCTCCAAGAGATTGACCTGATTCCATTTCAAGCACATCCTTGTGTACAAAGTGCAAAGTATCATGTTGCACTGGGCCACCCACATACAAGGGAGCGTCAAAATGAGCCGCCTCGACAATTACATCACTAAAAACACTATTGGATCGTCGATTGAGGACAAATCCCACCGTACCGTTCTCATCATGCTCACAAATCAAAACAACGGTCCTCTCGAAGTTTGGATCTGGTAAGTAGGGTTCAGAAATTAATAAATCCCCAGGCCCAGGTTCAATCAAATTATCGTTAACAAAATAATCCATTATTTCAATGCAAAGCTGCCTTAATTGGCAAAGATTGTAAAATTTCAGCTTCAATATCTGTCATTTCACCTAGTCTCTTATAGACGCTCTTTTCGTCAAAATAGTTTAAACACATCCGAACAAAAACTTCTCCATGACGTGCCTCTGAAGCCCATAGCTTATGGTAAAAAGATTTTAAATCTGCCTCATTTACATTTTCATATACCAATTTAAATCGTTCCGCCCCTCGAGTTTCTACCAAAGAAGCCAATAGCAACCGATCCATAAATCGTTCATCTCGACCACTTCTACAACCTTCGATGAGTCGTTTGACATAAAAATCCTGACCTATCTCATGGGGCAACATAATGCCCCGAGATTCCATGATTTGATGTACCTCTTTAAAATGTTCTAGCTCTTCAATCCCGATATCTATCAGTTCACCGAGGATTTCTTTTCTATTCGGGTATTTTGCGACAAAACTCATGGCCATGGCTGACGCTTTTCGCTCACAATTGGCGTGATCCATTAAAAACGTATCAAAATCAGCAATAACAGCGTTGATCCAATCATTACTGCTCAATATCTTTAGGTCTATTCTGTACTTCAATTAACTTAGCCTTTTAGTTAAACAAAGAAAGGTATTTTATTCTACTTATTAAAAGCCCTTTTATCATATTATGAATGACTTATCAAATTTAAGAAAGGAATATGCTCAAGCACAACTTACTGCTGATTCCTTAGAAAAATCACCTATTTTACAATTTCAAAAATGGTTTGATCAAGCATTGAAGGCGACTATTTTAGAACCCAATGCCATGGTTTTAAGCACGGTAGATATCCGTAATACACCTACGCAACGTACCGTTTTACTCAAGTATTTTAATTCTCTAGGGTTCGTTTTTTTTACAAATTACACTTCTAGAAAAGCACAACATTTAGCAACCAATCCCAGTGCTTCCCTCCTTTTTCCTTGGTATGCTCTTGAAAGGCAAGTGATCGTAACGGGTAAAGTCGAGCGGATTCCCGTCGAAGAATCAAAAGCCTATTTTTTCAGTAGACCGTATGGTAGCCAATTGGGCGCTTGGGTAAGTAAGCAAAGTAGTATCATTGATTCAAGGCAAGTTTTGGAAAACCGACTCTCTGAGCTCAAGCAACAATTTTCTGAAGGAGAAGTTCCTTTTCCTGATTTTTGGGGAGGCTACCGATTGGTTCCTGAAAGTATGGAATTCTGGCAAGGGGGTGTGAATAGATTACACGATCGGATCCTCTACAAGCAAGTTGAATCAGCATGGACCTTGGTACGACTTTCCCCTTGAGTAAAGATTATTATTTTAAACGCTATGCTTGGCAAACACCCTTAATCCCCCATTTCAGCCCCCTGTCAGATTTAGAAATGGTCGTGGTGATTCCAGCTTATAAAGAACCCCAACTAAGTACTGCAATACATTCTATATTGGCTTGTCGAGAAGTCCCTTGTCAAGTGATCCTTCTAGTGGTAATTAATGCTCCCGAACAGAGTTCTTTAGATGATTTCAAGCTCAACCAACAGGTTTATGAGGAGATAAAGGAGATTAAGAATACGGATAAAATCGAGATTCAAGTCGTAAATATACGGTTACCTCAAAAAAATGCAGGTGTGGGTTTAGCCAGAAAAATCGGATTAGACGAAGCGGCCCGTTGGTTCAAAAAGCTAAATCGATCGGGTATTCTCGTCTGCTTCGATGGAGATTGTCGGTGTAGTGATACTTATTTAGCTGCCATTTACAGCGCCTACAAAAATCAAAATTTGAATGCGGGTATCTTAGGTTATGAACATCCTTTAGACCTTGAAAGTGGTATCATTCCCTATGAATTGGGTTTAAGGTATTATACCGATAGCCTACGCTATTCAGGTTATCCCAGCGTTCATCAAACATTGGGCAGCTGTATTACCATAACCTCGGATCATTATTGCAAGCACGGAGGAATGAATACTAAAAAAGCGGGTGAAGATTTCTATTTCCTCAATAAAATAGTGCGCAAGCCTGGCTTTGCTGAAATCCATGAGGCCCTGGTTTATCCTGCCGCTAGAATTTCGGATAGAGTCCCCTTTGGTACGGGAAGGGCACTTATTGGTTATCAGACAAATAAAGAGAAAATATTAAGCGCCTACAATCCTTTGATTTTTGAAGACATTAAGACCTTTATAGTGGGTTTACCCCAAATCATTCAAGGTAAACCGCCCAGTTTACCTGAGGCCATTCAAGGATTTCTGAACTCTATTGACTTTTATCATAAAGTTGATAAATTATTAAAAAATAGCAGCCATTTAACCTCATTTTACAAACAATTTTATGATTGGTTTGATTATTTCATGGTCTTGAAATTGATTCATTTTTCGAGAGATCATTTTCATCCAAACATCTCTCTTGACGCAGGCCTGAGTCAATTAAATAAGGATTATTGGAAAATAGCGTCCTTCGACACCCTGAAACCTCAAGATCAACTCATCGAGATTCGAAAATTAAATCGAGTACCTAACCTGTCTATGTAAAGGACTAAAATTTCAAAATAAAAGACCCTCTGAGAGGATTCATCAACTAGGGGGGGCACAAGTAGGCGTTAAGACTTTATATTTAATTCAATAAACCTCGTCATGAGATGCCACCTATGTATCAGACCAAATCGAATAAACTTTTAACTCCCAAAGACTGCCGTTGAACAAATCCCTCACCATAAGAAACACCAATGCGATGGCCCCACTCACGCGAGCGCGCTTCGATGAGCTTCAAAAAATCCGGATTAGAAATATAAGTATCAGGCTCGTTGCTCTTTGGATCAAAAAACTGAGATTTAAAAACTCTGATAGCCGCCATCTTCTGCTCCATGTGAGCCGATATATTACATATAAAGTCAGGTTCTAAGGAGACACTTTGAATATAATGATAAACTTTTTTGGGTCTCCAAGGCGTTTGACTTCCCTTTTCATCTTCTGTCTCGATTTTGACCAAACCCGATTTAAAGACTGCTTCTTCGATCAGCTGTGCCGCACGTACGTGATCAGGGTGCCGATCGTAGGGTGCATTGGCCAGTATGATTTCAGGTCGGTACTTGCGCAATACCTTGATCACACGCAATTGATTTTCGAAACTTAAATCAAATTTAGCATCGGACAAACCCAAATTCTCACGGATAGAAATTCCCATGATTTGAGAAGCTTCAACGGACTCTTTTTGCCTTATTTCAGGCGTTCCCCTCGTACTCATCTCACCTTCGGTAAGATCTAATATTCCTGTTGTATAGCCCAGGGACTTGTGTGCGATAAGTGTTCCACTACAAGAAAGTTCTATGTCATCGGGATGTGCTGATATGGCCAATATGTCCAATTTCATGGGCTCCATTATTGGGTTACTTCTGCCAACTCTACCTCTTTTTGAGCGAGGAACCTTTCGGCATCTAAAGCCCCCATACAGCCGCTTCCTGCTGCCGTCACCGCCTGTCTGTAGATTCTGTCTTGGGCGTCACCCGTAGCAAAAACTCCCTCAATTTGAGTTTTAGAGCTTCCAGGCGTCGTAATGATGTAACCACTCTCGTCAAGATCTAACACAGATTCAAAAATTCCCGTATTGGGCTTGTGTCCAATGGCTACAAAAAAACCTGTTGCATTTAAAACTCTTTTTTCTCCTGTTTTATTATTGACAACCGCGACGCCTTCCACTTGATTTTCTCCGATCAATCCTTCGGTTTCGGTATTCCAAAGTATTTCAATATTTTTAGCATTGAATACGCGCTGCTGCATAATTTTAGAAGCCCGCATCTCATCTCTTCTCACAATCATATATACCTTATTGGCCAACTTAGAAAGATAAGAAGCTTCCTCAGCGGCCGTATCCCCTGCACCCACCACAGCAACGTCTTGTCCTTTAAAGAAAAAGCCATCACAAACGGCACAAGCAGAAACACCTTGCCCATTGAGCCTTGTTTCATCTGCTAAGCCTAGCCATTTAGCAGAAGCTCCAGTAGATATAATGACCGCATCAGCTTTCATTTTTTTCTTACCATCAATGATAACTTCATGGGGCCATCCAGAAAAATCTACAGCGGTTACTACTCCATAACGAACATCCGTATCAAAACGCTCTGCCTGTTTTTGAAATTCAACCATCATCTGAGGGCCAGTCACCCCCTCAGGGTAACCCGGATAATTTTCTACATCTGTAGTGATGGTCAATTGTCCTCCTGGCTCAGCTCCCGTGTACAAAACTGGCTTTAAACCTGCCCTAGCGGCATAAATGGCCGCAGTATACCCGGCAGGGCCTGAACCAATAATCAAAACTTGAACATGCTCGTTTGTTGTGTGGTCTTCCTTCATATATTCATCGTAAAAAAATGCTGAAGTGCAAGCACTTCAAATTCCGTCCACAAATATAAGATAGGGAATACTCCTACCCCTTATTTTTTAATACATTTCGTAAAATTTCAGTGAAGAAATCAAAGGATGACTTAATAATAAATACTTAACTTAAGAAAGAAATTTGGAATCAATTAATTAAACTTCTGTGCTTCAATATAGGCCTTGACCCTCAACTCCATGATAGATAAGGTGACCGTGCCTTGTGCTAAAATGACTTCATGAAAGTCACGAATATCAAACTTAGATCCAAGTGCTTCTTCTGCTTTTTCACGTAATTCTCGAATTTTTAGTTCGCCTATCTTGTAAGATAAAGCCTGACCTGGCCACGAGATATATCGATCCGTTTCAGTATTGATCTCATGCAGCGACAGCGCGGTATTCACCGACATAAAATGAACTACTTGATCTCTGGTCCACCCTTTGGCGTGAATACCCGTATCTACCACTAATCTGCAGGCCCGCCACATTTCGTACGTTAACTTCCCGAACTGCTCATACAATGTGGTATACATACCCATCTCTTCGGCTAGAAACTCACTGTATAAGCCCCAACCCTCTCCATAAGCTGAAAGATATAAATCACGCCTAAATTGGGGTATACTTTCTCCTAACTCAGCATTTAAGCTCCCTTGCAAATGGTGTCCAGGAACGGCTTCGTGCACGGTAAGCGCAGGAAGCGTATAGAGTGTTCTACTAGGTAAATTATAAGTATTGACCCAATAGTATCCCGGTTCCGTACTCTGGGCATCAGTGCCTACGTACCTTCCCCCAGTATATTTTGGAGCAATGGCATCAGGGACAGGTGCTACACCGTATGGTTTGCGTGGCAACGTCTTAAAAAAGCGAGGCAATTGAGCATCCACTCGTTTGGCCATGTCACGAGCAATCATCAATAATTCCTTGGGCGTGGTAGCATAAAACTGCTTATCCGTTCTCAGAAAAGTCAAAAAGTCTTCAAAACTGCCTTTAAATTCTAAACCTTCGATAACCTGTTCCATCTGAGTCCTGATTCTACTGACCTCACTCAGTCCTATTTGATGAATACTCTCTGCAGTATACTCGGTACTCGTGGTATAAAAATCAATCCGATTCTGATAATATTCACGGCCATTTGGCGTTTCCGAAACTCCAAGTGTTGTTCTGGTATTGGGTAAATAAACCGACTCAAAAAAATCTTTAATCCTTATAAATTGTGGAATCACCTGGGTCTCAATCGCTAATTTTGCAGCAACTAAAACTGAATCTTTTTGGTTTTCAGTTAACCCTTTGGGTAGCTTTTTGAAGGGCTCATAATAATAACTCTGATCATATGATGAGACGATATGATCCTCATAAGTAGATTCATATCCCCTAAAAATGACCAAAGGCTGCGAAACTCCTTTTTCCAGACCTACTCGTAAATTGATGAAATGCTGGTCTACAAATTCTGGTAGGGCATTCAATTTATTTAAATAAGATTTCACTTGTGCGAAATCATTTAAAGGTTTTACCTGATATGTAAGATTACTGTGAAATCCGGCATCAGATAGGATGGGATTTAAATACCGCCCATAGCTGTAAAAATCTATTTTTTCTTGTAAGACAAAATTCAATAAAGTCACTGAAATTAAATCGATTTCATTCAATCCCGTAGTATCTAACTGGGATAGTTCCAAAATTAAACTGTCCGCGAAGATGGCTTCTTTATGATAGTATTCCTTGGTATATAGTCCCAATGGATAACGTAAACGATCAAACCCCTGATGCTCCTCGAAAGATGTTATCAGTACATTTAATTCTGTTGTGTCGGGATTGACTTTTGTATGATTACAACCCAGCATCATTATGAGCAAGGTCCAAAAAATACAATTCCATTTATTTTTCATGCGAGTAGTTTTTAATCAAAACTCAATATCATATGATTCTATGTACTTTAAGTTAATCAATAGGTTTGATTTAAAAGACAATTGAAGCACTTTTCTGTAGTTGCTCAGAGATAAATTTTCTTTCACAAAACTGGTAATAGCTAAAATTTCACTTCGGCTATATCCGTTAATTAAACTTCAATAAACCATTTTAAAATTGACAGATAACCTAATTTTTAGTGATCTTTTCAAAATATTAATTTGTGTCGCGGTGACCACTGGTATAATCTTAAAGGAAAAGATCTATTTTTTCTTTAGTTTGACGACTCATAAATTAAGTATCTTAATATGCCCTTTTTTTGAGATGAATAAGGAGCTAATGCAGGATCCCTCCACGAATCAGGACATTTTAATAACAATACATGACCCTTTATTAAAAAGGATAATCAACCAGATTAGCCTCTTATAGGAATCAGAATTGCGTAGATCATCATCAAATTGAAAGACGCGTCATTTCAAAAATATAAATTATAAAAAAAGCGATATGAAACAAACTAAATTTATAAAATCTCGAAGAGAATTCATTGGAACTTCCGCAATCTTAGCTTCTGGACTGGTTGCTTGTGGAACTCCCTCATTGACTAATTCTGAAGCTATTTTCTCCAATTCAAAGCCCAATTCACTAATAAATGGAGTCCAAATTGGTTGTCAAACGTATTCATTTAGGAGCATGCAAGATCAAAGTGCTGAAGCAACTTTACAATACGTGTTAGATGCTGGCATCAATGCAATAGAATTAATGGGAGCCCCCGCTGAAACCTTCGCTGGAGCACCCATAAATCCCATTAACTTTAGAGATTTTTATAGCCTGAGAAGAAAAAAAAGAAACGAATTCCCCCTTAATGCTGAAGAAGAGCAGCAACTGACTGAAATGGAGATTCAGCGCAAAAATTTTGATCAAGAAATGGCCACATGGCGTACCTCTGTGTCCATGGATAAATTCATAGAATTGAAAAAAATGTATCTCGACGCAGGTGTGCAAATTTATGCCTTCAAACCACAAGTATTTGATAAAAAAAAATCTTTGGAAGAAATCGATTATGGGTTTAGAGTAGGAAAAGCATTGGGAGTTAGTCATGTTACTCTTGAGCATCCAGAAGATGATGAACACACCCAATTATTGGGTGAAATGGCTTTGAAACATAAAATTTATGTCGCCTATCACGGACATGAACAACAAACGCCTATTTTGTGGGATACGGCTCTGGAACAATCGGAATATAATGCTATGAATATTGACATAGGACATTATGTTGCAGCAGGAAATCCTTTGCCTTTAAAAATTATAAAAGAAAAAAACAAAAACATTCAAAGTATGCATCTTAAAGACAGAACGTCACCTGAAAACGGACGTAAAAATCTTGCTTTTGGAAAAGGTGACACTCCAATAAGAGATATTCTTCTTTTGACACGTGATAATCAATATAAATTTCCGTTGACCGTCGAGTTAGAATATGAAATTCCTGAAGGATCTGATGCTGTCAAAGAAGTGAAGAAATGTGTAGCTTATTGCCGACAAATATTAGAATCTTAAGAAGTCTCATCATCCTAAAACATATTCATTAGATTCACAATCAAACATCAAAAATGCAAAACCTTATTTTTTATTCTAAACTTTTATTCTTCTTATTAGTGACTGCTTGTGGTTCCAATAATTTAAGGGAAGATAATGCGAAACCCGCAGCCAACCGTTTCACCAAAGTAGTCTTAACCCAAGGCATGGACGAGCCCATGACCATGGACTTTTTACCTGATAATCAAATCATCATTATTGAAAGGAAAGGCGGCGTCAAAATCTTTGATGAAAAAAATCAAACTATGACCGTCATAGCCACGCTTCCCGTCAATAGGAAATATATAAATAAAGCAGGAAGAGTACGAGAAGCAGAAGAAGGGTTAATGGGCGTCGTGGTGGATCCTGATTTTATTAAAAATAATTGGATTTATTTTTATTATGCAGACTCCGATGAACCCAAGCATGTTTTAGCTAGATATACATTAAAAAATAATGCACTTCTAGCAGCATCTAAGAAAATTGTCATTGAGGTTCCCACACAAAGAGAGGAATGTTGTCATACTGGCGGTGGTATGCAATTCGATAAAGAAGGAAACCTATACTTGAGTATTGGTAATAATACGGTTAATCCAAGATCAGGTGCCTCTAATTTAGATGAGCGACCCGGGCATAAAAACGAAGATGATCAAAGGGGACCTGCCAATTCGAACGATTTGCGGGGGAAAATCATAAAAATTTACCCCGAAGATGACGGTAGTTATTCCATTCCAAAAGGGAATCTTTTTCCAATAGGAATGAAAAACACACGTCCTGAAATATTCACTATGGGCCATAGAAATCCTTGGAGGATATCTATTGATAGTAAAACAGGCTATTTGTATTGGGGGGAAGTTGGACCCGATGCGAACAAAGATTCTATTTGGGGCCCCAAAGGTTATGATGAATTTAATCAAGCCAAAGGCCCTGGTTTTTTTGGTTGGCCTTATTTTATTGGTAACAATCAACCCTATAATCACTTGGTAGATTTTGAGGGGAAAAAAAGAATATACGGCGCCGCATTTGATCCGACTCACCCTGTCAATAACAGCATCAATAATACAGGAATCAAAGAATTACCTTTGCCCGTACCGGCGTTAATTTACTATCCTTATGGTCCCTCCGATAAATTTCCATTGGTAGGAAGTGCTGGTCGAAGCGCCACGGGAGGACCCGTTTATAGACAAACAGATTTTGAAAATGCCCCACGCCCTTTCCCCAGCTATTATGAGGGCAAATGGTTCATTATTGATTTCATGCGTGATTGGATCATGTCAGTGAGTTTGGATGAGAATGGGACGTATCAAGAGATGGAAAGATTTCTTCCCGAAGAGAATTTCAGTGCGGGGATTGACATGGATTTCGGCCCCTCAGGAGATTTATATATTTTAGAGTACGGAGATTCTTGGTTTAAAAAGAATCTTAATTCTAAACTAATCAAAATAGAGTACCAGGGAGGGAATCGAAAACCACGGGTTCAAGCCTCGGCCAATAAGCTTTCAGGAGCCATTCCATTCACTTCTCAATTTACCTCCCAAGGAACCTTTGATTTTGATGATTATGACCTAAATCATTTAACCTACCAATGGGAAATAACTAATGATGACGGTGCCGTACAATATTTCAAAAATGCACATCCGTCTGTTCGCTTTGATAAAGAAGGTATTTATCAAGTTTCACTGACCGTTACGGATTCATACAATAAAAGTAATACAGCCTCATTTGAAATAGTGGCAGGTAACGAACCCCCAAAAGTCACTATTGACCTCATGGGATCCAATCGAAGCTTTTATTTTGGGAACAAACCATTGAACTATTTGATCGAGATAACAGATCATGAAGACGGGATAATTACTGATCATTCTCAAGCAGCCATCACCTTTGATTATGTTCCTGCGGGTTTTGACCCAATCGAAGTGGTTTCAAGTCAGCGAGGTAGCGAATTATTGGCTAAAGATGCTATTTCAAAAAATCTCATTGAATCCAACGACTGTTATTCTTGCCATCAATTTAAGGTGAAATCAATTGGTCCTAGCTTTACTGAGGTCGCTCAAAAGTATCAAAAAACAGATGAGTACAGAACGCAATTAATCAATAGCATCATCAATGGACAAAGTGGAATTTGGGGTGAACATGCCATGGCTGCACATCCCCAATTGAGCAAAGCAAATGCGGGAAGAATGGTTGACTATATTCTTACCTCTTTAGATGATAAACCCACCCTAGAATCGTTACCCATCAAGGGGACCCTTCAACCCATACTCCCTGAAGAAGATGATGAAGGTGTTTTCCTTTTGAGAGCAGCGTATCAGGACAAAGGAGCAAACGAATTAAAATCTCTTTTTGATGATGCCATCATCACATTGAGTAGCCCTATCCTTTTTCCACCATTTGATAATGAAAATGAGAATACCCGATACTTGACTACACCCCGCTCAAATTTTTATGTACTAGGAAAAAGAGCTCATATTGGTTTAAAGAATATTGACCTCTCAGGAATCAAACAAGTCAAGATTTTTGTGCAAACGCCTTCCAGAGTAGCCGCACATGGAGGCAGGGTAGAAATGAGGCTAGATGATCCTGATGGAAAAATAATAGCTATGAGTAATCAGATTGAACAAAGAGATGTGCCTAGAGAAGGATGGGGCCAAAACAATGCGCAGAGATCACGTGAAGAAAAAATAATTGCTCGGAGAAAAAATAAACAGGTGCTCTCTTTAAATTTTGAAGGTATCCATTCAACCCATGATATTTATTTTGTATTTAAAAATTCAAATAGCAAAAATGACGAGATCATGATGTCTATTAATGAAATGGAGTTCTACGAAGATGTAAAGCCGGTAAACTAAAACATATTATTGCTCTTTAAAGAGCTCTTACTACTAAAGAAGCATCATAATAAGGTCAGACATCCAATGATGATTCCATGGATTTTAATAAAAAATTAAGCAAGTAAACTGTATTTGTTCAGTGAGCTGCTGACTGATACATGAATAAAGAAATGACATCCAATAGGATCTATTAACCAAAAAAGGTCGAAATAAATTTCGACCTTTTTTGAATTTTAAATAATGCCTAAGGAATTTGCCCATTTATTATTCAGGCTTAGGTAATAAAACTTTTCTTGACAATCGATATTTACCCGTCTTTTTGTCAATCTCTATAAGCTTTACCTTCACCTCTTCTCCTACTTCCATTACCCCTTCCATCTTCTCTAATCTTTCCCATTTCACTTCAGAAATATGAAGTAAACCATCCTTGCCTGGCATGAATTCAATAAAAGCACCAAATGGCATGATCGATTTAACTTTACCCTCATATACTTCACCCTCTTCAGGCATAGCCACAATTCCTTTGACCCAATTGGCCGCCTTATCTAACACATCTTTATTGACTGCAAAAATATTCACCAATCCTCCTTTGGGCGTTTCCTCGATAACCACCGTAGCACCGGTCTCACGCTGAATTTCTTGGACTACTTTACCTCCAGGCCCGATCACGGCACCAATCATATCTCTATCAATGACAATAGAAATCAATCTTGGGGCATTTGGCTTCATTTCAGCCCTTGGCACTTCAATAGTATCTGTAATCTTATCCAAAATATGCAGCCTTCCTTTCTTAGCTTGCTCCATGGCTTCTTCAAGAATATCATACGACAAACCATCCACTTTAATGTCCATCTGACAAGCAGTGATTCCATCTCGCGTACCGGTAACCTTAAAGTCCATATCCCCTAAGTGATCTTCATCACCTAAAATATCCGAAAGTACCGAATAACGAGAACCGTCTTTTTCAGAAATCATTCCCATGGCAATGCCTGATACGGGTTTGGTTATCTGAATTCCAGCGTCCATCAAAGCCAGTGTACCTGCGCAAACAGTAGCCATGGATGAAGAACCATTAGATTCTAGTATGTCTGAAACAATTCTTATGGTGTAAGGGCTTTCTGGAGGAAGTACGGGCTTTAAAGCTCTCATAGCTAAATTTCCATGTCCTACCTCTCTTCTTCCCGGACCTCTATTGGGTCTTACTTCTCCAGTAGAAAATCCTGGAAAGTTGTAGTGGAGTATGAATTTGTTATAACCGGAATGCATGGCACCATCAATCATTTGCTCATCTACTTTAGATCCTAAAGTGACGGAGGTCAATGATTGTGTTTCGCCTCTCGTAAAAACTGCAGATCCATGTGCACCTGGTAAGTAATCTATTTCACTCCAAATAGGTCGAATTTCATCTAATTGCCTACCATCTAATCTGACACTTGAATCCATCACACAATTTCTAATTGCATCTTTTTGGACATCATGGTAATATTTGCGTATCAAAAAATGATCATACTGATGATCCTCTCCTAATCCATCAACAAATGTATCAATGATGGCACCAAATTTTTCTTTACGAATTTCTTTGTCGGCAATACCTTCCTTGGCTACTGCATAACATTTGTCATAGCAATCTGCCTTGATCATATCATTTAATGCCAAATCATGATTTTCATGATCGTAAGTACGCTTTTCGGTGGCACCGACCTCTTGAGCTAACTCTATCTGGGCAGCACATTGAATTTTGATCGCCTCATGCGCTACTTTAATGGCTTCAAGCATTTCAGCTTCCTGAACCTCTTTACACTCACCTTCTACCATCATGATATTGTCAGCCGAACCTGCTACAATTAACTCCATTTTGGCTTCCGCACTTTGTTCTACAGAAGGGTTTACTACATAAGCACCTGCTACTTGAGCTACCTTGGCTTCTGAAATAGGACCATTAAAAGGGATGTCTGACACGGCCAATGCAGCAGAAGCTGCTAGGGCAGCATAGGCTATTGGCATGATCTTTGGATCTGCCGAAATAAGACTGATCATCACCTGCGTATCTGCATGGTAATCATCAGGGAACAAGGGTCTTAGAGCCCTGTCGACCAGTCTACATATTAGAATTTCATAATCAGAGAGTCTACTTTCTCTTTTAAGAAATCCTCCTGGTATCTTACCTGCCGCAGCGAATTTCTCTTGATAATCAACCGATAATGGAAGAAAATCAACATTGTCTCCGGCGGTTTTTTTGGATACTACGGTAGCTAGCAACATCATGTCACCCACTTTTACGACGGCTGATCCGTCTGCCTGTTTAGCTAATTTACCTGTTTCGATGGTGATAGAAGTACCATCAGGTAATGAAAATGTTTTTTGCTTGAATGATGGAAGCATAGTTTTATTAAATCAAAATTTGAAAAAAAAGGGAACCTTGAAAAAGCCCCCTTAAAATATAATTACTTTCTTAGATTGAGTTTGGCTATGATAGCACGATATCGCTCAATTTCGTTTTTGTAGAGAAAGTCGAGAAGCCTCCTCCGCTTTCCTACCAATTTCAACAACCCTAAGCGGGTTGAATGATCTTTTTTATTCACCTTCAAATGATCTGTAAGGTGGTTAATGCGGTAGGTAAATAAAGCAATTTGAGACTCCGATGCGCCAGTGTCTTGCGTTCCCTTACCATGTGTTTTGAAAAACTCTTGTTTTTTCTCTGCTGTTAAATACATTTATGTCTTAAAAATTAACTTTATGAATTAATACGTTTCAATAACGCGCAAATTTAATCAATACTAAATTTGAATACAAACTCTTTAATGTTTTAATTTTTTTAACAGGCGTTGTTTAAACTTATCAATCACAACTGAATAATAATCAGTATCGAAAAGTCGCGCATCCACCCTAGCTTGTCTCAAGAAAAACAGACCAATGGGCAATAGGATCAAGTCTGCCATCCAAACAGAGTAAGCTCCATTAACAAAACCAGCAACGGCCCACTTCTCACTGAGTATGCTGGCTACATAATAAAAAATATAAAAAAAGATGGAAATAATTACTGGAAAACCTAACCCTCCTTTTTTGATAATGGCACCGAGCGGTGCCCCTATCAAAAACATAACCATACAAGCAAAAGCCTGACTATATTTTTTAAACTTGGCGATTTTATATCGCTCCGATTCGAATCTAAGTCGCTCCAATTTAGACTTACTGCTTGAAATGTTAACCTTATAAGTTCTGATCTTTGTTAACGCCCATTGTAGAATTAACCCTCTTTTACGCGCTGTAATAAATAAAGAATCCAAGTCTTTTAAATTCATCTGAGCCAATTTTGGACTTTGCTTCTTTGGAAAATGATCATTTAATTCTTTATTTTTTCGGTTTTTTTTCCATGAAGAAATTGGCATGATACTATCTCCTGATACACTGGGAAAACTAGAGAATGCAAGGTTGATATTAATCATGGAAGCTTTTACTTTTGTTGATCGGTTCTGTTTATCATTATTTTTGATCAGCGTATCTGTTTTTAACTTCGATGAATCGGTTTTGTCAACATTTTTCTTTTGAAAACGCGCTCTGTCCAAGCGATGAAACAAATATTTTTTAGAAAATTCATACAATCCAATTAATGCTAATTCTTGCTCCAACTGAAGTGAGTCGATATCTGAGGTCAATTCCTCAATATTTTTCATTTGCCTGTTGTTCTGAAAAAGCTCTTCCCTTGTTCTTTTAAGATCAAAAGAGGATAGACTGAACATCATGTACATTTGATCGAAAGAAGTGCGCTGAAATTGATCTACCTGATTGTTCTTGGTCGCCTGCTGATTAAAGTATTGTCCATCGAAAAGTTCTAATTTCAGATACTTATCGTTGTACATTGAAAACATTCTTGAAGAATCGGCCAAAATGACAAAATTATTGCCGTTTTTTCGTGTATGATCATAGATCATGACATCCTTCAGTGTAATGTTATCATTGAATTTTTCGTTGGCTTTAATGCTATAATTAGGAATTCCATTGTAGAAAACTCCTTTTTTAATATCTAAAGCAGGTTTTTGGTGTTTGATATCATAGATCAGGCTGTATGCCTTCAGGTTGGCTGCTGGAACTACATAATCGTTGAAGAAAAATGCAGCTATAGTCAAGACCAAAATGAAAAAAAATATAGGTCTCAATGACCTAGTAAGAGATATACCTGCGCTTTTTATGGCTGATAACTCAAAGTTTTCTCCCAGATTGCCAAAGGTCATCAAAGAGGAAATTAAAACACCTAGTGGAAGCGCATTTGGAAGGATATTGATACTGAAATAAAAGAGTAGCTCCCCAAAAACTTTAAATCCCAAATTTTTTCCAACAAAATCGTCGAAATATTTGAGCATATATTGGACCAATAGAATGAACGTCGCAACAATCGTTGTCAAGAAAAACGGACCAATAAAAGATTTAAGAATGAGTTTATCCAGCCTCCTCATTTTCCCTTAACATTACTCTTCAAATGAGAAACAAAGATATTTTACAACGATCAACCACCAACAATTTCTTTCAAGTCATGTATCAAACCCTCCCACAGATCGGAGACTTCTTGATCATCTAAATCAGAATAGTCAGTAATTTTTATATACACTTCTTGGGTCAGTTCATTCATTTCCAGTCGGATTTCGATGGAATTTAAATCGTCATCATCTTCTCCCTCAAACTCAAATTTAATATGTTGATTGACTTTGATGGAAACAATTCTGGCCCTATTTACCTCGCCATCCCAAAGCATGGTATATACTTTGTCTTCTGTGATATTGACGTCATCTGCGAACCACTGCGAAAGTCCAGATGCAGTACTGATATAAGGAAACAACATCTTCCGTGATGCATTGATGCTGTATTCTCCTATAAACTTACTTTTATTCATAAAAAAAGATTTTCGACAAGGTAATAAAAAATATTAGCCCAATCATAATTAATAATAATTTGTTGTTAAATTGCGCTCCTTTCAATGTATGTATTAAGACATGGCGAGGTAGCTCAGTTGGTTAGAGCGTCGGATTCATAACCCGGAGGTCAGGGGTTCAACTCCCCTCCTCGCTACTAATATAAACATCTTTTAAAGCTACCCCTATTCTTTCATCTTTATTTTTTTATTTTCCTTTTTTTGTTGCCATATTTTTATTTTTGATATAAAAATCATGGGAATAACATAATAAAATTGAAGCTATTTTCAATTATTCAGTGGATGAGATCAGAACTTCCCATTCTTTGGTCAATTGATCTACTTCATTCTTAACTTTTTGAAATTGATCATTTAGCTCAGAAAGTTTATCGCTATCCTGATAAACCTCTGGTTGGGTCATCTCTGTTTCTAAAGATTTTATCAATGTCTCTCGTTCCTGTATTTGGTATTCTACATCAGCTACCTGCCTTTTCATCGTCGTCTGAGATTTGGGCTTGATTGGTTTTTCTTTGACTTTAACCTTTGATTTTTTCTCGTTTTTTATAGCCAATTTCGTTGGTGATGTGCGCTGACTCATCCACCACTGATACTCTTCATAAGTGCCCGGATATTCCTTTAGTTGATGATCTTCAATCCACCAAATTTTGTTGGCCACCTTAGTGATAAAATGCCTGTCGTGTGAAACCACCAAAAATGTACCCTCATATTGTTGCAAAGCCTGTACCAAAATACCTACCGAAAGCATATCTAGGTGGTTGGTGGGCTCATCGAGTAATAAAAAGTTGGCTTCAGAAATCAAAGCTTTGGCCAGAGCTACTCGGGATTTTTCACCTCCGGAGAGGACCTTTATTTTTTTGAATACTTCATCTCCACTGAACAAAAAACATCCCAAAACACCTCGTAATTCTTGCTCATTTTTACCGGTTCCTTCCTGTTTGAGCTCTTCAACGAGGTCATTGTTGATATTAAGCGCCTCCAGTTGATGCTGGGCATAAAAAGACATCAATACATTGTGACCTGTTTCCACTTGACCTTCATGGGCTTCGGTACCCGCTATGATACGTAAAACAGTTGATTTGCCCTTACCGTTTGCACCAATCAATGCCACCTTATCCCCACGCTGTAAGCCCAGAGTTGCCTTTTCTAAAATATCTAAATCTCCATAGGACTTACTAATGTCTTGAAGTCGCTTTACATGGCGTCCCGACTGGGTCTTAAAATTAAATTTAAAATTGACCTGCATGTTTTCGTCAACAACTGCTTCAATCCTATCTAATTTTTCCAATTGCTTTACCTTGGACTGCGCCTGTTTGGCCTTAGTCGCTTTTGCTTTGAATCGCTCTATGAATCTTTCAGCTTCTTTGATTTTTTGCTGTTGATTTTCAAAAGCATTTTGCTGTACCTCATTGCGTAATTCTTTTTCTTCAAGATAATAATCGTAATTACCCGAGTACAAATTGAGTTTACTCGCATATACTTCAACTATTTTATTGACCGTGCTGTTGAGAAAGGTGCGATCGTGAGAAACAATGATATACGCCCCTTCGTAACTCTGTAGGTAAGACTCAATCCACTGTATAGAAGGCAAATCTAAGTGGTTGGTAGGCTCATCCAGCATCAATAGAGAAGGTTTCTCTAAAAGCAACTTAGCCAACATGACACGCATCCTCCACCCTCCTGAAAACTCTCTAAGTGGTCGTTTAAGATCTGCCGTCTTGAATCCTATGCCCTCCAATAATTCCTCTGCTTGAGACTGAATCGTATAGCCATCAGCCGCTTCAAACTGTTCCTGCAATAAAGACAGTCTTTCGAGTAACTTGTCCGTATAATTCACTTCCATTTCCTTAAGAACGACATCTATTTGATGTTGCAAATCAAGGGCCTGATGAAAAGCCTGCATGGCTACCTCAAGAATGGGTTCATCGCTTTGGTAGGAAAGCAGATCTTGATTCAAAAATCCAATCGACGTGCTTTTACTTTGAGAAATATTTCCTGAAGCCAATTCTACCTCTCCCACCAGCATCTTGAGCAAAGTAGATTTACCCGTACCGTTAAGGCCAATAAGACCTATTTTGTCTTTGGGTGTGATGAATAAAGAAGCGTCCTCATAGAGAATTCGCTCACCTAGGTAATAACTAATATTATCAATACTGATCATGCGGGCGCAAAGGTAGACAAGACCCTTCTTTTATGCCAAATTCAGCTCTCTTTACTTAAAAATAAATCATTATATCTGTCTTACCCTCTTGAGGGTACATAATATTTAAAGAGAATCGTTATAAATTTTTTTTTGAACTAGATTGATTCTAGCGCCTTTTATTAATGGGTATGAATTTTTTAAAAATACGTTAAAAGATCAACTGATGGGTTTCATATCATTAAGCCCTACATCTCACTCCCACGCCGCTACCACTTACCTGATGATATGGGTCTATATATCTGAAGAAAAATTATCTTTGTTATATCAATAAAAAGAAGATGTCAAATAAAGAAGTTTATATCGTGTCTGCCGTTCGTACCCCCCTGGGTAGTTTTGGTGGAATGTTTGCCAATGTATCAGCGACTGAATTAGGTACCGCAGCGATTAAAGGAGCCTTAGAAAAAGGAAATATTGACCCAAAAAATGTTGACGAAGTTTTTATGGGTAATGTCTGCTCGGCCAATTTAGGCCAAGCACCCGCTCGTCAAGCTGCCCTGGCCGCTGGTATTCCGAATACCGCCCCTTGTACTACGGTAAATAAAGTCTGCTCCTCTGGTGCCAAATCTATCATGTTCGCTGCCCAAAGCATTATGCTGGGTCAAGCGGATCTTTTAGTCGCAGGGGGCATGGAAAACATGTCTGCTATTCCTTATTACATTCCCAAAGCCAGATATGGTTATAAGTATGGCAATGCAGCCTTGATCGACGGATTACATAAAGATGGTTTACTAGACCCCTATGATGAGATCGCAATGGGTGTGTTTGCTGATCAAACGGCTGCAAAATACGATATCACAAGAGCAGAACAAGATGCCTATGCCATTCGATCTTACCAAAATGCTGCTTTAAATACTGAAAATGGGGTTTTATCCAATGAAATAGTAGGAGTTTGTGTACCACAAAGAAGAGGCGAACCTAGGCTCATCCTTGAAGATGAAGAGTATAAAAATGTCAAATTTGAAAAAATCCCCCAATTGCGTGCTGCATTTTCCCCAACAGGCACCGTGACGGCGGCCAATGCATCAACGATGAATGATGGGGCAGCAGCTTTGATTTTGGCAAGTGCTGCGGCCGTCAAAAAATATGATTTAAAACCATTGGCAAAAATTTTATCCTTTGCAGATACCGCCCATGAACCGGCATGGTTTACCACGGCTCCAACCCATGCCGCCCCAAAGGCCTTGGCCTTGGCTAAATTAGCCGTGACTGATGTGGACTATTTCGAGGTTAATGAGGCTTTTTCTGTAGTTCCACTCGCTTTTAATAAAATATTAAATATCGATATCAATAAGGTAAATGTACTTGGCGGCGCCGTTTCTTTAGGCCATCCTTTGGGTGCCTCAGGAGCAAGGATTGTCACTACGCTGCAAAATGTATTACAATCTAAAGATGCCACTATTGGTTGTGCCGCCATTTGCAATGGCGGCGGAGGCGCGAGCGCTCTGGTTATTGAGCGCGTATGATTTTTTACTGAGAAAAGCCCATTCCAACGATGCGTGCTTGCTCCGTTTAGGGGGTTAATAAATAAAGATGATGCTTTTTAGAAAAACTGCGTGAAAGTGATTTCTAACCATTATTCTCAGGCATTTTGTATGGTGTCTGATTACTATATGCACTCTAAGAATGAAGTTTCAATCCTGTCTTTGAATTATCACCTCTCCTCTATCCATGGATCCAGGTCTCGGGAACTCATTACTCCGAAAAATAGATAAAAGTATCTTAATGATCGCTCACAAATAATCGATGATTATTTTAAATTTGAGCCTATTTATTTCAGCCTTCGATAAATATTTTTTGCAATACTTTTTTGGTGACTTTTCCCATTACATTGCGGGGGAGATCAGTCTGAATTAAATATTTTCGGGGTATTTTGTATCCAGGTAATTTATCTTTTAGCCATTCCTTTATTGCTGTAGTGGTTTCTTGATCACGGGTCATGATGAGACTTGCCCCTATGATTTCTCCCCATTCCTCATCCGGAATACCTACTACGGCACAATCTTCAATGGCTGGATGCTTCCTGAGCACTTCTTCGATCTCCAAAGCAGATATTTTATACCCTCCTGATTTGATGATGTCAACTGAATCTCTACCCAATATTTTATAACTGCCTTTTTCAAATACAGCAATATCACCCGTTTTGAACCAGCCATCTATAAAGGATCCTTCGGTTGCGTCTGGTTTCTCCCAATATTCTTTAAAAACATTGGGCCCTTTGACTTGAATTTCTCCTGATATACCATCGACTACCGTACGGTTATTTTCATCTGCTAGTCTTATCGTAACCCCGGCAAGGGGTACGCCAATGTGACCAGGCTTTCGAGTTCCTCTATAAGGATTACTTATGGCCATACCCATTTCGGTCATGCCATATCGTTCTAATAAAGTCTGACCACTGATCTTCTCCCACTCCTCAAGGGTGGAGATCGGTAAAGCCGCAGACCCCGATACCATCAATCGAAAATTCTTAAAGGACGCAGCTGTTTTTTGTTGGTCTGCTGCGGCTAATTCCTTCCAATAATGAATGAGCTGATAATAAATTGTTGGAACTGCCATGAACAGATTGACCTCTTGTTTGCAAAAGACATCGAATACTTTTTTTGCATCAAATTTCTCTAAGAATTCACAACAAGCCCCACTCCACAGTGCACAACTTAAAATATTAATGATCCCATGTACATGATGAAGTGGGAGAATATTTAATATGTGATCTTCTTTTGTCCATTCCCATGAAGTCACCAAGGACTTAATCTGAGCTTCAATATTTTGGTGGGTACTGACCACGCCTTTGGGTTTGCCTGTAGTGCCACTCGTATAAATGATCATGCCCCTCCGATCAAGGGAAATCTGTGGCAGCTTAGGCTTTTCCTCCTCCACTGACACCATTACAGCTTCTATGGAAATTCTTCGTAATTCAAAATCTTGAAATAGAGGCTCAATAAGCGCTCTGCAATCAGATGAAAAAACCACTGCCTGAGCCTGAGCATCTTCAATGACATACTTTATCGCATCGTAAGGATGTTTGACGCAAAGTGGGACCGCAATACCGCCTGCACGCCAAATCCCCCATTGAATACATACGTATTCAAAACTAGGGGCCACAATAAAAGCAATTCTAGCCTCATTAAGGTCTTTTTTATCTTCTAAAAGAGCAATAGTAATTTTTTCTGATGCCTCCAAAAGTTGCCGATAGGTATAACTTTGATTATTATCGCTAACCGCTATTCGGTCTAGGTGATTAAAAGCATTTTCAATAAGAGTTATCATGGCATTTAGTATTTATCCTTTGTCCGATTTTGATAAAGATTTTTTGAAAAATAAGAAAATCTCATTGCTCAAGAGGTGTAAAAATAACAAAGAATCAAAAATTACTATTTAAGCCTTTGTTTAAGAATCTCTCAAATTCATTTGATCAAGGTACACTCCTGAAATTGAATGACTCTAAAACGTTTGTTCATTTAATCCATTCAAAGATAATCCGAAAGAATCTTTTGTTCTTTTGATGAAACTCAAACCCATAAACGATTATTTTTACTGTCCTAACCAATTAGATTTTTATTTATTTTCTGTGTAAGTAATAGCAAAATATTGTTATCCATGGATGCTACCCATCTATTTAGGCTCCATTTTTTCATATTTTTATACTTCTTTTAATCCTTATCTTTGGAGGAGTCAGCGATGACTGGGCTTGAAGGATATTGAGCCATAAATTTCACTTATCCCTTCCTTAAAAGGATCTATTTTATGAATCCTCTGTTTTTTCTTTAAAAAAAAGTCTAATTTAATCCTAAAATTGAATAAAAAATCAAATGATACCTCGCTCAATCTATCTTCTTTTCAGTTGCTTATTTTTCTCTTTTGCTCAAGGGCAAGACGTTGCTTCAGGGAAATGCTTACTCTTAATTCAGGTGACCGACTTTGACCAAATACCAGAAACCAATGCCCAACTCATCGTATGGGATATGGCAGATTCTATTGACTTTTCTCAAGCACTGATCACCGATATCGATGGGAAAAATTCTATTGTGCTCGATCAAGGTAAAATGTATGCTATCAAAATCTTTAAATCTGATACCTCATTCATTTTCAATAATATAGGCATTCCTGAACAAGAGAATGGGATTACCATGAATTATTCATTCAAAATTAAAGTCATCCAAGGTTACCTAATCATGCCGAGCGAATTCCAAACAAGTACCACTGAGGCCTCAGAAGATTTATTGGAACTTGATATTCATTTTATCTCTAATAGTGCTGAAATTCCTGAAAATGATCTTGCAGGTTTAGACGAGATTTATAGTCGCCTTTCAAAAAGCAAAGATTATCGTATTGAACTTGCCTCTCATACAGATGATGTGGGTAATGAGGAAAGTAACATGCGACTGTCTCAGCGGCGATCTGACGCAGTCAAAGCCTATTTGGTCTTTAAGGGGATCAATGAATCTCGAATATTAGCCAAAGGATACGGAGAAAAACAACCGAAAGCATCCAATGATACCGATCTGGGTAGAGCAAGCAATAGAAGGACAGAACTCAGATTCATTCAGTAAACAATTAAACTGATGCATTAGCTTCTTACAGTATGTAAATGAGTACCTTAACGGATGATAATAAATAACTTTTAAAATTTAAATAATATGAAGTCACTGTTTTTTTTAACCCTACCCTTTATCATCCTAGCGTGTACTGATCCCGCCTCACAAGTTTATTCCAATCAAGCAAGTTTGACTTCAGAAGAGGGTCTCTTTCTAGATTCTCTTGTTATGCCAGATGGCTTTCATATGGAAGTCTACGGCCGCGTAGACAATGCCCGATCTATGGCCATGAGCCCGGATGGAACGTTGTTTGTTGGTAATAAGGCCAATGGTTCCGTTTATGCCCTCCAAGACAGAAACAATGATATGAAAGCTGATACTTTGTATACCATAGCCAAGGATTTAATCATGCCTAATGGTATTGCCTTCAAAGATGGCGCACTGTATGTTGCTGAAATAAATAAGCTATGGCGCTATGATGCTATTGAAGATAACTTAAATGATCCCAAAGCCACTTTAATATACGATGACTTCCCTGAAGACAGCCACCATGGATGGAAGTATATCGCTTTCGGGCCGGATGGTAAATTATACGTACCCGTAGGTGCCCCTTGTAATGTTTGCGAAACCAAAGATGACACCTATTATGCCTCAATTATCAGTATGGATGCCGATGGAGCCAATCGACAGATAGTGGCCAAAGGTGTGCGGAATACCGTTGGTTTAACTTGGCACCCAATAACGGGAGAAATGTGGTTTACGGATAATGGTAGGGATTTGCTCGGTGATGACTTGCCTCCCTGTGAATTGAATAGACTCAGTGCGGCAGGTCAACATTTTGGATTTCCTTATTGCCATGCTGGACTCATATTAGATCCTGAATTTGGTAAGGATAAAAGTTGTGAAAATTACACCTCTCCGGCATTCAATTTAGGGCCACACGTCGCTCCTTTAGGTCTTAAGTTTTACACGGGAAATATGTTTCCCCCTTCTTATAAAAATAAAATAATCATTCCTGAACATGGCAGTTGGAACCGATCCAAAAATGCTGGCCACACCGGACATAAACTTTCCCTTGTAACTGAGGAGAATGGCGTTGGCATCCATTATAAAACTTTTGTTGAAGGTTTTTTAAATAAGAGCACGAATACGGCTTGGGGACGTCCAGTAGATATTTTGGTGCTTGAAGATGGTTCAATACTCATCTCAGATGACAAAAGTGGCACAATATATAGGATGAGTTATCTGGGATAATCAAAATACTACTTTATCTCAACTTTGAGTAAATCCGTAGCCGATGGATCAAGGAGTGACAGTATCATAAAGGAAAGCCGAATATCTTATTGTTGACTTAATCTAGTTGGATAAATTAATTCTTATAATGCCTATTTGCTGATGATACATTTTGCTTTTTCTTCATTCGCGATATATATTGCTTTGAAAAAAAAGATGACAGAGGATAAGCGAATATCTACATATCGATATCCGTCATGCATTTTTGTAAAAAAAAATCTCATATGGAGTTATACAATTTATTTTTAGGGAACTCACCTCATTGGTATAAAAAAACGATTTTAGCCTTTTTAGTGCTCAATCCATTTTTGCTGTTGATCATTGGACCTACAGCTACCGGATGGCTCATCATCGGTCAATTTATATTGACCTTGGCCATGGCCCTGAAATGCTACCCCCTTCAATCTGGAGGTTTGATCGCCCTAGAGGTAGTTCTAATGAAAATGACCAGCCCTGAGACGGTCTTTCTTGAGATAGAAGGAAACTTAGAAGTCCTTCTATTATTGGTATTCATGGTCGCCGGTATTTATTTTATGAAGCCTTTATTGATGTTTATTTTTGGTAAGATATTTATCAAAGTACGCTCTAAAATTGTCCTTTCTCTTCTTTTTTGTTTTATTTCGGCCTTTTTGAGTGCCTTTTTAGACGCTCTTACCGTCACTGCAGTATTGATTGGTGTTTTTGTTGGGTTTTATCAGGTCTATCATAAAGTCCATTCGAGTCCGAGTGACTACAACAATAGTGGCCACTTCGATAACGAAGAATTAAGTGGAGAAACATTAGAACAATTTAGAGGCTTTTTGAGAAGCTTGGTCATGCATGGTGCCGTAGGAACAGCCCTAGGAGGTGTTTGTACAATTGTGGGAGAACCTCAAAATTTATTGATTGGTGACAAATTAGGATGGGATTTTATGGAATTCTTTTATAAAATGGCTCCCATTACTCTGCCGGTTTTGGCTGCGGGTCTATTGACTTGTGCCTTATTAGAGGTAAGTGGAAAGTTTGGATTTGGAGAAAAATTACCAGCTCTCGCAAAGAATATCATCCAAGGATTTTTAGTAGATGAAGATGCTAAAAGATCAAAACAGGAAAAATATGCGCTGGTTATTCAAGCAAGTTCTGCCGTCTTTTTAATTGTAGCTTTGGCTTTTCACCTTGCTCCTGTCGGGCTGATCGGCTTGACCATTATTGTGCTGCAAACTGCCTTAACAGGTATCACGGATGAACATCGTATCGGTCATGCGTTTGAAGAGGCTTTGCCGTTTACTGCGCTATTGGCCGTCTTTTTTGTCATCGTAGGAATGATTCATGATTTGCATTTATTTAAGCCCATTATACAATATGTTTTGGAGCAAGATAAATCTATTCAACCCGCCTTGTTCTACACCGCTAATGGCGTATTATCTATGATCAGCGATAACGTTTTCGTAGCTACAGTTTACATCAACGAAGTGAAGGCTGCCTTTGACTCCGGTTTGATCACTAGAAAAGAGTTTGAAACTTTGGCCATCGCCATTAATACGGGAACCAACCTCCCTAGTGTGGCGACGCCCAATGGACAAGCTGCCTTTCTGTTTTTATTGACCTCAGCATTGGCACCGGCCATAAGGTTATCTTATATTAAAATGATTTGGATGGCACTCCCCTATACCATCGTTTTAGGCCTTGTAGGTCTTATGGGAGTTGTTTATTTCTTATAAAGGAATTATCATAAAGGTGAATAAGTATCATTTGATGTCAAATGATATTAGAATGAATATTTGTCCTGGATTTAATAAAGTGAAGTGATCAGTCGAATTACAGACATCAATTTTATGTAAATCGCTTATATTCACCTCTCAATTTATTTTTTCCATAAGAATCGTATAAAATACCCAAAAACCATTCCACACATTGATTCAAATAAAAAACATCACCAAGTCATTTGGTCAAAGAAAAGTCCTCAACCATATCTCTGGAACTGTTAAAAAAGGTGCGCTCATATCTTTAGTAGGAATGAGCGGTTCAGGAAAAACAACCCTATTAAAAATAATTGCAGGTCTGATCGAATCAGATTCAGGATCTATTTATTTGAACAATAAAAAGCTTCAAGGACCTAAAGAAAAACTGATTGCGGGTCATGAAGAAATAAAATTAGTTTTTCAAGATTATGCGCTGAAGCCAAACATGTCCGTAGAAGAGAATCTTAACTACGCCCTCCTTGAATATGGAGAGGTTTACAAAAAAAATAGAGTCGAACAGCTCATTGAAATTTGTGGTTTGGAATCACTGAGACCACAACATCCTCAAGAACTTTCTGGAGGGCAAAAGCAGCGGGTTGCTTTTGCCAGGGCATTGGCAAATGAACCGGAAGTTATTTTAATGGATGAACCGTTCAGTAACCTTGATCCTTTGACCAAGCAAAATTTATTGATAGAAACCAAATCACTGGCAAAAAAAACAGGTACCACTGTGGTTTTGGTGACCCATGACACCCGAGATGCCATGGAAATCGCCGATGAAATATGGGTGTTACATAATGGCACAATCGTTCAAATAGGAAACCCTCGTGAGGTTTATCAATATCCAAAAACTCCTCAAATTGCACGTCTTTTTGGGATTATAAACCTTCTAAGTGAAAGTCAAAGTCATGAACTTTTAAATGTCAAATACTCGACTGGAATTTGGATTGAAAATGTAGAAATCACTTCCAATGGAATGATCAAAGGTTACGTAAAAGAGGTCATATTCAATGGAGGAAATCATAAGTTATTGATTTCCGTTCATCAGGACCTCGAGTTGATGGCATTTGATGAGGTAAAGGTCTACCGACCAGGTGATCCCATTCAATTGACTATAGACCCAAAAGAAATCATTATTTTTGAATAAAGTGAGCAAATGATAGGCATCCGGAAATGAAAAGACCTTTAGCTAAGTACGTATTCATACTTGCCTTGATTTATGTTTTGGGTTGTCAGCCGCTAGAAAAAGAAAATGCCGTTACCGATCCTTTTGAGCAGATAAAAGATTCAACGGCTAAATCCGTACTCATAAAGACCATTAAAAATGCGGGTGGTTTGGGTACTTGGCAGCGCATCAAAAATCTTACTTATATCAAACATGGAATCCTCTATTTTGCTGACGGTAGCGTAGAAACAGATAACGTTCAGCTTCATCGATATAAATTTTACCCTCAATTTTCAGCTGAAATAACCTGGGAAGAAAATGATCTTCATCACCGTATCACTTACAGTACAGATGGGGCACGGCAATTTCAAAACGAAATACTTACTGAAAAAGACCCGACGAAAACAGTCATGAGTTCACTCTATGTATTAGGTATGCCTTTCAAACTACTAGATGCAGGTACGGTATTAACTGCGTCTGGATCTGTGATTTTACGGAGTGGTCAGCAGGCTCATGCCATAAAGGCCAACTATAACCCTGAAAAAAATAGCAATCATTCAACTACGGAAGAATGGATCTATTATTTTGATGAAAATAACGCTGCCTTTTTAGGATCATTGGTCTTTCACCCTCCCACCTACGCTTATATTGAAAATCTAAAGTTCACAGATCATTTGCCCATCAAATTACCATTGCATAGAAAATCATATCGCACCAATAGACATCGAGAAATCGAATACTTGAGGGCAGAGTTCCAGTACTCTGAATACAAAATCACATTCTGAAAACCATCAATTTTGAATTTGGACAAATAACTCATCCTTCAACTCTTAATCCCTTACAATGGTTAACTTAGCGTTTAAAATTCCATGTAACCCCTATTTATCCTCTCATAAATGGCCATATTAAAACCGCTAAGTTGGCTTCAAAATTACTCTACCACTAAATTAAAAGGGGATGTTTTTGCTGGACTAACAGTAGGCGTTTTGTTAATTCCCCAAAGTATGGCCTATGCCTTAATCGCAGGTCTACCCGTTATTTATGGCTTGTATGCCTCCCTCGTTCCTCAAATAATATATGCATTATTTGGGTCGTCTAGACAACTTTCGGTTGGGCCCACGGCTATGGATTCATTGCTTATCGCAAGCGGATTAGGATTATTGGCGGTCATTGGATCCCAAGAATACATCCAATTAGCGATCATTTTAACCCTCATGGTAGGTGTCATTCAGACTTTTCTGGGTTTTATGAAAATGGGATTCATTACCCAATTACTCTCTAAGCCCATCATTAGTGGATTTACCACTGCTGCTGCCATTTTAATAGGCCTGAATCAATTGGGGCCCTTATTGGGAATTGATATGGAAAAAGGAAATATAATCGTCCTATTGACCAGTATCACCACTAATTTAGCAAATCTCGACATATTAACCGCATCCATAGGTTTGTTTTCCGTTCTATTATTGTATGCACTTAAAAAGTGGACCCCAAAATTACCGGGCACATTAATCATCGTTCTTACTTCCATTGGAATGGTTCATTTTTTAGAGCTGCACCTTTCAGGTCTCAATGTCATTGGTGAAATTCCCATGGGCTTACCCAGTTTTATTTTGCCGAAAATCGATCTAGGGCAGATGACGCTCCTCTTGCCTTTGGCACTCACACTCGCACTGATTTCATTCATTGAATCTTTTTCAGTAGGTAAAAACCTTGCCCTACAATCAAAAGATCATACCGTCAATGCAAATACAGAATTGGTCGCTTTAGGGAGTGCTAACTTTATAGGTGCTTTTTTCATGAGCTTCCCCGTTACCGGTGGATTTGGGAGATCCGCAGTAAATTTCAGCGCAGGCGCTCGTACCCCTTTTTCGGGGATCATTAGCGCCTGCCTAATCGCATTGACCTTGCTTTTTTTTACAGATATTTTTGCGCTCCTATCTTATCCTGTTTTGGCTGCGATAATTTTGGTGGCTCTCAGAAGTTTAATTGATTTTAAATATCCTTATGAACTGTGGAAGACCCATTTCCTTGATTTTTTTATGCTTGGTTTTACCCTTATTATTACCCTATTCTTTGGAATGATATGGGGTATTTCCTCTGGAATGGGCCTATATGTACTCCTGCTCGTATATAAATCTATTTTCCCGAAGATTCAAGTCAAGCCCTTTGATGAAAAGGGGGAAGCATTACCGGTTCCTACTGAGACCAGCAAAACTGCTCCAAATCACCCCCTGGCCATTTTGAAAATTGATACCCCTATAATTACCATTAATATCGAATCAATTGAGCAGCAAATAAATCAGCACATGATCCTCTCAAATCCTGATAGTCATGTGTTATTAATAGACTTAAGTACTATTCAGCATATAGATAGTAGCGGTATTAAAGGAATTAAACGGCTCATAATGCAATTAAATGAAAAAAATATAAGAATTTTATGGTACGCGTTGCATCCTTCTTTACACGCAATCTTTACTGGAAAAAAAATGGTTCCCGGACCTATGGAAGAACATGTTTTTAAAGATGCAACCGCAGCGATTGAGTTCTTAAGAAAAGAAGTTAATTAGTCCCGAAGAAATTAATAAAATGACAAAAAAAATTCAATGATATGAAAATTGAACAAATCTATACAGGATGTCTGGCACAAGGGGCCTACTACGTAGAAAGTGATGGCGAGGTGGCCATTATTGATCCATTAAGAGAAATTGACCCTTATTTGGAGAAAGTTAAAAAAGAAAAATCGAAAATTAAATATATTTTTGAAACTCATTTTCATGCAGATTTTTTATCGGGTCATCTAGATCTAGCAAATAAATCAGGAGCTGAAATAGTCTATGGTCCTGAAGCTCATACAGATTATGACATCATTATGGCCACAGATCATCAAGTTTTCAATGTAGGAAAAGTAACCTTACAAGCCTTACATACTCCAGGTCATACCCTAGAAAGTACTTGCTATTTACTAAGGAATGAAGAAGGCAAGGCCCATGCATTGTTTACTGGTGATACTTTATTTATTGGAGATGTTGGACGCCCTGATCTGGCCATAAAAACCTCCTTTACCAAAGAAGATTTAGCCGGGATGCTCTATGAAAGTCTTCGAAATAAAATAATGCCGTTGCCTGACGATATCATCATTTATCCTGCTCATGGTGCAGGATCTGCCTGCGGAAAAAACATGAGCAATGAAACACAAGATCTTTTAGGAAATCAAAAGAGGACAAATTATGCCTTAAGGGCTGACATGACCAAAGCAGAATTTATCAAAGAAGTTACTGAGGGCATCCTACCTCCACCCCAGTATTTTGCAAAAAATGCACAATTAAATAAATCAGGAATTAAAAGTATCGATGGGGTATTAAAACAAGGAATGGTTGCATTGGATGTAGGGCTCTTTGAATCATTGGTCGAACATGAAAATGCACTTGTATTAGATACGCGAGAACCAGAGGAATTTGCTCAAGGCCATATACCCAACGCCATTTTTATAGGCATCACGGGAAGTTTTGCCCCCTGGGTAGGTGCTTTGATAAATGACTTGAATCAGCCTATTGTTTTCATTGCAAGTAAAGGGATGGAAAAAGAGGTCGTCACCCGACTGTCAAGGGTGGGCTATGATCATACCTTAGGCTATCTTGAAGGAGGGTTTACTGCTTGGCTTGATGCGGGTAAAGATGTGGAAACCATCACTTCAATTTCAGCAGAAACATTTTCAAAGAAATACTTAAAGGAGTCCCTAAATGTAATAGACGTTCGCAAACCTGGCGAATTCCAAGCAGAGCAAATCAATGGTGCTCAAAACATTCCATTAGACTTCATTAATGATCATCTGGAATTACTAGATAAACAAACCGAATATCATATCCACTGTCTTGGAGGCTATCGCTCTATGATATTTAATTCTATACTCAAATCAAGGGGCTATCATCAGTTGATTGATATTGAAGGAGGCATCCGCAGTATTAAAGAAACTGAAGTTCCTATGGCTGTAAACCAAATTTCCTAATGATCATTTAAAAACTAACGTAAAAGCAATGTTAAGTCCACCTTAAATATGATGGGATTTCGATTGATCTGCTCATTTACTGATAATTCATCTCCTCAACGATAATATTTAAGCGAATCACTGAACTTCTACTTATTTATAGCTAATCTTAAAAAAAACTCATATAATTCTATGTCTTACCATTACATCATTATCGGTGGTGGCTCCGCAGGGGCAGTGCTGGCCAATCGATTAAGTAAAGACCCTTCCAATGAGGTGCTGGTACTAGAAGCAGGAAGGCCCGATTACAAATGGGATTTCCGAATACATATGCCCGCAGCACTTACTTATCTACTCACAGGTAACAATTATAATTGGGGCTATACTTCCGATCCCGAACCATTTATGTATGATCGTAAAATTGCGCAACCTAGGGGTAAAGTATTGGGGGGATCTAGTTGTATCAATGGAATGATTTGGATCCGAGGAAATGCCATGGACTACGAAAAATGGGCCGGAGACAAAGGACTTGAGCATTGGGACTATGCACATTGTTTGCCCTATTTCAAAAAAGTTGAGGACCGCTTGATGGGCGGTGATGATTATCGAGGAGATCAAGGTAATTTAAAACTTACTACTCCTACTTGCGAAAATCCCTTATTTGATGCTTTCTTTAAATCTGTTCAAGAAGCCGGTTATCCCTTGACTGATGACGTAAATGGATTTCAACAAGAGGGCTTTGGACGGTTTGATCAAACCATCTATAATTCACGTAGGCTCAACGCCGCACGCGCCTATATCCATCCAGTTAAACATCGTGAAAATTTGACGGTCATTACACAAGCCATGGCCTTGCGCATCTTATTTGACGGTAAAAAAGCCATCGGTGTCACATTCAAAAAAGGTAAAAAAATAAAAAAGGTCTTTGCTAAAGAAATCATATGCTGTGGAGGTGCGATCAATTCACCTCAACTGCTTCAACTATCAGGAATTGGTCGTGCAGATCATTTAAAAAAACTGGGTATACCGGTCGTAAAAGATCTTCCTGGAGTTGGGGAAAATCTCCAAGATCATTTAGAAGTATATGTACAATGGGCCTGTAAAAAACCCGTGAGCTTATACCCTGCTTTGAATCCATGGCGTGCACCAAAAATCGGATTTGATTGGCTCTTCAGAAAAAAAGGAATAGGCGCCACTAATCATTTTGAAGCGGGAGGTTTTATTCGCAGTAATGACCAAGTAGCCTACCCTAATCTCCAATTTCATTTTCTACCGTTGGCCATTCGATATGACGGTACTGCCCCAAGTGAGGGCCACGGTTTCCAATTACATGTGGGGCCTATGGGCACAGATGTAAGGGGTCGAATACAAATAAAATCTGCTGATCCGCTTGAATACCCTAGTATTTTATTCAACTATCTTTCTACAGAAAATGAAAGAAAAGAATGGTGTGAAGCCCTTCGTTTGTCAAGAAAAATCATCGAGACTCAAGCCATGAGTATGTTGATGGGTGAAGAGTTGTCACCCGGCCCAACTGTTCAAACAGATGAAGAAATACTAGATTTTATCGCTAGAGAAGGTGAAAGTGCCTACCATCCTAGTTCTACTTGTAAGATGGGTACAGATGCCCTATCTGTCACAGATCCCGACACCTTAAGGGTTCATGGCATAGAGAACCTTCGCGTAGTAGATGCCTCTGTTTTTCCTTATGTGACCAATGGCAATATCTATGCCCCTGTATTAATGGTTGCTGAAAAAGCAGCAGACCTTATCTTAGGGAATAAAACTTTAACCCCCACAAAAATGCCTTACTACAAAAAAGGCCGTCATGCAGCTAAGGATTAGCGCCTTTATTGGTCTCTGCTTCATACGTTCGCAACGCTTTTAATATCGCGTAACAAACCACAAGCATGAGTAAACAAACCGGAAGCCCAGTCACCAAAGATCCGGTTTGTAAAGCGATGAGACCACCTCCCCAAAGCAGGACTGCAGCGACAGCCCCTTCTAATAATGCCCAAAAAATACGTAATTGAACAGGTGTGTTTTCTTGACCTCCACTAGTAATAAAGTCAATCACTAAAGAACCACTATCAGAGGAGGTGATAAAGAAAATAACGCCTGCAATCACCACAAATAAGATACTTAAATAGGACAATGGAAAATGCTCTAGAAGTTTAAATAAAGCCGTAGTTATGTCCTGATTTACAGCCTCAGTCATACCCCCTGAGCCAAAAATCTCAATGTGTAAGGAGGTACTTCCAAAAATAGATATCCAAACTATGGTTGCCAACGTTGGGGCAATAACCACACCAATCAAAAATTCTTTAATGGTACGACCTTTAGATATTCGAGCCACAAATAACCCCACAAAAGGCGCCCAAGCAAACCACCATCCCCAGTAAAAAAAAGTCCAGCTGTCCATCCAACGAGATTCTGTATTAACCTCCATCCATGTGCTTGTAGCTATGAGATTCTGAAGATAATAGCCCGTACTTTGCACCGTTGATCCAAGAATGAATAGGGTCGGGCCCACCACGAGCATAAATCCCATAAGTATGATGGCCATAACGGAGGCTATTTTACTCAAAACCTGTATCCCCTTATGCAAGCCTGAAACAACAGATAAGGTGGCACCTAAGGTAATAATTGCGATTAGTATAACCTGTAGATTGGCACTCTCTTCAACATTAAAAAGATAGTGCATTCCTGCGTTGATGTGCTGAATACCTAAGCCTAATGTAGTGGCCAAACCGAACATGGTGGCTACTACCGCCATAACATCTATAATGTGACCTATAGGCCCTTTCAAATGATCTCCAAGCAAAGGGTAAAGTACCCATCGCACTCCTAATGGAAGCCCTTTATTATACTTGAAAAATGCCATTGAAAGCCCCATCAATGCATAAATAGACCAACCGTGCAGTCCCCAATGCAAATAAGATATATTCAGTGCATTTTTGGCTGCTAACAAAGTTTCACCTGCTCCATAAGGAGGATTAGAAAAGTGTATCATGGGTTCGGCGACACTATAAAACATGAGTACCAAGCCAATGCCCGCATTGAACAACATACTCAACCAGGCCCAAGTGCTGAATTCCGGTTGGGCATCGGGACCTCCTAATCTAATATTTTTGAAACGACTTAACCCCAGGTACAAACAGAATACCAAGATGATATTTACTGCCAATACATAGAGCCATCCAAATTTGACAGAAATATAGGTTTGAACTGATTCGAAAAAGCTACCTATAGATCCTTGTAACAAAAGTGTCAAAATGACAAAAAAGATAATCAGAAAAGCGGATGGAAAAAATACCCAAGGCTGAATATTTCTTAAGAATGGCGAATTTGTGAGCTTTTGTCTTACGATATATAATCTCTTTAGAATTTCAAGATAGAGAGTCTGAGGCTCTTAACAAAATTTCTTATAGGAGGATTAAGAATCCCGGCTTGTTTAATGCCTTTAAATCATACCAATACGAAAAATAAACATACACAATAAAACCCTTGATCCGCATTCAAATAATGAAAATAAATCGTAAAAATAACTAAATATAAAATTAAAGCCACAATAATAGATATGGATAAAATTGCAATCTAATCAACGGTAATTCTTGAGCAGATCTTCATAAAAAGAAAAAAGGTTAAAGCTTTAAAGGCTAGGTCTATTGGATAAAATAAAAAAAAAAGGGGGGGGGACCTATTAACTGAAGGTCATTACTATTTTAAAAAAATCCTAAGGCAAGATCATTCTTTTCTGAAAATCAGCTAAATTGTTACTGGGCTTTTTATGTAAAAACTCAAAAACTTATGTTCTCATTTTTTAAAAAAAAGTACCAATCCATAAATATTACAGAATTTGAAGCACTCCAAAACGATAATAACCTCGTTGTGATAGATGTCCGAAACATAGGTGAACTTTCGTCAGGCATCATTCCAAAATCCATCCATATCAACGTGATGGAATCTTCTTTTACTGCTAAAATAAAAGAGTTAGATCGCACAAAGACCTATGTGCTGTATTGCCGTAGTGGTTTAAGAAGTGCTCGGGCCTGCCAGATAATGGGTAAAAATGAATTCAAAGACCTATATAACCTCAAGGGTGGATTCATCGCTTGGGACAAAGCTAAATAAGGTTTTAATTCATGAGTGAAATTAAGCCATTAAAGCTTCTTTGAAGGATTCAAAATCAATTGGAAGAGCTTGAAAAGCTTCCTTTTTACCTTCAAAAGAATTTATTTTTTCTGAAAAATCCTGCCGACTTTTAAATGCTTTATCGACAACATCGAGAAACTTAACTGGATGTGCCGTCTCTAAAAATATACCCTGTTCATGATCACTTAGACTATTCAATAACGCTTGATAGCCAATGGCACCATGAGGATCTAAAAGATAATTATGCTCCTCTTGGCAACTGATCATGGTTTTTAAGATCTCAGCATCTCCTAATTTGAATCCAGAAATTTGTTGAGTCATTTTGACGTGATCCCTCCCAAACAATTCGAGCATTCTTACAAAATTACTTGGCGCACCAACATCCATGGCATTGGCATAGGTTTGCACAGAAGCACTGGGCGTGTAAATACCCGTACGAAGATATTCTGGTACCACATGATTTTCATTTGAAGCAGCTATGAATCTGTCTATAGGTAACCCCATGGACCAAGCCCACAAACCTGCGGTCAGATTTCCATAATTTCCTGAAGGTACGCTGATTACATTATGGGCTGATTCAGACTGCTGAATGGCATAGAAATAATAAAATGATTGAGGAATCAGTCTAGCTATATTAATAGAATTGGCCGATGATAAACTCATTGCCTTATTTAAATCATCATCAAGGAATGATTGCTTGACCAATCTTTGGCAATCATCAAAAGTTCCAGCTACCTCATAAGCCGTAATATTATCTCCCCAAGTAGTCAACTGTTTTCTTTGAATCTCACTTACTTTTCCTTTGGGATATAAAATCTTCACTTGTATTCCTGGTATTCCAAAAAATCCAGCTGCAACAGCGCCTCCCGTGTCACCAGAAGTGGCCACTAATATCGTAATTTCACGATTGGACTGCTCGATAAAATAAGCCATACATCGAGACAAAAATCTCGCACCTACATCCTTAAAGGCCCAAGTAGGTCCATGAAATAGTTCTAATGCTGCTATTTGGTTACTTACCTTTTTAAGGGGTATATCAAAATCTATGGTCTCCTCAACAATTCTTTCCAAACTGTCTGCAGGAATCTCATCTTCAATAAATTGAGAAGCTACTTTTAGACCAATTTCAGTTTTGGACATCCCTTTGAGATTTTCTAGCCAATAAGATTCTAATTTAGGCAAAGCATTTGGATAGAAAAGACCATTATCTGGGGGTAAGCTTTTGAATACCGCCTCCTCAAAACTGACTTGATATGATGTGTTTTTAGTTGAATGGAATTTCATACTATTCAATGATTTTAGCCCCTTGTTTATTAATCCCTGAAATGAAGGAAATGACCTCAATTTTATGCGCTCCATAAAGTGCTTGGGCGGCCTCGATTATTTCACTGGAAGCACCCGCTTCTTTAATAAAGCAGAACATACTGGGTCCAGATCCTGATATACTGAACCCTAAAGCTCCTTTCTCTAAAGCCAACGTTTTCATTTGATGGTAAAACGGTATTAAAATACTTCTCACCGGCTCAACAATGACATCTTGCAATGACTTCCCAATACGTTCAAAATCATGCTCAATAAGACCTGAAATCAATCCTGCCATATTGCCCCATTGTTTCACAGCATCAGTCAATTTGACTTCATCTCTTAGAATTTTTTTAGCATCACTGGTCTTAATCTCAATTTGAGGAAATATAACAACCACTTTTAAACTTTCTGGATAAGAAATATTAAAAACATCTAGCGGTTCATAACTTCTTACCGCTGTAAACCCCCCTAAAATACTAGGTGCCACATTATCGGCATGTGCTTTGGTGGATGCTAATTTTTCACCTGCCATAGCATAATTTATGAGTTCAAGTTGACTTTTAGGTCTTCCCAAGATTTCATTTGCAGCATATACCGCGGCGGCAGCACTGGAGGCACTCGAGCCCAAGCCACTTCCTGCTGCTATATTTTTTTTTATCCTTAAATCAAATCCTTGTTTCAGATCTAAATCTGTCAACAAGGCATTTATAGCTACTGTAGACACATTCTTTAGGGGATCTAAGGGTAATCCCTGCACGCCTTCTATAGAAGCAATCACCAACCGATCATCGGGACGTCGTGTCAGAATCAATTCATCCCCATAGCCCTCCAAAGCAAATCCCAAAACATCGTAACCACAACCTACATTGGCAACCGTGGCCGGTGCAAAAACTTTAATTGATTCCCTCATAATTTACTGTTGTGCATGGGCTACTCGCATAACATCAGCAAATATCCCAGATGCTGTTACTGCTGCGCCGGCTCCAGCACCCTTCACCACCAAGGGTTGTTCTGGATAACGATGGGTATAAAACAACACAATATTATCTTTTCCTTCCAGCTGATAAAAGGGATGATCCATTCCTATATGAGACAAACCTGTGGTTAATTTTTGATCCTCAAAAGACGCTACATATCTCAATTTACATCCCTTTGATTGCGCCTCTTGATAAAGTTTTGAAAAATGGGCTTCATCAGCTGCTAACTTTAAATAAAAATCAGCTTCATTTTCAGATGTCTGACAACTTTCAGGAAGAAAACTATTGCCCATCACCTCGTCCATATCAAATTGATAACCACTTTCACGAGCCAATATCAAAATTTTTCGCATGACATCTTCTCCCGATAAATCTAAACGAGGATCAGGTTCCGTATAACCTTCCTTTTTAGCCAATTTCACTACCTCAACAAAGGGCCTATTTGCATCATAATTATTAAAAATAAAATTTAACGTTCCCGAAAGTACAGCTTCGATTTTGATGATTTGATCGCCACTTTTTACCAAATCACTCAAGGTAGAAAGAACGGGTAAACCGGCGCCCACATTGGTTTCAAACAAAAACTGAGCTTTATGCTTTTTGGCTAAACTCTTCAGTAATGAATAATGCTTATATTCTCTCGTAGCAGCAATTTTATTGGGCGTGACTACTGAAACACTTTCTCTTAGTACCTTCTCATATATCTCAGCAACCACTGCCGAAGCCGTAATATCTATAAAGATGCTATTCCTCAAATTCAATGTCCGCATTTGCTCAAGAAAATTCGCTTGATTAAATACTTCACTCTTGGGTAACTCCTCCATAAAAGTCATAGGATCAAGACCTTGCTCATCAAAAATCATGGTTTTAGAATTGGCTGCCCCAATGATGGCCAATTTCATATTTAATTTATCCAACAAATAGGCTTGCTGATTGGACACCTGTTCTAAAAACGCTTTACCAACATTCCCCAAACCAATGATAAAAAGATTTACTTTTTTTCTCTCTTCTATAAAAAAAGATTCATGCAAAACATTTAAGGCTTTTTTGAGATGCCTTTTTTCAATAACGACGGTGATATTACGCTCAGATGAGCCTTGAGCAATCATTTTAATATTAATCCCATTTCTACCCAACACACTAAACATCTGACCGCTGATGCCTACCTGACTTTTCATATTAGAGCCCACCAAGGCTACTATAGATAAATATTGGTCGACTTCTATTGGATTTATTTTTCCCGAATTAATTTCACTGCTAAAAACCTTATGAAGTTCTTCAACAGCTTTTTCTTGATCAAAAGATTGAATACCTACACAAATGGTATGCTCCGAAGAAGCTTGCGTGATGATAATTACATTGATATTTTGATTCGCTAGAGCTTGAAAGAAGCGCGCAGAAAAGTTAGGTATGCCAACCATACCGCTCCCACTTAAATTCAAAAGACAAATTTCATCAATGGAAGAAATGCCCTTGATGGTACTATTGTCTTCCCATGAGCTTGTAATTTTGGTACCCACATCTGTAAGATTAAAAGTATTTTTTATTGTAATCGGAATGTTTTGTTCTAAAGCCGGTTGTATGGTGGGGGGATAAATCACTTTGGCACCAAAATGTGAAAGTTCTAAAGCATCCTCATAAGAGAGGTGAGGAATGACACGCGCACCAGTCACCAATCTTGGATCTGCCGTCATTAAACCACTGACATCAGACCAGATTTCTAAGACAGATGCTTTATAAAAGTTTGCAAATAATGCCGCCGTGTAATCAGAACCTCCCCGACCCAAGGTGGTAAAATCCCCCTCTACTGTCCTAGCAATGAACCCTGGACAAATATTAATTTCTTTTAAATCAGCCAACTGTTTAATGGCCTTTTCTCGGGAGATATCCATGATCACATGGCCAAAGCCAAACTCATTGGTACAGGTAAGAATTTGAGTAGGATCAACCAAGTTAACCTCCTTATTTAATCCCTTAAGGTAATTATATATAATCAATGCGGACAATCGCTCACCGATACCACATACATAATCAAAGGACTTTAAACTGTTTTCTCGTAGTACAAAAATAGCTTTTAAAACCTCTTCTAGCTCATTAACAATGAGCTTAACACCTCCTAAAACACCACTTTGGAGTTTGACGTCAATGAGGTCTTTGACAAGGGTCAAGTGAACCTCTTCAATTTCTTTAACCAAAGACTCGTATTGAGTATCTCTGTCTTGAGCAAAATGTGTGGCACTTATCAATTGGTTGGTCACACCTCCCACAGCAGAAACCACAGCAAAAACATTATTTGATGATGATTTCTCTAGCAATACCTTGGCAACCGTTTTGATGCTCTTGGCATTACCCACAGAAGTTCCACCGAACTTGAGTACAATCATGGTTATTTATTTTTAATATAAGCAGCCATCCAATCTCCTACCTCAGAGGTAGACTGTCCTACAGCACTTTCGGCAATATCAACAGTCACAAATTCTTCCACTATAGATTGCTCTACAGCCTCTCTGATCAATGCAGCTTCTTCGGTCAACTTGAAGGCATATTCAAACATCATGGCAGCAGAAAGTATGGTCGCCACAGGATTAGCTATGTTTTTACCTGCCGCTTGAGGATAAGATCCATGAATTGGCTCAAAAACAGAGGTATGGACACCTATCGATGCTGAAGGCAACAAGCCCAAAGAACCACTGATCACGCTGGCCTCATCAGTTAGAATGTCCCCAAACATGTTTTCAGTCACCATAACATCAAAATCCTTTGGCCATTGTATGATGCGCATCGCAGCGTTATCAACAAGTAAATACTCGACTTCAATATCAGGATAATTAGGCGCCATCTCCTGAGCAATTTGCCTCCATAACCTTGAAGTGGCCAATACATTTGCTTTATCAACCACCGTTAGTTTTTTTCTTCTTTTACGGGCAAATTCAAACCCTAATTCTAGGATTCTTACAATTTCAGATCGCGTATATATGCAAGTATCATAGGCGGTATTACCGTCTTCTGACCGACCTTGGGGTTGACCAAAATAAATACCTCCTGTCAGCTCACGTATACAAACGAAATCAGCGCCATCTACTAATTCGGTGCGTAAGGGGGATTTATGAATCAAAGACTTGAAAGTAGTCAGCGGCCGAATATTTGCATAAAGGCCTAATTTTTTTCGCATTGATAATAGTCCTTGCTCAGGGCGTACTTTAGCACTCGGATCATTATCGTATTTAGGATCTCCTATAGCTCCAAATAATACAGCATCTGATGCCATGCAAAGTGCATGAGTTTCTTCTGGATAAGGGACTCCAACTGCCTCTATGGCGGCCGCACCAGTAAGTGCATGTTTATAGGTCAACTGATGGTTGAATTTATCAGCAACCACTTGCGTAATCTTTAATGCTTCGTTAATAATTTCTGGTCCTATCCCATCTCCGGATAATATTGCTATATTCAAATTCATTGAAATTTATGCTAAAGTAAATTGTGATTGTAATTGTGTGATTTGAAGAATGGTCTCATTTTGAAGTAGATTCAACATCTTCTCCGTTGCCTTTATGGCTGAAAAAGTTTGATCGGTATCAACACCCCGAGTTTTGAACTCACGATTCATTTCCCAGGTTATGGTGGTTTCGCATAAGGCATCTGATTTCCCCCCAGGAGGTATCAATACACTATAATCTATCAATTGAGGAAGCGATTTCTTAAGTTTATCTTTATAAATTTTTGATAGGGCATTCATAAAGGCATCATATTGTCCGTCTCCTGCTGAAGTCGCCTCATACTGTTTCCCTTCTATCTTTAAGGCCACGGAAGCCACAGGCTTCAAGCCCTTGGCATGTGATAAATTATAATTGATGATTTTTACCTTTTGCTCAATCTCTGCCAAATCCAAAACATCTGCGACGATATAGGGTAAATCATCCAACGTAATTTGCTCTTTTTTATCTCCCAATTGGATGACTCTGTCCGTTACTTTTTTGAGTGTTTTCTCATCAAGTTCAATACCTAGTTCAGCTAGGTTCTTTTTCACATTTGCTTTTCCCGAAGTCTTGCCCAAAGCATAACTTCGGGACCTTCCGAAGCGTTCGGGCATGAGCGTGTTGAAGTATAAATTATCCTTACTGTCTCCATCTGCATGTACGCCACAAGTTTGGGTAAATACACTAGCCCCAATCAAAGGTTTGTTGGCGGGAATCCGTAAACCTGAAAAGGTTTCAACCAATTTACTGATGCGATAAATCTTAGTTTCAACCACATTTGTTTCAATTTTAAGATGATCACGAAGCGCTGCAATTGCACTGCTCAAAATAGCATTACCTGCTCGTTCTCCCAGGCCATTAACCGTGACGTGAATACAGCTTGCTCCCGCTTTTACGGCTTCCAAAACATTCGCTATACTCAAATCGTAATCATTATGTGCATGGAAATCAAATTTAAGTTTGGGATAACGATGGGTCATTTCCGACACAAACAAAGCCGTCTCTGAGGGCTGCAAAATACCTAAAGTATCCGGCAACATAAAGCGTAGAATAGGTTGGTCCTCAAGTGTATCCATCAACTGAAAAACATAATCCCGAGACTGGATCATTCCATTGGACCAATCTTCTAAATATAAATTAACCTGAATATCCAATGTATTGGCATACTCAATGGTGTCAATTAATGATTCAATGTGTTCTTCTGGTGTCTTGCGTAATTGACCCGTCAAATGCTTCACTGATCCTTTGGCAAGCAAGTTCATCACCTTACCCCCTACCTCCTGAATCCACTTGACCGACTCATGCTGATCTACAAATCCAAGAATTTCAATCTTTTTTAAATGATCCGTGCCCTTCGCCCAATTTAAAATGCGTAGAGCTGCTCTTTTTTCACCCTCTGATACACGCGCCGAAGTGATCTCTAGGCGATCTACTTTGACCTCTTCTAACAAAATTTTGGCCAAGCTGAGTTTTTCTGTTTCCGTAAATGATACGCCAGAAGTCTGCTCACCATCTCTGAGGGTGGTATCTAATATGAGTACTTTTTGCTCATCCATATCATTCTTTCGATTCGAAAATTGCTATTTCTTTTTTAAGACTTAATAAATAATCAATATCGTCATAGCCATGCAAGAGACATTCCTTCTTGTAAGGATTAATTTCAAAACCAATTACTTTACCTGAAGCATCAATTGTAAAGGTTTGTTGCACAAGATCAACGGTGAAAGTAGCTTGAGTATCCGTATCTATGGCTTCAAATATCTCACTAAGCTCATCTGAGGTTACTTGAACTGGAAGCAGACCGTTATTCAAAGCATTTCCTTTGAATATATCCGCAAAAAAACTAGATACGACTATCTTAAATCCATAATCGTACAATGCCCAAGCCGCATGTTCTCTACTTGATCCGCTGCCAAAATTTTTTCCTCCAATCAAAATTTGTCCCGAGTATTTAATCTCATTCAGAGGGAAACCGCTGATCGGATTATTGGATTTATCATAACGCCAATCTCTGAATAAATTATCTCCAAATCCTTTTCGCTCTACGGCTTTTAAAAAACGTGCAGGTATAATTTGGTCCGTATCTACATTTTCAATCTGGACGGGAACCGCTGAAGACTGAATTTTTATGAATTTTTCTATGGGCATCAACTTAAGCTTTTAGTTCAAATATTCTCTTGGATCAGTAATCTTCCCTGAAATAGCGCAAGCTGCGGCTACCAAAGGGCTTGCAAGTAAGGTACGTGCTCCGGGTCCTTGTCTACCCTCAAAGTTCCTATTGGAGGTGGAAACTGCATATTTTCCAGCAGGAATCTTATCATCATTCATGGCCAAACAAGCTGAACATCCTGGTTGTCTCAACTCAAATCCAGCAGCTTCAATAATCTCTAACAAACCCTCCTCTTGGGCTTGGGCTTCTACCTGTTTAGAACCTGGTACAATCCAAGCAGTAATGTTATCTGCCTTCTTTTTGCCTTTAATAAAATGAGCAAACTCTCTTAAATCTTCAATCCTACCGTTGGTACAACTCCCAACAAAAACGTAGTCAATTGATTTTCCTTGCAACTTATCGCCATCACTGAAGCCCATATATTGAAGAGATTTTTCATAAGTAACCCTTTCACCCTCCGCTAAAGAAGCAGCCAAGGGAATGTGACCTGTTACTCCCGTTCCCATTCCTGGATTAGTTCCGAAAGTGATCATGGGCTCAATGTCTTGGGCATAAAATAAGTATTCTTTGTCAAAAGAAGCATCTTCATCGGTCTTGAGCAAGGCCCATTTTGCCATGGCTTCCTCCCATTTTTGGTCTTTTGGAGAGAACTCTCTGTTCTTAAGGTATTCAAAAGTAGTCTGATCAGGAGCAATTAAGCCCCCTCGAGCACCACTCTCAATACTCATGTTACATAAGGTCATGCGTCCTTCCATGGTCAATCCCTCAATAGCGCTTCCTGCATATTCTATAAAATGCCCAGTACCCCCGCTCGTTGATATTTGGGATATAATGTAGAGCGCAATGTCTTTAGCCGTTACCCCTTTGCTTAAAACTCCATCAATCTTGATTCGCATCTTCTTTGGCTTGGGCTGCATGATACATTGCGTACCTAAAACCATTTCGACTTCACTCGTACCAATACCAAAAGCAACACATCCAAAGGCTCCGTGTGTTGAAGTGTGGCTATCTCCACAAACAATAGTCATCCCAGGTTGGGTCAATCCCAGCTCGGGACCAATCACATGAACGATACCCTGCCATTTGTGATTTAATCCATACAAGGGAATATTATGATTTTTACAATTCTTCATCAACCTATCCACTTGATTTCTAGATAAAGCATCTTGAATGGTCAAATGTTGATCTTGAGTAGGAATATTATGATCTGGGGTGGCTGTAGTCTTTTGGGGATTAGCAACACTCAAACCTCTTTTTTCTAGACCTAGAAAAGCTACTGGACTGGTTACTTCATGTATATAATGCCTATCAATGTACAAAACACTAGGCCCATTTTTAATGGACTTAACGGTATGGCCATCCCAAATTTTATCAAATAATGTCGTCGATTGACTCATGTTTTATTGTTTATAATTCTTTTTCTTTAATCTTCTTCAGCTCAATGGATCCCATTTTATTCACTGCATCCAAGTAAGCCTCTATGGAGGCGGTAATTAAGTCTTGATGTGCCGCAAAACCATGAAACATTTTTCCTGCTTGATTTTTTAGTTGGACATGTACCTTACCTAAGGCTAAGGTCGTTCTGCTAAATGCCTGAATCAAAATCTCATCGATGAACTCATTCTTATTAATTACTGACCTTATCGCATTTAATGCCGCATCAATTCCACCAACACCCGTCTCAGAAACTTCTATTTTTTCTCCTAAAACATCTAAATGAACTACGGCGTTCGGCACCAAACCTTTTCCCGAAGTAACCTTAAGGAAATCAAGCTTAACGTGCTCCTTATCCCTATGAACTTTACCCATCAGATTTTCAAGGTCTTCATCTGAAATCTCCTTTTGAGAATCCGCCAACTTTAAGAAATGTTCATATACTTCGTCAATTTTCTCCTCTTCAAGCACATATCCTAAAATACTGAGTCGATGTCTTAAAGCCGCCCTACCGCTTCTTGCAGATAATAATATGGATGATTCTTCTACCCCTACCTCCACCGGATCGATGATTTCATAATTCTCGCGGAGCTTAAGGACGCCATCTTGATGTATCCCCGATGAATGTGCAAAAGCATTTCTCCCTACTATTGCCTTATTGGGCTGAACGGGCATATTCATCAAATTAGAAACAAGTCTACTGGTTTGATAAATATTTTTTGTGTTGATATTGGTTTCGATATTGAGCGCTTTGTGACTTTTAAAAGTCATCACTACTTCTTCTAGACTGGTATTACCCGCACGTTCTCCAATACCATTCATAGTGACCTCAACCTGCCGCGCACCATTGATCACACCCATGATTGAATTGGCCGTAGCCATACCCAAATCATTATGACAATGTGTTGAAAGAATAGCCTTTTCAATGCCCTTCACATGCTCCATCAAATACTTGATTTTAGCACCATACATCTCTGGTAAGCAGTATCCTGTCGTATCTGGAATATTGATGACTGTAGCACCGGCAGCAATCACTGCTTCAACTACTCTTGCCAAATACTCATTATCGCTTCGCCCAGCATCTTCAGCATAAAACTCAACCTCTTCTACATATTTTTTGGCATATTTAACCGCGTTTACAGCACGCTCAAGTACTTTTTCTTCTGTGGACATTAACTTATGATGAATATGCAAAAAAGAAGTTCCTATACCGGTATGAATACGCTTTCTTTTGGCATATTTCAACGCATCTGCAGCTACTTCAATATCCTTCTCAACGGCCCGTGTCAAGGCACAAATGATAGGCCTTGAAGTAGCCTTCGACAATTCACGAACCGAATTAAAATCACCAGGACTTGAAATAGGAAAACCCGCCTCAATAACATCCACGCCCAGCGCTTCAAGCGCCTTGGCCACTACGATTTTTTCTTCCGTGTTCAGTTTACAACCTGGGACTTGTTCGCCATCTCGTAAGGTTGTATCAAAAATATAAAGTTGATCTGCCACGACAATCGTAGTTAAAAAGGTTAATTATTTATTCTCAGGTCTTAATTTTCTCACAGTAGCCCCAGTGCGCCACATTTCGGATTCCCTTAACTCATTGAGCTCTTTTTCAAGACCCTCTCTGTAAGTGGCCTTCTGGTTTGCCTCAATCGTAATTTTGGCTTCATTTCCAGTGGCCACACTTTCGTAAAGTTCTTCAAAAACTGGTGCAACCGCATCCCTAAACTTTTTCCACCAATCTAAAGCCCCTCTTTGAGCGGTCGTTGAACAATTGGCATACATCCAATCCATGCCATTTTCAGCTACCAGCGGATATAAAGATTGCGTCGCTTCCTCCACCGTTTCGTTAAAAGCTTCTGAGGGTGAATGCCCTTTTTTACGTAACAAATCATATTGTGCCGCAAATAATCCTTGTATAGCTCCCATCAAACTTCCTCGCTCTCCGGTCAAATCACTATAAACTTCACTTTTAAAATTAGTTTCAAAAAGATAACCTGAACCCACGCCAATACCCAACGATATCACCCGCTCGCGCGCACGCCCTGTTGCATCTTGATGCACTGCAAATGATGAATTAAGGCCTTTTCCTGCTACAAACAATCTTCTTAATGACGTACCTGACCCCTTTGGGGCAACCAGGATAACATCTACGTCACTAGGCAAATCTATTCCTGTTTGATCGTTATAAGTAACACCAAATCCATGAGAAAAATAAAGGGCTTTTCCTGGGGTTAAATAAGGCTTAATAACGGGCCACTGGTCAATTTGACCTGCATCTGATAACAAATACTGAATGACCGTTCCTTTCTCACAAGCTTCCTCTATTTCAAATAATGAAACTCCGGGTTCGAATCCATCTGCAACCGCTTTATCCCATGATTTACCTCCTTTTCTTTGACCTACGATCACATTGAATCCATTGTCTCTCAAGTTGAGTGCCTGACCCGGACCTTGGACGCCATATCCTACAATGGCTATCACTTCATCCTTCATTACTTCTCTTGCTTTTTCGAGGGGAAATTCCTCACGGGTGACTACTTCTTCTTCTACACCGCCAAAATTAATTTTTGCCATTTGTCTAACTTTTATGAATAATTAAAAATCTTTAATACTTAATTTATTTGAATTTGAAGCCTCTAGTTCCTTGATGTAAGCTTCGGTTTTTCTTGTTGATTTTGATATGGCCACGCGACCCGATCGGATGAACTCTAAGAGTCCAAAAGGTTCCAATTTTTGATATAAATCATGCGTCTCTCTAGAGTTTCCCGTTTTCTCAATAATCATGTAGTCTGTTTCAACCACTAAAATCCGTGCGCCACTTTTACTCACTAGATCTTCTATTGAGTTCCCATCCACAATCGCATATTTGGGCACTTTATAGAGCGCAATTTCTTGATAGAAAATCTGATGTTCTTCATATACAAACGCTCCGAGCACATCAATCAGCTTCCTTATTTGTTTGACAATGTTGTCAATCATATCCTTACTGGTCTCGGTCACTATCGTAAAGCGACTTACGCCTTTAACTTCTGTATTGGATACGTTCAAACTATTGATATTGATCTTCCTTTTGGTGAAAATGATCGTCAGCTGATTGAGTAATCCAGATTTATCTTCAGTAAGTACAGATAAAGTAAATTCTCTGGGAGTTGAGGTAGGGTATTTAAGTTCCAAACTCATATCAATCTAATCTGATTTCAGCTACAGAGGCTCCAGAAGGCACCATAGGAAATACATTTCCTTCTTGCTCGACCACTACCTCTAGCAGCGCGGGGCCTTCGCTATGTAACCAATCATGTATCGCTTGATCAAGATTTTCACGTTTTTCAACTTTCTGAGCTTTGATACCATAACCCCTAGTAATCATTTGAAAATCCGGGTTATCCAGCTCAGTAAAAGAATAACGCTTTTCAAAAAACAACTGTTGCCATTGACGAACCATTCCGAGAAAGTTATTATTTAAAATTAAAATTTTTACCGCTAAATCACTCTGCCTTATGGTTCCTAATTCTTGTATGGTCATTTGAAAACCTCCATCTCCAATCACAGTTATAACCGTTCTTTCAGGCTGCCCTACTTTTGCGCCCATAGCGGCTGGCAATGCGAAACCCATAGTACCCAAACCACCAGAAGTAATACAGCTCAATGATTTTCGAAATTTATAATATCTATTCGCTACCATTTGATGTTGTCCAACGTCAGTAACGACAATGGCGTCACCATTAGTGACCTCTGATATCCTATTGATCACTTCAGCCATTTTTATTTCACCTGAATCAGGATACAATTCAGCATCAATTACCTTATCATGTTCAATTTTATCACATTGATGAAACTCGTCTATCCAATCCTTGTGCGTTGAAACATTCACCAACGGAAGCAGCCCCAGCAAAGCCTGTTTGGCATCGCTATTAATAGCCACCGTTGTTTTTACATTTTTATCTATCTCAGAGGGATCAATTTCGATGTGAATTACTTTGGCTTGTTTGGCATATCGGTCCAAATCTCCGGTCACTCGATCATCAAATCTCATACCTATGGCTATTAATACATCACATTCATTGGTCTTTATGTTAGGACCATAATTCCCATGCATACCTAGGTAGCCAACATAAAGGGGATGGCTGGTCGGAATTCCTGAAAGTCCCATCAGCGTTGCCGCCATAGGGATTCCTGTTTTTTCTGCAAATCGTATCAATTCATTCTCTGCTCCAGAAAGCTGAACACCTTGTCCTACCAATATATAGGGCTTTTTAGCCTCATTTATCAAATTTGCAGCGGCCTCAAGATCCAACGGTAGCGCTTCCGGATAAGGATGGTAACTTCGGATTTTTTCACATTTATCATAGGTGAAATCAAACTCAGCAAATTGAGCATCTTTGGTTATATCGATCAAAACGGGCCCTGGACGACCCGTATTCGCAATATAAAAAGCTCGGGCAATAGCATAAGGTATTTCCTCTGCTCGAGTTACTTGATAATTCCACTTGGTCACAGGCATAGAAATGCCCATCACATCTGTCTCTTGAAAAGCATCTGTTCCTAAGAGATGCGAAGGAACTTGTCCCGTAATACAGACCAAAGGTGTCGAATCAATTTGTGCATCTGCAATCCCGGTAATTAAATTGGTTGCCCCGGGACCAGAAGTAGCAAAACAGACCCCTGCTTTGCCGGTCACACGAGCCATACCCTGAGCGGCATGTACCGCACCCTGCTCATGACGGGTCAAAATATGGTTCAATTTATCTTGATAATGATAGAGCGCATCATAAATAGGCATAATGGCACCGCCAGGATAACCGAAAATAGTCGTAACTCCTTCGGCTATTAAACACTGAAGTACCGCATCAGACCCTTTTATTCTGGTCGTCTTTTTGGTTATCTTTTTTTCTACTGCTAAAGTTGATGTATTCATATTATTGATCGGTAACACAACCTTCGGAGGCCGTGGCTACCGAATTGATATATTTTTTTAATACTCCTTTATTGGCTTTATAAGCGGGCTGAATCCAAATGGATTTCCTTTTTTCCATTTCTTCATCAGAAATTTTCAATTCCAATTGATTACTGATCGCATCTATCCTGATGATATCTCCATTTTTCACAAAAGCCAAAGGTCCTCCCTCTTGCGCTTCAGGGGTAATATGTCCCACGACAAATCCATGTGATCCTCCCGAGAATCTACCATCAGTAATCAAAGCCACCTCTTTACCCAGACCGGCACCCATCACTGCTCCAGTGGGTTTTAACATTTCTGGCATGCCCGGCGCACCTTTGGGGCCCGAATATCTAATCACAATCACTTCTCCTTTTTGGACTTCTTCAATGATGCCTCTTATAGCATCAAATTCGTCTTCATAGATCCTTGCAGGACCCTCAAATATCTCACCTTCTTTGCCTGTTATTTTAGCTACGGCACCTTCCGGAGCTAAGTTTCCATAGAGAATTTGTAAGTGCCCATTTGTTTTTATGGGATTATCAAAAGGGACAATTACTTTTTGTTGCTCACTCAAGGACTTAACAGCCTCCAAATTTTCTCCAATACTTTTCCCAGTAACCGTCAAACAATCTCCCTGTAAGTAACCCTGATATAACATCTCTTTCAATACAGCAGGAACCCCTCCTACACGATGTAAATCTTCCATCAAATACGCTCCTGAAGGCTTCAAATCTGCGATGAAAGGCGTATTGTCAGATATTCTTTGGAAATCGTCAAGGCCCAAAGGTACATCTACCGATTTGGCCATAGCGATCAAATGTAACACGGCATTGGTTGAGCCACCCAATACCATTACGGTAGCTATGGCATTCTCAAAAGCCTGCTTGGTCATTATTTGTTTAGGCAGAATATCCTGTATCATTAGGTTTTTGATGGCTGCTCCGACCTTCAAAGTTTCTGTCTTCTTGTCTTGGCTTTCGGCAGGATTAGATGACGAAAAAGGCAGGCTCATTCCCAATGCCTCTATGGCAGATGACATAGTATTGGCCGTATACATACCCCCACATGCACCTGGACCTGGAATTGAGTTTTTTATGATGCCTTCATAATCCTCATCAGAAATGCTATTTGATAACTTGGCTCCGTAAGCCTCAAAGGCTGAAACAATATTAAGATCTTTTCCTTTCCATTTACCTGGTTTGATACTTCCACCATAAACCATCAATCCGGGTCGATTCAATCTCCCTAAAGCCATGATGGCGGCCGGCATATTCTTATCGCATCCCACTACCGGTACGACGGCATCGTAATATTGCGCATTGACGACGGTTTCTATAGAATCTGCGATAATATCTCTTGAAACTAAAGAGTATTTCATCCCTTCCGTTCCATTAGAAATACCGTCACTCACTCCGATGGTATGAAAAATCAACCCAATTAAATCTGCATCGAGTACTCCTTTTTTCACTTGATGTGCCAAAATATTCAAATGCATATTGCAAGGGTTCCCTTCAAAGCCGGTACTCACAATACCCACCTGCGCCTTAGCCATGTCTTCAGTCGATAGTCCAACCGCATACAACATCGCTTGGGATGCCGGCTGGCTTGGATCTTGAGTAATCACTTTACTGTATTTGTTAAATGTCGGCATGGTTTTAGACAATAGTTAGGCCCTGGTATTCATTGAACATTACTTGCTGACGGTACATCATGTACAGGCTATGGGCATTAGAGTCCTCCCATTCGGCCTTAAAAATTTCACCATTGATACTTTTAATGGGTGATACCTCTGTCGCGGTTCCTGTCAAAAACGCGTAATCTGCCTCATATATCTCCTCCACCGAAACCTCTTTTTCAGTTACTTTAATATTCCATTGCTTTGCCAATTCAATGATAGTTTGACGCGTAATACCGTCATAGGCAAATTCAGTAGTGGGCGTAAAAAGTGCGCCGTCCTTCTCATAAAAAAAGTTAGCCGCTGGACTCTCTGAAATATTCCCATTGATATCGAGCATCAAAGCTTCACTGTAGCCTAATTTTTTGGCCTGAGAAGAAGCCAAAATGGAATTGGTATAATTGCCTATGATTTTGGCATTGATTTTATTGGCCAAACCTACGGTTTTGCTATGCTCTGAAATCATCAAATCCAAAGGTTCATTGCCTAAATATTTTTTCCATCTCCATGCGGCCATGAAAACATGGACCTTACTATCGGTCGTCAAGTCCATATTGGTATCCATGAAAATTAAGGGCCTGACATAGGCATTCACGAGCTTATTTTTTTTCAACAGCTTGTAGGCGACATTGACGAGTTCGTCAACACCAAAGGGAATTTCGAGGGTAAGATCTTTGCAGGCAGCAGCCAATCTTTCAAAATGTGCCTTTGCCCTAAATATATTGCACCCCTCTGCATTTTTGTAAGACCTCATCCCATCAAAGGCTCCAAATCCATAATGCATAGTTTGGCTGAAGAGACTAAAATTTGCTTTTTTTGCCTCAATCCAATTACCATCTAAAAATACAATACTATCCTCTTGAAAATACATTTTTTTTACATAAAGAAAGCCATTCTAATTTATTTCGAATGGCTTTAATTTTTTTTAATTAATTGAACCAGTCGACTCAGGTTTGAATAATCACTGGGAGAAAAATTTTTGTGAGAATCACAGAAGTTTGTACCATTATTTTTTTTGTCTATTAAAAGCTAAAACTAATGCTTGTTAATCAAGAATTCCAAGTAAGAAGTACAAAATTGTCTGAATTTGTATAAACATCCTAATTTTTAGTCTAAATTAGTATAGAAAAATAGAAAAAGAATAAAAAGTAGCTTTTTATTGTTAAAAAAGAATAAAAAAGAGGTCTCCAAAGTTTAATCAAGTCAAAACACTGCTTAAAGGAGACATAGACAATATTATTAAAAATAAAAACAACTTATCAGCCCTTTTTCAAAAAGCGAAGTGTTGTTAATTAAAAATTGATTAGCTTCATTTTGATTATAATTTTACAATTATTGTCTCCGTATTATAAAATTGAATTCTATATAAAGCATATTCATTATGAGATTTATACATTAAATGCGTTTATGTTATCGTTGAACTAAGCGTATACTGTCTTAAAAACTCATACCTAAACGCATATTTTTATTGTCTTTAGGTCACATATATGAAATTATTAACGTAAAATTGTATGTAAGTAGTTTTCTCAGTGCTTTGAACTGGGGTCAATCTTGAATTGTGTAAGTAGTCTTAAGTAGCAATTGGGCGACGCGAGTCAAGATAAATTCATTTATTACCGTAACATATTATAAAAGAAGAAAATAGATTTAATTAAAGAAGAAAAACAGAAAGTATGATGAAAAATAACATTTTAACACCATTCAAGTATCTCACGATGTTAGTGATGGCCTTGAGTTTAACCTTTCTCACTAATTGTAGTGACGATGACGACGTTGATGCGCCGGTTGATGAAGTAGAATCAGAATATAACGATATTATGCAAACCTTGGCTGATGTTGGAGGATACGATACATTAATATTCCTTCTCGAAACATATCCAATTGATGCAAATGGCACATTGCTGTCTTCATTGTTTTCAGAAGACGGTACATATACCCTATTTGCACCCAATAATGATGCATTTGCAGCATTGTATGCAACAGTAGGTGTGAGTAAGGCAAGTGATGTTAGTCCTGCGATCATAGTGTCTCTATTGACTTATCATGGTGCTGGTACTATCATTGATGAAATAACTCCGGGTGCTAGCATTGCCACTGTTCAAGGTGAAGCAATCGTTGTAAATCAGGACAATCCTGATGCTGACGGTTCTTTAGGATCACCGGAAGACGGTACACTCCTTACAGGATCGAATACAAAAGGTATTTTGGTGGCTGATGAACCAATCATGGCTTCAAATGGAGTTATTTGGGACGTTGGAACTGTCCTTATACCCCCTGGTACAGGAGATTTATTGGCAAGTATTTTAGGAACAAATGCTGCATCTTTATTGATTAGCAATACCTTTTCTGCTATGGGTGGAGCACTTCAGGCATCGGAGGTCTTTGCCGTGACAAACGAGTTGCCAAGTCTTATAGATTATTTAGCCAATCCAGAGGTCAAATCTACTGTTTTTGCTGTACCTAATGCTGTATTTGAGGCGGCTGGTCTTTCTGTTGAAACTTTCTCTGGAGAAGATTGGTATGGTATTCTTTCTCATCACGTAATAAGCGCGGCAGCAGCCTTGAAAGCTACCGATGATGCTTCTAATGTTCTTGATGCAGCTACACTTACAGGTGGATTATTTGATGAGGGTAAAATTGTTGATGGAATGATAGGTATGGATGATGGTAGTGGTGGGATTGTTTTTGTTCCTCTTTATATCAAATATGATGCAGATCTAGCTGGTCAATTTGGAGGTGGCACAGGAGTCCTTATTGATAGTGATCTTGACTTCGCAATGGGTATGAGTGCAGATTCTGCTGGTTTTTGGAATGCTGAAGTTCTGTTTCCAGATGCTGTTACAAATGTTAACGGTATAATCCATGTTATCGCTGGTTTTTTAACACCTATGAAACCAGAAGCCCCTGAAAACCCAATGGAAGGGACATGGACACTTGCACCTGTCGCAGGAGCCCTAGCAGTAGGTCCTGCAACAGACGATCTAAGTTGGTGGTCGAGTGATGCGGCGGCCGTTACAACAAGAGATTGTCATTTTGATGATCAATATGTTTTCGACGCTGGTACGATGAGCACTAATGATGCTGGTGAGGAGATTTGGTCAGGGGAGTATACAATTCTCACAGATGGGTCCACTTGGTTAGAACCAGGTCAAGAGGGTGTAGATGCTGAAGGCTGTGGTACCCCTGTTGCTCCGCATGATGAGTCAAATGCGCCTTTTACTTACGAGGTAAATGTTGATGCTGAAACGGTTACTTTATATGGAGTCGGAGCTTACTTTGGTTTGGCTAAAGCAACTAATGAGGGTGAACTCTGGAATTCAGGGACAGGAGAAGTTCTTTTGGATGCAAATACAATCACTTCGCGTACTTATGCTTTGGCAGGAGGTGATGATGATCCAGATCATCATGCAACCTTCCAAGTTGTTTACCCTGGTGGCGTTTGGCAATTCATTTTAGCTAATGCTGATCATGAAGGTGGTGACGGAAACGGTGGTGGTGAGCATAATGGTCCAACCGACGTTACTTTTCACTTAGATTTCAATACTTATCTAGCTGATACAAGCAAAACAGAAACAGCACCGTTTTTAAATGGAACATTTAATGGCTGGTGTGGAGATTGTAATCCAATGACTGATGAAGACGGAGATGGTATTTATACAATCACTATTCCACTTGATACAGGCCTTTACGAATGGAAATTTACTGCTGGCGGATGGAATGATCAAGAGATGTTCGATGCGGGTACAGCGGGTACAATTGGTGATGAGTTTGTAAATAGACTTTTGACCGTAGTACCTAACATGATGGAAATGAATGTAGGACCCTACTGCTGGAATACATTTGAGCCCTGTCCACCACCATCTGCAAGTGTCACTTTTCGTTTAAATTTCTCCACATATTTAGCTGATCCAAGCAAAACAGAAACAGCACCGTTTTTAAATGGAACATTTAATGGCTGGTGTGGAGATTGTAACCCAATGACGGAAAGTACTGTCGCAGGTGTATATACAATCACTATCCCACTTCCAGCGGGCGATCATGAATTAAAATTCACTGCTGGTGGATGGAATGATCAAGAAATGTTTGATGCTGGTACAGAAGGTACTGTTGGTACTGAATTTGTGAATCGAATTTTAACAATCGCCGAGACAGATATCGATACAGATGTTGATTACGGAGTTTATTGTTGGAATGCGTTTGCTGATTGTGAATAATCTAACATAAAAAAATAAATAATAAAAAAAGGCCAACGAATTTCGTTGGCCTTTTTTTATTATTTTAACTCAAGAACCTCTGTACTAATCCATATTTACTTAATATACATTCTTATGGTATAATTGATCTTGACGAAGTAAATGATGAAATACGCAAATTCATCCTCTAATAGGTTCCCAGTGAAGCAGTAGTAAGTGATAAAATTTGAGCATCGATAAACTCTTTGCTGAATCAAGATTCCATGACTATGAAACTCTACCCCTTCAACAAATCAGCACTGATCCCTAAATGATCCATACTAGGGTTTGAATATGATTTATATGAACTGATTCGTTTAAACGATAAAAATCCCAATGCTGTTTACACCTCTCATTGATCAAAATAAATACACTCAAACTCCCAATACGGTGCCGCAGCGTGCACAATACTTGGCCTTAGAACTATGTCTCTGTTTTCCGCAAGAAGAACATTTGCTCTTTTTCTTGTAAGCCTTTTTATGTGAGACCTTGTTCAACTCGGAGCTTACAATACCTGTAGGTACCGCTATAATGGCATATCCCATGAGCATCAAGGTAGCTGCCAAAATTTGTCCAAATACGGTAACCGGATATATATCGCCATAACCTACCGTGGTCGTGGTCACAATGGCCCAATAAATACTGCGGGGTATACTGTCAAAACCATTTTCACCCCCTTCTATTAGATACATTAAAGTTCCCATGATAATCACTAGCGTCAATACGCCCCCAAGAAAGACTAAAATTTTATGCCTTCCTGATATCAATGCTTTCACTAAAACCCGAGATTCTGAAAGCTGACGACTGAGTTTTAAAATCCTAAATACTCGCAGCAAACGTACCGCACGAACGACTATTAAATAAGAACCTCCGGCATAAAATAAAGTCAAATAGGTAGGTATGACGGCCATAAAATCAACGAGCCCGAAGAAACTAAATAAATAACTTGAAGGTTTCCTCGATATCCACAACCTTAATAGAAATTCAATTGAAAAAAATATAGTAAATAGCCATTCTAAAATATAGAATAATTCTTCATATCTAGAGCTTATAGATTGAACGCTCTCCAACATGACAAGTAGTATGCTCGTCAGTATCATATAGAGCAGCACTACGTCAAATAAGCGACCTAGACGAGTATCGGTTCCAAAGATGATAATACAGAGTTTTTGACGCGTATTCTGCAGGTAGTTAAAATGGCTATCGTCTTTCATAATTACAAATTTATAAAACAATAAAAAACCCCACCATAAGTAGGGTTTAAAATATCATTTATCTGCGTTCTGAAACTTATCTTCTCATAAATTCATCAAAAGTAATGGACAAGTAATAAATCGCACCAATACTTGGGCCTCCTAAACTTTGGATATAGTATTTATTTGAGAGATTTGAAGCTCCCAGTTTCAAAATTGACTTAAGAGAAGAAAGCTTATAAGAAACTTGAGCATCTAATGTATTGTATGCAGGTACGTTCCCCTGCGCAAAAGAAGACTCCCATCTAAACTCAGTCTGATATCTATAAGTCATATTAAATCCGAAATTTTTAAAAAGATTTCTATTCCCAAAGTTAATATTGACTTTATGCTCAGGGGTATTGAAATCAAATAATGTGTTCCCTTGCTCATAATCTGCTCCACTGATGAACTGATTCCAGGAGTAATTAATCCCAAATTTATAACCCTTAGGTAAAGAATAATCCAGCCCTGCTACGACGCCCTGTGTATAAACAGGTTTGGTCATGTTTGTTGTCAAAGCATAGGTGTCATCGGAAGATCCCAATAATAACCTTGAGTTAGTTGCCCCCTTCGTAGAATCAACCACCCCAATGTTTGTGATGAAATTGGTGTATATATTATAGAAATAAGCCATGTCAATTACCAACTTATTGTTAATAACACTTTTGTATCCCACTTCAAATGTTTTTACTTGCTCAGGTTTGACCGGGTTAAATTCAGTATAACGATCCAATACCATAACAGCATCCACACTATCTACCCCTGAATATATTTCATTTCTATAATCTAAAACCGACTGAAGTTTATAGTAAGTATTATTTTGAGGATCTGGAACGTAGGTATCGTAAAACTCCGGTAATCCACCGAGTAATCTACTACTGATAATATCTAAATTTATATACTGATTTTGCGTAGTCGGTATTCTGAATCCAGTTTGATAAGAAAATCTAAAAAAGTGATTATTATTGGGATTCAAGACTGCCGAAATTCTAGGATTCACTTGACCCTTAAAATTTTCATTTTTATCATATCTCAAAGAACCCGAAAGTTTCAGCCAGTCTGAAACCCGTTTGGCGGTCTGAGCATAAATACCATATTCTTTGATGGTAATCTCATTTCCTACGGTATCTGGAAAGATCGTACCATTAGAACCTAAGTCAAACATCCTAAAACTGGCTCCCACTTGAAGCTCCATGAAATCAATATCATTTTTGAAATCATACTGACCATCTGCCTGATACATCGCCGATCTATCATTAAATAAAGGACCTTCCGGAATCACGCCAGTCATTACTCTGCTTTTTAAGTCTGCTAATGTGTAAGGATCACCCGTCGCTCCTTCGGTGATAGATCCTCCATTTACCTCGTCAGCTAAATATCTACCATCTATCTGGTCTCTGGCATAAGTATGCGCAGCATATTCTATTTGCATTCGTTCATCACTTGGCAGACCTTGAATTTCACCTGGGAGGAGTCCCTCCTCAACGGAGAGATAACGTAAGTACTCTACTCCGTAATCACCAAAATAATTAAAAAATCCTGCGGGTAAAACCGAAGGCCTCGCTGGATCATTATTGGCCAGATTTATGGCTTCTTGATGCATCCTGATACCTAGGAACTCCGTGATATAGGAATCACCAGAATTCTCAACAGTCCCATATGCCCTAACATGAAAATTATCCCCTTTGAGCTCCAGTTTTTGTTGAACAATTCCAAAATTAACCAATGAATAACGCTGGGCCCCAGTATAAATACTGGTCCCCCACCCACCATTGAATGTATAACTGACCTCAGCCTTATCATTCAAACGATAATGAAGGGCTGTATTAAATTTATAATTTTCAGCACCATAATCAATAAGATCAATTTCTTGATAAGGAGTAATATTTACCGGATGATTGGGGAGATCACCTGCTGAAATATAAGGACGAGGAAATTTATTGTTGGAAAATTTATTCAATGGCAGCTGACCATAAGTTTTAAAATCCTCACTTTGAGCGAGTAAGGCTAAATTAACCCCTGCCTCATCACCTTGATAATGTAATCGATCTGCTCCTGGATTGATCCCACCAATACTGGCAAACGGATTGGTAGCTGCATTTCTATCCATATCAGAATTTCCATGCCAATCTTCAGCAACAGAATAGGAGAAGTTAATTTTATAGGCAAATTTATTATTGTATGCTTTGGCATAGCGCAATGATCCTTCATACATAGGTTGCGCAGTATAGTTCGATTGCGTATCGTTCATATGATTCATCCCTATCTTTTGAAAGGCACTTAATCCTTGATATTCAAAAGGGTTTTTACTATTGATGAGCAGCACTCCACTGAATGCGTTAGGTCCATAAAGGGCAGATGAGGCTCCCGGAATCAGCTCAAGTGATTCAACGTCCAACTCAGAGGGACCATTTAAATTCCCAACAGGAAAATTTAAGGCAGGTGCCTGGCTATCCATTCCATCAATTAATTGTACAAATCGGGTGTTGCCCGTATTGGCAAATCCTCGTGTATTGATGACCTGAAAATTAATACTGCTAGAGGCTACATCGACACCTTTCAAATTGGCAATGGCCTTATAATAGTTGTCAGCCGAAGTGTTTTGAATATCCAAAATATTCATTCGCTCTATAGACACTGGGGATTCAAGGATTCTCTCTTCTATTCTAGAAGCCGATACTACTATTTCTTGTCCAATTTCAACGGATTCCTCGAGAATGATTTCCAGACCCATAATGTTGGCATCGTTTATTTCAATCTCCTGACCATTGTAGCCAATGCTTGTTATCGACAAAGTAATTGGAGGAGCCGCCTGTACACTGAGATTAAATTTTCCGTAGAAATCTGTCACGGTACCTAATACGGTTCCCTTCACCACGACATTAACCCCAATCAAAGGTTCGCGATTGTCTTTATCCAATACCACTCCGGATATCTGTGTTTGTGAAAAGGACACGAGAGGCAAAAACAAAAGCCCGAACAGTATTAAAATATTTGAAATAACAAACTTCATAAATTCTAAATTAAAATTGTTTTGTTAATAATAGTTATTTTTTTTTAAAAAATGGCACTAAGACCTAACTAAACACAATAAGATTTATAACTCTCATTACTGCAAATTTAAGCTTTCTTATTTAGATACTCGTTTGTTTAAAATTATGCACTTTACCAGTTCAAAACTTTTAGGAATTTTCTTTATTATCAGCATAAATTATAAAAATAATATAAATAAACAGATGACATCATTTCATTCTAAACAGTCTAAATAGAGCTATCTTATTCTAAAAATACTCATAATTTACCTAATAAATAACTTCCTATTCCGCTTCCTTTTTGACATGTTCTACCAACTTATCGCAGAGTCCATTAATTTCTTCTGACATAAATTGATCTCCTGTGGCATTCAATAATGTCTGACCAATACCTCCCAAGCAATCAATATAAAATCGTTTCATTTCATCTAAAGGCATATCTTTTGCCCATAGATCGATTCTCAAAGTGTTTTTTTGATCGCTATCCCACAAAGAAACACTAATCGATTTGGTCTCTGAATAACCTGTTTTTTCCTTTTCATCTGCATCCCATTCGATTTTTTCTGGAATATTTTCATCGTCAAGCGAAACCTTGAACTTTATTTCTGACTCCTTCATTTGCTATAATTAACCTTTTCTAATATTATTTTCGCTGCTAATTTATCTTTTATCAATTGTTCTTTCAAGCCATCTAAATGGTTAAATTCAATTTCTTTACGAATGATTGCTACCAGTTCAACCCTTAGGTAGCTTCCATAAATATCCTTATTGAAATCAAACAAATGTGCTTCAATCGTCCGTTTTTTACCTTTAACAGTAGGACGCCACCCAATATTGAGCATCCCATCGAAGCGTTCAAGTCCCAAATATACAAATATGGCATAGACACCATCTGAGGGAATTAATTTGTAAGATTCAGAGATAAAGAGATTCGCAGTAGGAAACCCTATTTTTCTACCGATCTGATCTCCTCGGGTAACTATTCCAGATAAGCTATAGTAACGTCCAAGATATCCTTGAGCGGCATCTACCTCTCCAGCAGCCAAGGCTTGGCGGATATTGGTAGAACTGATCCCCACTTGGTCTATGTCCAATCGTGAGATTTCTTCGATCTCTAAACCAAAACGTTCCTTATTCTTTTTTAAAAAATCAATATCTCCTGTCTGATTTTTACCGAAGCGGTGGTCGTAGCCGATGATGAGTTTTTTAGCTTTGATCCCTTTTATTAATACTTTCTGGACAAAAGCTTCCGGTGATAATTCCGAAAATTCTTTTGAAAATCGTACTTTTAACAAATAATCAATCCCTATATCACTCAGTAGTTTTACTTTTTCTTCAAATGTACTGAGTAGTTTCAATGAACTCGACCCCTTTCCCAATACAAATCTGGGATGCGGCCAATAAGTGATGACCACACTTTCTCCTCCGCGCGTTTGAGCTTGCTGAACCAAACCACTTAAAATTTTCAGATGTCCAGAATGAACTCCATCAAAGGTACCACTGGTGACAATGGGTAAAATACAAGCATCCAATTCCTTAAAATGATCAATTACTTTCATTTTTCTGAATTAATTTGACCAACTAATTGCTCAAGCTGAAAGGCATTTTCCAATTTATAGCCGCCAACTTGCGTTCTTACCAACTCTTTTAAATATCCCCCTACTCCCAATTTTTCACCTAAATCCTTTGCGAGGCTCCTGATGTAAGTACCCTTTGAACATACCACTCTGAAATGAATTTCAGGCAAATGTACCCGAGTGATCTCGAACTTATACACTTTAATTTTTCGTGACTTAAGCTCAATGATTTCATTTTTTCGGGCACTTTTATAGGCCCGCTGTCCATTGACTTTAATCGCTGAATAAATAGGCGGTATCTGATCCAGTTCTCCCGTTAACGCTTCAACTGCTACAGCTATTTGTTGAGGCGTGACATGCATATAGTCTGAGGAAGAATCAAAAGGTGTTTCTAAATCGAAGGAAGGCGTAGTTTTACCTATTTCGATGATGCCTTCATAGGTCTTATCTAAGCCCTGAAGGCTTTCTAGTTTTTTAGTGTACTTGCCTACGCCAATGAGTAACAAGCCACTTGCCAAGGGATCTAGGGTTCCGGCATGACCTATTTTCTTTATTTTCAGTAGGTACCTTAATTTGTTGACTACATCAAATGAGGTCCAACTTTTGGGTTTGTTGACCAGTAATAAGCTCCCTTCCTCTGGAATAATCATAGCATATAACTATAAGAAATAGCGGTCAAACCCAAAATAAAACAATAAATAGAAAAATAGATGAGTTTCCCTTTCTTTACAATTTTTACCATCCATCGACAAGCCAAATAACCAGAAATAAAAGCAGCCATAAATCCTAAAAATAAGGCCAAAATGTTTACTTCAGGTTCTAAGTCAGGGAACTCAATATATTTTTTAATCTTGAGCAAACTTGCGCCAATTATGGGCAAAAGAACCATTAAAAAAGAAAATTTCGCTGCTTTTTCCCTAGTTACTCCCAAGACTAATGCCATAGCAATCGTTGATCCAGATCGTGATATCCCCGGTAAAATGGCTATCGATTGTGCCAATCCAATAACCAAAGATTTCCCAAAAGTAACTTCACCTACACCCTGACTAAAATAGCGAGGTATAAATAGTAATATCGACGTAACCAGCAGCATACCCCCCACTAAAAACAAATCACCTGTGAAGAAAGCTTCAATTTCACTTTCAAAAAGTAGTCCAACTATACCTACAGGAATCATTGAAATGAATATCTTCAATACAAACTTTGTCGCATCATTCCATTCAAATTTTAATAACCCCTTAATTAACAAAAGAATGTCTTTATGAAAAACAAAAATAGTGCTCAGGCAAGTAGCCATATGAACGACCAAGGCAAACAAGAGGTTATTTGTGGAGTTTATTCCCAATAAAACCACACCGATCTCTAAATGCCCACTGCTACTGACGGGTAAAAATTCTGTGAGACCTTGAACAATCCCCAGAATGAGCGCATCAATCCAAGTCATTTATTCTTCTAATTAGTCGCTTTTTTTGATTTATATAAAATGGCAACGAATTGAATCATGAATCCTGAAAAAACGATGATCGGACCTAAAGTTAAACCTAAGAATCCAAATCCATAAGTCTCTTGATCTAAGGACATGATCACAAAGCCTAAAAGAATCAAGACAATACCTAAGATCATGATCAGATAATTTATTTTTTTAAAAGCAAATTTGGTTTGAACTGACATTTGTTTTTGTTTAATAAAGTTCGTCTAGTGAAATTTTAAAATAACGCCTCATGGAGGATAAGGTGCTAAGATATGAGATTAAAAGGCCCAAAAATATCAAAACAGCAAATAAAATAAATAAGGGTTCTTCTGCATAAAGCTTATCTAAATCATCAATTTGATGTTGTGCAAATTGAATGATGCCAAAAATAATTCCCGAGGCCAAAATACCAGAAACCAATCCATAGATTAAAGATCTTTTCAAGAATGGCCACCTGATAAACCCTTTAGTAGCACCCACTAACTGCATACTCCTGATCAAAAATCTTTGAGAGAACAAGGCGATTCTTATGGTATTATTGATTAAAACAATCACAGCAACTAATAGTATCAGCGTCATACCCAAAAGCAATATCCCAATTTTTCTTAGATTTTTATTGATGCTGGCTATTAAAGATTCCTGAAAAACTACCTCATAAACTCCTGGCAACCGCCTTAAGTCTATCTCTATAGTTTTCAAGCTGTCTACCGATTGATATTGATTTATGATCTTCACTGAAAAGGCATCTCTCAGTGGATTATCCCCTAGAAATTTAGTGAAATCTTCACCAGTATCTCTGATAAATACTTCAGCAGCCGTTTCTTTACTAATAAACTTGATGTTTTCTGTAGCATCATCTGATCGAATGTAAGGTCGAGTAGTCATGATCTTTTCCAATCGCTTCACATCATGATCTCTGATAGATTTATCTAGATAGACCTGTATTTCAACGTTTGATTGGACTATAGAAGTAAGGGTTTTGAGATAGATAAATGCAATACCAAAAATGCCCATAACTACAAGCGACAAGGTGATGCTAAATATTACACTGAGAAAAGGGAAACTTCCTAATTTTCTTTTCTGCCTTCTACTATCTTTCATTGTGATGCGCAAGTTACAAAATAACCGAAAAATAGTCTGAACTTATTATTTGTTTCTTAGGTCAACCAAATAATCTAATAATCTTATGTCCCTCACCGGGATTAATGCTTTCTTCTCGGAGGTTACAGTTAAAGCATAGTACTCCTGCTCGAAGTACAAATAGAGTTTCTTTTCAGCGATCGTATTGTCTTCAATAATTTGATAAGGTGACGCAGAAAAATCTCCGATTAAAATTAATTTTTCGCCCACATAAATATATTTTAATTTTTTAGACTTTTTCATTTCAATTTCTACCTCCAATTCGGATACCGAATTCACCTGAGCTCGATTTTTCATTAAATCGTCAGAGAAATCTTGGAGAGAATCAAATGGTTCATCAAAGGACATTTCAGTTCCATCCATATATGGAAGTACTACTTCTACCTCTACCTCTGATTGGAGAATTTCTTTATCTGACTTTGAACCTTTTTTTGACTGTTTTTTTGAGACTTTGACCCTTGTATTCTCAATGTCTTTTGTGATTGATGAGATCCTTTCATCTTCTTTTTTATCACTCAACATCTCATTAGTTGTGTCTATCTCCAGAGAAATATTCGCATTTTTATCCTCCGTCATCACATCGATACCTATAATTGTCTCTTGATTTTCAATAACTAGGGTTTCGTCGGGAGTCAGTAAAAAATAAGATAAGCCACCCAAAACTAGTACAGTCATGGTAGATAATGCGATTTTAGTGGTGATGGAAGTCGTTTCACCAATACTTGAACCTAGCTCTAATTGATTTAAACGGGATTTTAAGATTCCTTTTTTGTAATTTTTAATTCCCTCAGCAATCAGTTTTTCAAACTTAATTTTTTGGGCCAACTGAGGACTTTCACTGATTTTTTGCTCAAAAGCACTCCTGTCAACTTCAGTCATTTGCTGCGTTAAATACTGTGCAATAGCTTCCTCTTGATCCCCTGGTTTCATTTAATTAAAAAAATCTTCTTGAGTGTACTTTTTCTTAATGAGAACATCCAAGCGCTTTTTACACTTGTATTTTTTTGCTTTAACGGTATCGGCATTTGAATAGTTCATTCGATCTGCTATCTCTGACATTGACATTTCATTGAAGTAGTAAAAGGTCAAAACACTTTTACAAGGATCTCCCAATACCTCCATCGCTTCCTTAACTACCTTTGACATTATATCCTCGGGATCGGATTGGACGATTGATCCTTCTTGTTCTGTATAGCTCAGTCGCTTTTTACGATTTAATTCTTTCAGCCAGCAATTTTTACAAATACTGTATAAATAGGTACTTATTTTAGACGTTATTTTAAGGTCTCCACTAATGGCTTTTTGCCAAAAAACAATTAGGGCATCTTGATATACATCATTTGCTTCCTCGACTGTACCATTATTTTTAAGGACCATTTTGGTCATCATGGGATAATATTTTTTATACAAATAATCTAGAGCGGTTTCATCTCCTCGAGAAATATGATCAAGTATTTGTTGCTCCGTCATAACATTGTTAAGCCTGATCTTGAATAAATACGAGTTAAACTGAATGGGTAACCCTTCAAAAAGAGATAAATCAATATTAAAAGTAATTTATACTGACTTTGCACATAAAAAATGCATGATTTTATTGGCAATAAAGGCTTTACCTTAAGCGGTAAGATTGATTGATACATTCGAAGCGATCGAAACATATATTCAGGACAAAGCTGCGTATGAATACAGTTGGTTATTTGGTTTCCTCCAAAAAAGTGTTCAAAGGATTGTTTGTGCACAAAGATTATAAAATTATTTGTAAATGCATAACTCTACCAAAAGAAGTGAAACTAATATGAAACCTACCGAGGTATTCAACAGTTTCAAGGCGTATAACCATCTTAATTTTACAATTAATCATCCATTCCTGATGAGATTATCTTCAAATGCAACACAACTATTGTATATAAAAAAAGGCATTACTTATCAGTAATACCTTTTTTATTCTTCTTCAGTAAGATTTTATTCCATCTCCTCTACGAAAGCTTCTAACATTACTTCAACCTCCTGCTGAGTACCCGTTAGAGTTTTGGTTGTCTCAATTCCATTTTTATTTACCGTAACGCTTCCTTCCCACGATTCCCCTTCTTGGGTCTTCTCCACATTTACAACGACATCTACTTCTTTTTCATTAAAAGTTTGATGACCATTGCCATACATTTCACCCAAAATAGGAGCAATGACTAAACCGATCAGGCAGGTCAATTTAATTAGAATATTCATGGAAGGACCAGACGTATCTTTAAATGGATCTCCAACCGTATCTCCTGTAACTGCCGCCTTATGTGCTTCTGATCCTTTGTAGGTCATCTCACCATTGATCATGACTCCCGCTTCAAATGACTTTTTAGCGTTGTCCCACGCTCCTCCTGCATTGTTTTGAAAAATAGCCCACAAAACTCCTGAAACGGTTACACCGGCCATATAAGATCCCAATGCCTCCGGTCCCATTAAAAAACCTATAATGATGGGACTGATGATCGTCAGCGCACCAGGAAGCATCATTTCTTTAATGGCCGCTTTAGTAGAAATATCTACACATTTACCATATTCTGGGGTTCCCGTACCTTCCATAATCCCAGGAATCTCTTTAAATTGACGTCTTACTTCCATCACCATCTCCATGGCCGCACGACCTACTGATCTCATCGCCAATGCTGAAAATACTACAGGAATCATGGCCCCGACAAAAAGTGCTGCAAGTACGTCTGCTTTATAAATATTTATACCATCAATACCCGTGAAGGTCACGTAGGCTGCGAAAAGTGCCAATGCCGTTAAAGCTGCGGAAGCAATCGCAAATCCTTTACCAATAGCCGCTGTAGTATTACCAACCGAATCTAAAACGTCTGTACGTTCTCTCACCTCTTTGGGAAGATTACTCATCTCTGCAATCCCTCCTGCATTGTCCGCAATGGGTCCAAAAGCATCGATGGCCAATTGCATGGCCGTAGTGGCCATCATGGCTGATGCCGCTATACCGACTCCATAAAACCCAGCTAACGTGTACGTGCCCCAAATGGCAGCAGCAAATAATAATATGGGCGCGAATGTAGACATCATTCCTGTCGACAAACCTGCTATAATATTGGTTCCAGCTCCCGTCGCCGAATTTTCAATGATTGACATTACAGGCTTTTTACCTAAACCTGTATAATATTCTGTAAAATAAGAAATGGCAGCACCTACAACCAAACCTATGATCACACTTCCAAATACATTCATTCTGGGTATTTCTTTGATACCCACTTCAAAGAAATCCATTTTCATGATTTCGGGTAGCATGAAATTAATGATGAAATAAGAAGCAATAGCCGTCATCACAATAGAACTCCAGTTACCTATATTTAAGGCATTTTGAATTTCTTGTTCTTTGGCATCATTGCTTTTGATCTTGATAAAAAAACTTCCAAAAATTGAAAATATAATACCTACTGCAGCAATCACTAAGGGTAGTAAGATCGGTCCCATTCCACCAAAAATATCATCAATGGCACCACCCATATCACGAATCACATAGTTGCCAAGCACCATCGATGCCAAAACAGTTGCTACATAAGATCCGAATAAATCAGCACCCATGCCAGCAACATCTCCAACATTGTCTCCAACATTATCAGCAATCGTCGCTGGGTTTCTAGGGTCGTCTTCAGGTATCCCCGCCTCTATTTTACCTACTAAATCTGCGCCTACATCTGCGGCCTTAGTATAAATACCTCCACCTACTCTTGCAAAAAGTGCAATAGATTCTGCTCCCAATGAAAATCCGGCCAGCGTTTCTAGTACCATGGTCATTTTTTCATTACCATCGATACTCCATTCACCTCCCATGAAGATTTGAAGCAGTACAATAAAGATCACACTCAATCCAAATACAGCTAAGCCTGCAACACCTAAACCCATTACCATCCCTCCCGTAAAAGAAACTTTTAATGCATCTGGAAGGCTGGTCCGAGCGGCTTGGGTCGTTCTTACATTGGCTTCAGTAGCAATGCGCATGCCTATGTTTCCCGCAAGCGCGGAGAAAAAAGCACCGATGACAAAAGCAATCACAATAAAATAGCTGGTTGATTCGATGAAGGATGAAATCACAGCTAAGAGCGCTCCAGCAATCACAACAAATATGATGAGTACGCGGTATTCAGCTGATAAAAATGCCAATGCTCCTTCCTTAATGTGAGAAGCAAGTTCTTGCATGTTCTTGTCACCTGCATCTTGTTTGATTACCCATTTGGCTTTAAATGCCATCACAATCAGCCCTATAATCGCAAAGACTGGCACTAGATAGATAAAGTATTCCATTTTTTCTGTTTGGTATTTTTAAATTTTTGGCAAATATATGATAATGTAAGACAAAACATATAGAAGTTGACCATGCAAATACCATTTGCAATAAAAAAGGGATCACGAAAGGTTACTTTCGCAAGGAGACCGTAAAGAAAAAGCTTTGAAAAAGGCTTTAAAAATTATTTCGAAGCACTTGAATTGACATAATTTAAAAATTCAGAGCGCACCGCCTGATCATTAAATTTTCCTGAAAAATGTGCGGTTCCCGTTTGGCTATTGGTATCTCCAACCCCTCTTGAGGAGACACACATATGTTTAGCATCCATGACTACTGCAATATCTTCGGTATTCAAAAGTTTTTTGAGTTCTTCAGCAATTTGTACCGTCAACCTTTCTTGCACTTGAGGTCTTTTTGAGAAATACTGAACAATCCTATTGATTTTGGACAGTCCTATAACCTTACCGCTTGAAAAGTAGGCGACATGGGCTTTCCCGTAAATGGGGACAAAATGATGTTCGCAATGTGAATAGAAAGTGATGTCTTTCTCGACCAACATTTGATCATAATTGTATTTGTTGTCGAACAATTTACTGGTGGGCTTACTAGATGGATTTAAACCCGAAAAAA
>CAJQKV010000012.1 GCA_905479015.1 uncultured Cyclobacteriaceae bacterium
ATCTTTTGGTCAAAGGAGTATTGACGGCCCAATTTTTTAAAGAGATTGAATTGAGTACGTTAAATAAATTTTATAAATTATTATCCTCCGATCTCCTCATCTCTATCGAGAGTCTTTTTGGTCCAGATACCCCTATGCTTTCTCCTTTACACTTGCTGATAGACTCGAATGAGGGGGCGGCATTACAAAAAGAGTTTTTGAATTTGAATGATCTTGGCGACCTAGCGCCAGTAAGCTCATTTGATTTGTATCCACATCGGACATTTGGAATATTATTAGAAAAAGTTATTGAATTGGGATTTAAGGAGGCCGAAACTCCTTATTTGAATTTCCAGGAATTTGAATTTCAATTTATTAAGCAATTATCCATACAAAGTACGATTTGGCAAATACTTACTCGGCGAAGTATTGGAAAAATGAAAATCTTTTTAAGAGTTCTCAAACAAGAAACATTGGCCGAGTTAATCAAATTAATAGACTATAAGTTTGGTGAGATTTCATTTAATGAGATCATGACCTCTATCAAAAAAGTCAATCAAAAATCGATGCTTGAACTGGAAGTCTTAATGATAATTTTCGGTTTATCGCATGATCATTATGATCAAGAATCTCTTTTGAAGTTTTTGGATGATCAAATTAATTTTTTCATCATTCCCGATGAGGTTGAAGTTTTTTTAATGGCTCCAAAAAATAATGAGATTACCCTCTATTATGTTGATGCATTTATAATCTTTTTAAAAGATCGTAATAAACTTAATGAAGCGATTTTCATTTATGAAGCAGAAGAGGCATTCAATAGGATACTTCATTTCAAGAGGGAATTTTTTATATCACGATTGAGGAGAGATAGAGATGTTGAACAAGTATTGATCAGTTTATTTGAACGTTTGCCAGAAAAATTAATTCCCCAATACTTTAATCAAATGATGCCTGACTATGCTGGACAATGGGAACCTTTATGGCAAAGTATGGTATTCTCAGTTTCTAAAATCGTCTTTACCTCTAAATTGATTTTATTAGGCTTAAGAAATATTCAAAAAATAGAATTCAACATACTGAGCGGTTTATTACTGGCGCAGTTGACTCCTAAAAAATCAGTAGCTCCTCCAAAATTGACCTTGTTAAAAGCTGAAAAAGCAGATCTTGACCAACTAAAGTCGCTATCATATGCCAGTATTAAAGATGATTATTTAGCTCATTTTGATATATACGATTTTGTTGAAGTGGTAATTACGACGGGAATATTTCCAAATTGGTCAGCCGTTCACTCAGCAGAAAGGTTTTATGAAATACTGGTTAAATTAGCTAAAGTAGATGGACATCATTTTAAATTAAATATTGATGCGTTCATCAAAAAGTCTTCAAATCTTGATTTCTTGATCTCATTTTTAGGTGAAAAAAAATTCCTTTCTCTATATAAAATCATAAGGCCTTCAGTTCATGGGCAGGCTCAAAAAATCGCGAATCAATTTGAGCAGGCCTTCGCTGCAGTTGTAAAGAAATCGGTGCTTACCAATTATTTTGTGCTGATCATTCTGAGGTATGAACATGAATACCCAACAGCCAATGATGAACTAATTTGGGATGAAATGTTGGACCAATGGTCACTGAGTATGCAGATGAGTAAAATTGAATTAATAGACCTTGCAGGAAGTCAAGAATCAGAGGAAATATCTGCTTATTTGAAATCAACTAAGTTTAATACGATTAGCTATGCCAATAAAGAGTTGGCTTGGCAAGGGGATATAGATTTTTTGTTGCATCTCATTATTTATAATGAATATCCATGGTGGTCTATCGAGTTTGATCATCAAGGATTTTCTAAGTCAGAAAACTTGGTTCGGTTAACCAATCAGATGCTTAACGAGCATCCAAAATCTTTTATTGAAGCCGTATCCATGCTTAAAAGACCTGATGGTGTTTTTGAAAAGATCATTCCGATCATGAAACCTCAGGTTATTGATAGAATATTACTTATTTTATCTCCACAGCATGGTGCCTTTGTTGTTAATTTCAATCTCTTAATCAAGAGATGGGGTTATTTAAAAGCAAAAGATGAATGGATCACTTTTCTTTTCAGATATTTCTCTCATCTTGAAAGCTTCGATCATGATCGATTCATATTATCTTCGGTAACCTTCATAACAAAGAAGACCACCTTTGTTTTCCCAAAAGTAAAGGAACAATTATTGAAAATCACCAGTGATGCATTGCATGAGGGAGAAATGAAATTTCTTCCCTTTATGAAGTTATTTAATGATTTAAATTTAAATAACGAAGTGATGCCTATTCCAAATACTTATTTGGTCAAACATCATCCTAATAAAGATTTCATTGCTATAATGACTTACTATATTACTACTGGATCCTTACCTGCTGATTATGCCTTTTTGATTAAATCATATTTGGCTTTTTTACGTAAAATTGAAAGTTATTTAAATACAGGACACGAGGATGTAAGGGGAGCCATTATTTCTGTGATGGAAAATAGCGAGGTGAGAACCCGCGTGGTCAGGAATGAAAAAGAAGATGTTTTATTTCTGATTACCCGAGCATTATTCCCAAAGCATACTAAATCGTTAATGACGTATAAATCTGATATCATCAAGCTATTTACTCAGATTTGGCCTTCCATTCAACCAAAGATCATCAATGAGTTATTTTATCAGACCATATATCAATCTGTATTGAATGCTAAGTTCATGAATCTTAACGCACTTGATTTAGTGCATTTATTTTTACAGCAATTTAAAAAAGTAAATCAAATCTCTTTTGATTTTGACATGAACGCCTACACTTATTTGAATATTTCTGATAAACTCATAGAAATGATTGTCTCATTGAATACATCTAAACAAACACGGGATATTCCGAAAGAGAATGATTCAGAAGTAAAACCTTTGCCTATCGTATTGGATCTGACTGACGAGATTGAATCTATTAAATTAGAGCATCGTATTGAAATAAAAAATGCAGGAATTGTTATTGTTTGGCCTTATTTAGATCGATTTTTTCAAATGTTAGAGATGACTGAAAAAGGGGCATTTAAAACTGAGGAAGATGCCGTAAGAGCGGTGCATCTTATTCAATATTTGGTAACAGGCTCTAATGAAACACCTGAACACGAACTACTTCTAAATAAAATTTTATGCGGAATCAAGTTGGCAACGCCAGTACCTTTGCAAATTGAATTAACAGATAAAGAAAAGGAAACTTCAGACTTAATGCTCAAAGGAGTCATGCAAAACTGGGAAAAATTAAAATCCTCTTCAATAGATGCCATGAGAGAAGGTTTTTTTGTGAGACAAGGATTTGTGGAAGAGAAGGATGATTTTTGGGAACTAGAGGTTGAAAAAAAGACCATAGATATTCTTTTAAAGAGTCTTCCTTGGGGATTTGGCACCGTTAAACTACCTTGGATGTCGAAAAGAATGATTGTAAATTGGACTTAATTTTAAATAATAGTTTACCAACTTTGGCTAAAGAGCTGGAATGGCTAGAAGAGACCATATCCTATAGATTGAAAGACTATTTCGAACAAGTAGCAGGAGGTGACTTACCGTTAATACCTGAGCTAGAAAAGGATGATTCTTACTACGCCCAATTCACGCGTCATCATGGACTAGGTGAAATTGATCGTTTGGTAATGATCATCGCTTTGGCACCCCATTTGAGACCCTCTATTTTTGATATATTTTTCACCAAAAATAAGCAATATGATAGGTATTATGCTGAATTTGGAGGTATTAAAGGTGAGAAGCATAATGGTTTTTTGCCGACAGGAGAAACGGCAGCATTTATTATTGCAGGATCAGACTTAACACGTAGGTTTGATTTATATAAATGCTTTGAAGAGGAACATATTTTGGCTCAACAGAACATCATCACTATAGGATTCACGAATGAACATGAACCTATTTGGAGTGGAGAATTGATTGCAAGTAAAGAGTTTTTGTCGAATTTAACATTAAATGAGCCTTACAAGCCCAGATTTTCACCTACATTCCCCGCTCAACTTTTGACCACAAGATTGGAATGGAGCGATGCCATTTTTGAGCCTAAATTATTGAAAGATATTGATCATATAAAGACATGGATCAATAATGAAAAAGAAATCATGCGGAATGCTGATTTACAAAAATATCTTAAAAAGGGCTATAGGGCCCTTTTTTATGGTCCACCTGGTACCGGTAAATCGATGACTGCAGCACTGCTTGGAAAAAGTGAAAATCTAGATGTTTATCGGGTAGATTTATCCTCTGTAGTTTCAAAATTTATAGGTGAAACGGAAAAAAACTTAGCTAATATTTTCAAAATTGCAGAGAATAAAGGGTGGGTATTATTCTTTGATGAAGCTGACGCTTTGTTCAGTAAACGAATGAGTACACAGAGCAGTAATGATATGTTTGCCAATCAACAGGTCTCTTATTTGCTCCAGCGGATTGAGGATTTTGATGGGATTGCTATTTTGGCTTCAAATTTTAAAGACAATATTGATGATGCTTTCTTAAGGAGATTTCAAAGTATTGTTTATTTTCCCAAGCCAGATCAATCCATGATGGTTAAGTTGTGGGAAAAATATTTTTCAATGTATGATATTGAAAATATTGATTTTGACAAAATAGCCAATAATTTTGAAATTTCTGGGGGGAGTATATTGAATGTTTTGAGATATTGTGTGATTCAAGCAGCCAACAGGAGTAATGGCAAAGTTTTGGAAAAAGACGTCATTGATGCAATTAAAAAAGAATACGACAAAGAAGGTCAAACTATCTAGAGGTGTCTATATGTTTTTTCTTCCTCTTACTTTTTTTGATAAGTCACGTAATTAAAGCTGTAGAGATGTCGTTCATCTGAAGCATGATGTGATCGCAGCGTTTCTTTAAAAATTTGTTTATCAAAAACAGGGAAGTAGGCATGACCGTCTAGAGAAGCATCGACTTCCGTTAGATAAATGGTATCTGCATAGGGCAGTGCTAATTGGTAAATTTCTCCTCCACCAATAATAAATAATTCTTGTTCACCCTGGATTTCAGCATATTCGATGGCCTTTTCAAGTGAATGAAAAATATATGTGTTTTCAGCTTGATAGTTATTATTTTTTGTGATGATGAGATTGATTCTATTGGGAAGAGGTCTATATTTTGGAGGTAAAGATTCATAATTCTTACGTCCCATGAGTACATGATGTCCTTTTGTTTTAGTTTGAAAGAACTTGAAGTCATCAGGCAAATGCCAAGGCAAGTCATTGTTTATACCAATTACTCGGTTGGTACTCATGGCGGCGATCATTGATATCTTCATTTATTATAGTTTTTGATCTATTAATTAGTTCATCCGGTAACCTCTCAAGAATTCTTCGACGGCCATTCTTTTTTTTCCCTGAATTTGTAATGAAGTAATGGCTAAATCAGAGGTTTGGGTACCAAAATGCAAATATTTTTTTCCGTCACTTTCAAATTCCCCAGAATCCAGATGGTTCGTAGTTATTTTATTTACATGAAATATTTTCAGTATTTCATTGTTGAATTTACACCAAGCGGTCGGATGGGGTGATACACCACGGATGAAATTAACGATACAATCAGCATCTTGGTCCCAATTTATTTTACAATCTTGCTTGAATATTTTAGGTGCTAAGGGACCTGCGTTCTCATCATTCTGAGGCAACGTATCTACGGATCCCTTTTCGATCAGTGCAACCGTTTTTAAAATAAGTGATGCCCCTTTCAGCATCAATTTGCCATAAAGTGTACCAAAGTCATCCTCCTCTTGAATCACTTCTTTTTCTTGTAATATTATTTGTCCAGTATCTATTTTTTTATCTAAAAAGAAGGTGGTAATTCCTGTTTCAGTTTCTCCATTGATTAAGGCCCAGTTAATAGGAGCTGCTCCTCTATATCGAGGGAGTAAAGAAGCATGTAGATTGAAGGTGCCTCTTTTAGGCATCGACCAAATAACTTCCGGTAGCATTCTAAAAGCGACGATTATTTGTAAATCGGCTTCGAGTGATAACAATTCCTTGATAAACGATTCCTCTTTTAGATTATCTGGTTGCAGGACTTTTAATTCATTCAAGAGAGCAAATGCTTTCACAGCAGAGACGCCCACTTTTTTTCCTCGTCCTTGCGGTCTATCCGGAGCAGTCACTACGCCAACGATTTCTTGATCTGAATTAACCAATGCTTCGAGAGAGGCAACGGCAAACTCGGGCGAACCCATAAATACAATTCTCATCCCCATTGGTTTTTCTAGTTTATGTAGGTCATATTATTTACTGACGAAATTGATCTTTTCCCTGAGTGAAACGATCAATAAAAATTTCCGAAGATCTATTATTGAGACTGTAGACTATTCGGGCGTCTATGGGAGAGAGTGTGATTGTGGTGTTGGTTGGCTTAGACATTATTTGATTACGGTTACTTGTAGAATTTTTGATGCTTTTTGATGCTTTTATTTCCCAAAGATTCTGGGTACGTTTTACCTTAAAGTTTAAGCTTTTCCCATCTATAAAAACAGAGTCTATCTTTAAATCTTCACATTCCTGACTTAAAAATTTAATTGAATAATCAGTTCCGCCCACATTGGGTATTCCTCCAAACCAATTAAGCCAACTTGCTGATTCAAGAGTCATTTCACACTTTTCATTTTTAGCACAGGTGCTTACTAAAAGATTGAAAACTACAATTAAGATTATATATTTCATTAAACGAAGAAGCCTAGGTCTATTTTTTTCTTATAATTCAAAGATAATAAGCACATTTTAAGTTTAGCAGTAAAATTAATGGTTTGATACTCTATTATTGTAAATAAATAGGTCAGATTGAATTTACATTTTTTTATAGCCAACAAAATAACCCATCACGCGGAGGGTACTTTTTCTCAGACCATTCATAGAGTGGCCATCACTTCAATCGCTGTGGGAGTGCTTTCGTTACTACTTTCTTTCTTGATTCTCGGAGGTTTTCATAAAGCCATTTCAGAGAAAATTTATAGTTTTGGAGGGCAATTATTAATTACTAAATACACCCATTCTAACTCCTTTGAAAATGCTTCTTTTTTAATGACTGATACCTTGTTGAAGGTTTTAGAAACAGAGGAGTATGTGAATAATTTTCAATCTTTTGCCTTTAAAGCAGGATTATTAAAAACGGAAGAGGAAGTACAAGGGGTGGTTTTTAAAGGGGTTGATCACCAATTTGATACGGCCTTCTTTAGTTCAAATATGGTGCGAGGTCGATTCCCCATTTTTCAGGCAGACGGTTATACAGTTGAAGTCTTGCTGAGTACCAAAATAGCAAGTATTTTAAAGTTGGACCTTGAGGATGAAGTGCTTGTTTATTTTGTTCAAAACCCTCCTAGGTATAGAAAATTAATTGTGACGGGTATTTATGAGACGGGCTTGGAAGATTTCGATGACAAATTCATTATTGGAGATTTAAATTTAGTCAGACGGCTCAATGATTGGGAATCCAATCAAGTAGGTGGTGTAGAAGTGTTTATTGGCCCTAACAAGGAGGTCAGTGAGGCGCAGTCAACCCTGTTTGATCAGATTGCGGCTGACTTGTATGTAGAGAGCATTGAACAGAAATATTTACAGTTATTTGATTGGTTGGCACTGCTGAACAGAAATGTTTATATTTTTTTAACCTTGATTTTATTGGTCGCCAGTTTTAGCATGGTTTCGATCTTATTGATATTGATCATGGAGCGGACCAATATGGTAGGGATACTTAAGAGCTTGGGGGCTACCAATCAGATGATTCGAAAAATATTTATTGTCTCGGGAACCCAGTTACTTACCAAAGGACTATTTTGGGGAAATTCTATAGGTCTCGGCTTGGCATTTATACAGTACTATTTTAAAATCATTCCTTTGGATCAAGAAAACTATTATATGGATTTTGTCCCAGTCTATTTTGACTTGCGGGCGATCATCGGTGTTAATTTACTCACCTGCTTGTTGATAGTTTTGAGTTTTTTCATTCCAATTAGTATCATCAACCGTATTCAGCCCGTCCAAACGGTCAGATTCGATTGACAAATAGAGCGGCTCATACTTTTTAAATAAGCTACGAATTTTCATTTCTAACACCCCAAATATGGCTTCTCTGAAGATGCCTGAACTCATTTTAGAAGTTCCTTTTCTTCTATCCGTAAAAATGACATCGACTTCTTTTATCTTAAATCCACATTTCCAAGCATTAAATTTCATTTCTATTTGAAAAGCATAACCCAAAAATTGGAGGGTATCCAAATCGATAGCCTGCAGGACTGATTTGTGATAGCACTTAAAGCCTGCAGTAGTATCGTAAATAGGAATACCTGTGATCAATCGAACATATATAGACGCACAATAAGACATAAGGACGCGTCCCATGGGCCAATTAACAACATTAACTCCTTTGACATAACGAGAACCAATGGCAAGATCATAGCCTTCTTTTTTGCAGGCGACATAAAGTCGAATGAGGTCCTCAGGATCATGAGAAAAGTCGGCATCCATCTCATAGATATAATCATAATTTCTTTTCAGTCCATATCTAAAACCAGCTATATATGCAGTGCCTAGACCCATTTTCTTTGGTCTTTGCATTAAGTGCAAGGTTTCAGGATAAATTTCCTGTTTCGTTTTAACTATTTCGGCCGTTCCATCTGATGAGTTATCATCGACGATGAGTATTTCAAAGGGTAATTCTAGTCTAAAGATCGTTTCAATGATATCCGAGATGTTTTCACTTTCTTGATAGGTGGGTATAATTATTAAATTTCGATCTGTCATGAATTTTATTTGCAGGGGTTTTTAAAATTACTTTGAGATATTACAATGTAGCTTTTATTTCGCTTATTTTGTAATATATGAAAGCATTTTTTTTGGATAGGGACGGAATAATTAATCAAGAGCGAGGAACTTACACTTATCAGCTTCGAGATTTCATCATTTTACCCCATGTTTTGGAGGTGCTTTTAGGCTTAAAGAATTTGGGCTTCAAACTCATTGTCATCACCAATCAAGCAGGTATTTCAAGGGGTTTTTACACCAAAGCTCAAATGAATACATGTCATGACTTTTTACAGAAGCAGGCTCAAAATATCATTGACGATTTTTATTATGCTCCTATTCACCCAGAAGTATCTAAGTCGTTGAGTAGAAAGCCAGATTCACTTATGTTTGAGCGAGCGATTGCCAAACACGATATCACAGCAAGTGCGAGCTATATGATAGGGGATAAAGAACGGGATTTGATCCCTGCAAGAAAGCTGGGCATTGCTACGATTATTCTGAGCGAGACTGTGGTTTCGAAATACGCTGATTATAGCGTAACGGGCATATCTAAAGTAATGCAAGCCATAGGCGTTTAGGTATAACCTAATATTTTGAGCATGTCCTCATTTTTTTGTTCTTCTGCGAACAGTTTAGAAACAAGGTTACCTTCTTTGTCTTTATTGATAATGACATGCTTAGGGGCAGGAATGAGACAATGCTGAATGCCTCCATACCCGCCCAATGCTTCTTGGTAGGCGCCTGTATTAAAAAAGCCAAAATACAAGGTCTCTTCTTTATTGTATTTGGGTAAAAAAACTTCAGCTATGTGGGCTTCAGAATCATAATAATCCATGCTGTCACAGGTCAGTCCTCCGATATTCACCCTATGATACATATTATTCCACAAGTTGAGGGGGAGTAAAATATATTTCTGATTAAGTCCCCAAACATCAGGCATATGTGTAATAAAGGAGCCGTCCATCATATACCAAAGTTCCTTGTCATTTTGGAGTTTTTGGTCGAGTACAGAATAAATGGTAGCCCCACTTTCACCTACCGTATAATTTCCAAATTCAGTAATGATATGAGGTGTAGGCGTATGATTTTTTGCGCAGATCCATTTGATATTTTCTATAATTTGATCGGCCATATAACCGTAATCAAATTCAAAATTCAATTTATTTTTTATAGGAAAACCACCTCCTATATCAATACTATCCAAGGTGGGACAAATCTTCTTAAGCTCACAATACATATGAATGAACCGACTTAACTCACTCCAATAATAGGCGCTATCCTTGATGCCCGTATTGATGAAAAAATGGAGTAACTTAAGTTCTACCTTCGCATTTCCTTGAACTTTCTCTTTGTAATAATCGATGATGTCTCGGTACCTAAATCCCAATCTAGAGGTATAAAATGAAAAGTTAGGTTCCTCATCTGAGGCGACTCTTATACCGAGTTTAAACTTTTTGTCAATTTTTTCAGTGTACTGTTCAAGTTCATTTAGGTTGTCTAAAACCGGTATGCACTGAGTAAAACCGGCATTGATTAAGCCAATAATATTTTCAATATATTTGGGCCTTTTAAAACCATTGCAGATGATTAGAAGCTTTTTACTTATTAATTTTTTATCATACAAATGATGAATAATAGGAATGTCGAAGGCCGATGAAGTTTCTATGTGGGCACCATTTAATAGTACTTCTTCTAAAACAAATTGGAAATGAGAGGATTTGGTACAATAGCAATACGTATAATTTCCCTCATAATTATGCTTGGCCATGGCTCCATTAAAGATTTCTTGAGCATATCTTATGTTTTGACCAATTTTTGGGATGTATGAGAGCTTTAGAGGAGTTCCATACTTTTCAACGATTTCCATAAGATTTACTCCATGGAAATAGAGTTCCTTATCTTTTACCTCAAATTCTGAAGAAGGAAATTCAAAACTTTGATCGATTAAATCAGCGTAATTTTTCACTGTAGTTTATTAAAAATGTTTGCATAAATAATAAAAATAATTGAGATATGTGTGATCTCTACTTGATAATATGAACTAATTAATTCCAAATGACTTTCTTTTTGTAAGTATCATCTGATTAGATTTGAGTTTTGCTAAGACTCATATGATAACATTAGAAGTTCTTGATGAATGTTCTCCTCTTTTAGAGGTGGTATTGGGATCTCCCGAAAGTTTTGGAGGGATACCCAAAAAAGACGATATCTATGATCCAAAAACATTGCTAAATGTAAAAAATGGTACGTACCCTTTGGAGGAAGCCATCAAGAAAGAATTAGACGCTTTTTATCATGTCTTAATGGGCTACGATGTGAAGGTACATCGTCCCGAAGTATTTAAGTCCGTGAATCAAATATTTTCCCGAGACATCGGAATGGTTATTGGGGATCAGTTTTTATTGCCACAGATTCTAGATAAACGTTCAGAAGAACAGAAAGGCATCCATTTCATCATAGATCAAATAGATGCAAACAAACTACTTAAAGTGGGGGGAAGCTCAAGAATAGAAGGTGGAGACGTAATGCCTTATAGAGATCATTTGTTTGTAGGTTATTCTAAAAAAGAAGACTTTGATAACTACATAGTGAGCAGAACCAATGAAGCAGGGGTTGACTTTTTAATTGAGCATTTTAAATCATGGAAGGTTAAACCATTTGAACTAAAAAAATCAGATCACAATCCTTATGACAATGCCCTTCACTTGGATTGTTGTTTTCAGCCTATAGGTAAAAATAAAGCCATCATTCATAAAGCGGGATTTAAAAATCAAAGTGATGCCGAATGGATCATTAATTTTTTTAAGCCCGAAAACATTTTAGAAATCAATCAGGAAGAAATGTATGATATGAACTCGAATATATTTAGTATCTCTCCTGAGGTAATTGTGAGTGAATTAAAATTTGAGCGATTGAATCAACAATTAAGAGATTGGAAGTTTATTGTTGAGGAAATTCCTTTTTCGGAAACGGCCAAGATGGAAGGCTTATTAAGATGTGCTACATTGCCCTTGAGAAGAAGCTATGCCTGATCAGATTACTCAGCAATTGATGATGATCCGTCCGGTGGCTTTCTCTAAAAATAAGGAGACCTCGTTAAATAATTATTTTCAGGTTGATACCGAATTGACGGCCGCATCGATTCAAACAAAAGCCCTCCAAGAGTTTGATGATTTTGTTCAAAAATTACGTGAGGCTTCCATTGAAGTTCATGTTTTTGAGGATACCCAAGATCCTTCGACACCTGATAGTATCTTTCCTAATAATTGGGTTTCTTTTCATCAAAATGGATCGGTGATATTATATCCCATGTTTGCCAATAATAGAAGACTGGAAAGAAGATCTGACCTGATTGATGCGCTGGGCAGTCATTTCGAAATTACAGAAGTATTTGAAGATTTATTATCTTTCGAATCGCACCATAAATTCCTTGAAGGAACCGGAAGTTTGATATTAGATCGGGTAAACCATATCGCTTATGCTTCTTATTCGGATAGAACGGAGCAAGAGGTTATTCTTGCTTTTGAAAAATTAACCGCTTATTCGGTTATTAGTTTTACAGCTTATCATAATGTGGATGGCCAAAGACTACCGATCTATCACACCAACGTGATGATGTCGATAGGGGATCGTTTTGTATTGATTTGTGCCGAAGCTATTGATGACCTGATCGAACGTGAACGAGTACTAGCCTCATTTATAAATCAGTCCAAAGAAATTATACTGATTTCTGAGGATCAATTAAATAATTATGCAGGAAACATGCTTCAGGTTAAAAATAAAAATAATGCATGTTTTTTAGTTATGTCAACGCGTGCTTTTCAATCCTTGAATGCTCAGCAAAAGCAACAACTTGAAAAATATGGAACCCTATTGCATAGTAATTTAACCACTATTGAGATGCTTGGCGGTGGCAGTGCTCGTTGTATGATGGCTGAGATTTTCTTACCTACAAAAAAAACATGAAATTAGAAGAGGACATAAGGTCACATATTAAAAACGCATTTAAATCAATTTTTGAGATTGAGCTAGATTCAGCTCAACTATTTTTGCAGCCTACTCGGAAAGAATTTGAAGGTACCCATACCTTTGTGGTTTTCCCCTTTTTAAAATCAAGTAAAAAGTCCCCTGAAGCTACAGCGATCGTGATTGGTGATTATTTGAAATCTCGCAGTGGCATGATTAAGGATTACAATGTCGTCAAAGGATTTTTGAATTTAGAAATTGGTACACTTGTTTGGATCTCCTGCCTTGATGACATGCTGAAAAATCAACATTGGGGACAACTGGCTGCCAATGGTAAGAAAGTGATGGTCGAATTTTCTTCCCCAAATACCAATAAACCCTTGCATCTAGGGCACTTGAGGAATAATTTTCTCGGAGATGCGATGTCCAGGATTATTGAAGCCGCAGGATATCAAGTGAAAAGAACAAATCTGGTCAACGATCGCGGCATTCACATATGCAAATCGATGCTTGCCTATCAAAGATGGGGTAAGGGAGAGACTCCGGAGACCGCTCAACTTAAAGGAGACCATTTAGCCGGAAAATATTATGTACTCTTTGATAAATATTATAAGGAGGAAATAGCGACGTTGGTAGGGCAAGGAGTTTCTGAAGAGGAGGCTAAAAAAAAGGCTCCGATTTTGGTTGAAGCCCAAGAGATGCTTCAAAAATGGGAGCAAAAAGATGCTGAAGTCATGACCCTGTGGAACAACATGAATGCTTGGGTTTATGCAGGCTTTGAGACGACATACCAAACCATGGGTATTGAGTTTGATGCCATTTATAAAGAGTCAGAAACCTATCTCCTAGGTAAAGACATCATTGAGGAGGGGCTTAAGAAGCAGGTCTTCTATCAGCGTGAAGATGGATCGGTGTGGATAGATCTTAAGGAGGAAGGACTTGACGAGAAGCTGGTAATGAGATCGGATGGTACTTCGGTATATATTACCCAAGACATCGGAACCTGTGATTTTAAGTATGAGGACTTTCCTATGGATCAATCTGTATATGTTGTCGGAAACGAGCAGGACTATCATTTTAATGTTCTTTTTGCCATTATGAAAAAAATGGGTCGGCCATATGGAGAAGGGTTGTACCATCTATCTTATGGTATGGTAGACCTCCCTAGTGGCAAGATGAAGTCAAGAGAAGGAACCGTTGTAGATGCAGACGAGTTGATGGATGAGATGTTTACAACAGCGGCTAAACATACCCTTGAGTTAGGAAAAATTGAAGGACTCACAGAGAATGAATCGAAAAACTTATTTAGGATGGTAGGATTGGGGGCACTGAAATTTTTTTTACTCAAGGTAGACCCTAAAAAAAGGATGTTGTTCGACCCTAAGGAATCTATCGAATTTCAAGGTCATACGGGTCCATTCGTTCAGTATACCCATGCACGTATTTCGGCTATACTAAGAAGGGCTTCTACTGATGGTATCAACGAAGCATTGTCGCCGATCCAGAATATGCATCCGAGGGAACAAATACTACTGGCTCACTTAGTGAGGTTTGAAGAGGTTATTGTACAGGCCGCACGAGATTACTCACCGGCATTGTTGGCGCAATACGTGTATGATTTGGCCAAGGACTATAATGGCTTTTATCAAGAACTTTCTATATTCAATGAGCCTGATGACCCTCTTGTGACTTTCAGAATAAGCCTTTCAAGATTGACGGCAAAGGTGATTCGTCGTTCGATGAATTTATTGGGAATAGAGGTACCTAATCGCATGTGATGATCGAGATGAATACATGGATAAAAGCCTTTCGTTTGCGTACCTTACCGTTGGCTTTTTCATCAATACTCATGGCTGCTTTTTTGGCCTATTATTCTGGCCATTTTCAAGTATTAATTCTTGTTTTAAGTTTATTTACCACTTTATTCCTTCAAGTATTATCCAATTTAGCCAATGATTATGGAGATGCCCTCTCAGGGGTAGATGGTCCGGATAGAGGCGGGCCCCAAAGGTCAGTGCAATCTGGAGCCATTACACGTGAGCAGATGAAAATAGCGATCATTCTTTGTGCATGTTTTGCCTTTATTTCAGGGTGCATCTTGATTGTTTATGTTTTTAAAGATCATTGGCTGAACCTGCTCTTTTTTCTAACTTTAGGTATCGGTGCGATAGCAGCAGCTATTAAATACACCATGGGTTCAAATCCTTATGGATATTCTGGTTTTGGTGACATATTTGTTTTTATTTTTTTTGGATTGGTAGGTGTTTTTGGAGGATATTATCTATTTAATCAAGAGCTAGAAATCATATTTTTGTTACCAGCCATAAGTTGTGGTTTACTGTCTGTGGGTGTCCTAAATGTAAACAATATTAGAGATATTTCGAGTGATCGAAAAGCAGGGAAGCGGTCTATTCCTGTCATAATAGGAAAAGAAAAGGCCATTATTTATCATGGATTTTTGATTGGAGGTAGCTTTATAAGCGCGATCTTTTTTGTGAGTATTTTAATGCCAAGCTTTTTTGGATATACTTTTTTAGCGTTGATCCCTGTTTTTTTCTATCATTTTAAAGCTGTCCAGGCAAAAGAAAACAGCAGCCTAGATGCAGAGTTAAAAAAATTAGCTTTTGCAACCCTATTTTTTGTATTACTTTTGGGATTTGGCATAAATTACTGACACTTTTACTTTTTAGCTTATTTGATAATTAATAAGCGCCTTTTTGTTTAAATTGATTGTTAATCACTTTTGATCACTACAACATGAAAAAAATACTTGTTCCTTTCGATTTTACTTTGCCATCCGATAATGCGCTTGATTTTGCTACACAACTTGCAGAAAGGCATGCTTCATCTGAAATTGTATTGTTTCATGTGATTGAGCATCCTTCCGAGAGTAGATTAAAAACCATGGGAGCCACAAATATAGATCCTTTGGAAAATATATTTATGACTAAACTTATTCAACAAACCGAGTTGAAGTTAAGGGCAGTCATAACTAATGTGATGTCAAAAGTGACAGTTAGCTTCAAAATAGTGATAGGAAATCCTTATGTTTCTTTGGCCACCGAGGTAGCCAGTCAAGATGTAAATTTAGTCATTATGGGGACCTCAAGCTTGGATGACTTAGAGAATTTATTTTTGAGTTCTAATGCAGAAAAAGTAGTTCGTAATGCACAATGTCCTGTAATTACCATCAAAAATAAAATCCATATTGAAAAAATTAAAAACATCGTATTTGCATCAAATTTTGAGGAGGTGAATCCACGTCTCGTTGAAAGAGTTAGTTTTGTGCAAGATTTGATGCAAGCCAAATTACGTATCGTAAAAATTAATACACCTGCGAGTTTCACGAATACGCGTCATGATATCAAACAAATGTCAGCATTTGTAGAATCTAATATAATCAGTAATTACACCATTGATATTCATAATTTCAACAATGAAGAAGATGGTATTGTTGATTTCGCTGACTTTATAGAAGCTGATATGATCATGTTAGGCACCCACCAAAGAAAAGGGATGAGTCATTTTTTCAACCGAAGTGTTGCTGAAGATGTGGCAAATAACTCCAAGTGTCCCGTCATTACCGTGCAGTTGGATGAGTAACAACTCATTGTTGTCACCATTTTCTTCTCAAATTTAGAACTGACTTCTGTTGAAATAGTTAATGAGTAATGCAATAACTGATTTTTTTATTAGAGATTTGCACGCTAGTATATCCTTTGTTAACCATGCCACAACCTAAATTAAAAATTGCCATTCAAAAGTCTGGAAGACTGAGTGAAGATTCGCTTGCTTTGTTTAAAGAAAGTGGTATTAAATTCAGTAATGGACAGAGAAAACTAAGGACATTGGCCTCAAATTTCCCAGTAGAGTTTTTATTTCTTCGAAATAGTGATATCCCAGGATATGTGGCTGATGGCATCGCGGATTTAGGCATCATTGGTCGCAATATATTCTTGGAAGAAAGAAAGGAAATTATAGAGATCAAAGCACTGGGATTTTCAAAATGTCGGATGTCCTTGGCGGTACCTAGAGAAGTTGAATACCAAGGGCTAGACTATTTTAAAGATCAATGCATTGCCACCTCATATCCGGTTATTCTGAAAAATTTTTTAGATGAACAAAATATATCAGCTGATGTGCATAAAATCAGCGGTTCTGTAGAAATAGCGCCAGGAATTGGTCTTTCGGTAGGGATTTTTGATATTGTCAGTACCGGAAGCACCTTGATCAGCAATGGACTCAAGGAAGTTGAAACGGTACTTCATTCAGAGGCTATATTGGTTGGGAATAAGGATCTAGACCAAGAAAAAAACAAATTGATTGAGCAGTTATTGTTTAGAATTGAGGCAGTTTTAGCTGGTAAAAACAATAAATATGTTTTGATGAATGCACCTAATGAAAAGTTAAAAGGCATATTGGCTTTAATCCCAGGTATGAGAAGCCCAACCGTGTTGCCGTTGGCCGCTGAAGGTTGGAGCAGTATACATTCTGTACTTAACGAAGACGATTTTTGGAACAGTATTGAAAAGTTGAGACATGCTGGAGCTGAAGGAGTATTAGTAGTCCCCATAGAAAAAATGATTCGCTGATGAATATCTATCATTATGTAAACCAAAGTCAATTACGGGAGGTTTTAAAAAGGCCTGTGATGGATACAGATAAGATCGAAAAAATCGTGCTACCTATCCTAGAGAAAGTGCGAAGAGGAGGGGATAGAGCTTTAAAAAAATTGGTGCTCGAGTACGATCACGTGGAGTTGGATGAATTATGGGTCTCTGAAGACGAACTAAAGAATGCAGAAAAGTACGTCAACGCAAATCTTAAAGTTGCGATAGAGGTAGCTAAAAAAAATATTTGGAAATTTCATGAAGCACAACAGCAGCCACCACTGACTGTGGAGACGATGCCAGGCGTTATATGTAAACGTAAATCAGTACCTATCCGAAATGTTGGGCTCTATATACCAGGGGGAACGGCACCCTTGTTCTCGACTGTTTTGATGTTGGGTATTCCCGCTTTGATCGCTGGGTGTAAAAATATCACGATCGCCTCACCCACAAACAAAATGGGTAAAATTAATCCAGTCGTCTTGTATACCGCTCATTTATTGGGTATTCGCTCTGTCTTAAAATTAGGGGGAGCGCAAGCCATCGCAGCCATGGCCTATGGTACTGAAACCATTCCTAAGGTGGATAAAATTTTTGGACCGGGTAATCAATATGTAACAACTGCCAAGCAATTATTATCTAAAGAAGTTTCTATTGATATGCCTGCAGGACCCTCCGAAGTGATGGTGATCGCAGATGAGGAAAGTAATGTGAGTTTCGTTGCGGCAGATTTAATCTCACAAGCCGAACATGGGAATGACAGTCAAGTGGTTTTAGTGACCAAAAGTCAGTCGGTTGCGGATGCGGTTGTTTTGGAGATAAAAGATCAATTAGTCCAATTACCTAGGAAAGATTTGGCTGAAGAATCGCTTAAGAACAGTGTAGTGATGATTGTTAATTCAAAAAAAGAGATCATCAAAACGATTAATTATTATGGACCAGAGCACCTTATTTTAAACATAAATAATCCAGAAAAGTATATTGATAAAATATACAATGCCGGTTCGGTATTTATAGGTCCTTACACTCCGGAATCAGCAGGGGATTATGCTTCAGGGACGAATCATGCGTTACCGACCAACGGATGGGCAAAATCTCATTCTGGTGTCTCATTGGATAGTTTTGTTAAAAAAATAACTTTTCAAGAAATAACAAAAAAAGGATTAAAAACCTTAGGACCCACCCTAGAGGTGATGGCTGCAGCCGAGCAACTCGAGGGTCATAAAAGAGCCGTGACCCTACGTTTGGAATCTTTTGAGAAATGAGTGAGATTGAGGGTTTATTAAGAAAGCATTTAAAAGATTTCACGCCTTATTCTTCAGCCAGAGATGATTTCAAGGGGGACAAGGGTATCTTTTTAGATGCAAATGAAAATGCCTTAGGCTCTGTAATTTCTGAAAAATGGAATCGATATCCAGATCCTCGACAAAGCCACTTGAAGCGCGCCATGGGTACAATCAAAGGCATTGCCCCGGAATGTATTTTTATGGGTAATGGAAGTGATGAACCTATTGATCTATTGATCAGGGCCTTTTGTGAACCCGAGAGCGATGAGGTGATGATATTTCCTCCCACTTATGGGATGTATAAAGTGGCGGCAAATATTAATAATGTAAGGGTCAACGAGGTTTTATTAACCCCTGATTTTCAATTGGACATCGCCCAAATAAAATCAGTGCTCAATGATCAAATTAAGATCATGTTCATCTGTTCTCCCAATAATCCAACAGGAAATTTGATAAAGACGCAAGATGTTTTGGACCTTGCGACGGTGTTCAAAGGAATCATCGTGATAGATGAGGCTTACATCGACTTTACAGACACCCCTTCCTGGATTGAAGTACTATCTAATTTTCCCCATTTTGTGGTTTTACAAACCCTGAGTAAAGCTTGGGGCTTGGCTTCGTTACGATTGGGAATGGCATTTTGTCATCCAAAGATCGTTGATGTACTCAATTTGATTAAACCACCCTATAATATCAGTGGTCCGGTTCAAAATCACGTGCTTAAGGCATTAAAGCAGGAGGATCAAATGCGATCATTTGTTGAAGAAATAAAAGAATTAAAAAAGGAATTGGGGTCAGCACTTGATCAATTGCCCATTGTTTTGAAAGTCTATCCCAGTGAAGCCAATTTTTTCCTAGTTAAATTCAAGGAAGTTCAAGAAGTTTTTCAGTATTTAATTCGCAATGAGATCATTCTAAGAGATAGATCAGGCTTAGTTTTATGCGAAGATTGCATACGAATTACTGTGGGCACAGCATTTGAAAATAAGCAATTGATCCTTGCGCTGAATAATTACCTAAAGATATGAGACCTATTTTATTTATAGACCGAGATGGAACCATTATCTCAGAGACGGAGGATGAGTTTGTAGATCAGATTGAGAAGTTGCATTTTTTACCTGATGTGCTCTATTATTTAAGAAAGATCCAACAGGAATCTCATTTTTTGTTGGTGTTAGTTTCTAATCAAGATGGTTTGGGGACTGAGGGCCATCAAGAAAAGAGATTTTATCCCATCCACAATCTGATCATCCGTACCTTAAGCTCTCAAGGTATTCATTTTGATAGGGTACATATTGATGAACATTATGAAAGTTCCGATCATAAAAATCGAAAACCAGGGATTGGTATGTTGTCTGCTTATTTGAAGGGAAATTACGACATAACTAAATCTTATGTCATTGGTGATCGCAAAACAGATATGGAGTTGGCTGATCATTTGGGCTGCCAAGGGATTCATATAAGTAATGAAAAAAACCAAGGAGTAGCCCTTGCCACTACGTCTTGGAAAGAAATTTATGAGTTTTTGGTGGTCAATTCGCGGAAATCAAAGGTCATCAGAAAGACCAATGAAACAGATATCAGCATTGAATTAAATTTAGAGGGTACTGGCCAAACGGACATAAGTACTGGTTTGCATTTTTTTGATCATATGCTGGACCAACTGGGCAAGCATGGTGGCATGGATTTAAAAATCCAAGTAACGGGTGATTTACATATAGATGAGCACCATACGATAGAAGATACAGGTTTGGCTTTGGGCGAAGCCATGGTCAAAGCCTTAGGGTCTAAAAAAGGAATCAACAGATATGGATTTTTATTACCTATGGACGAGGCATTGGCTCAAGTGGCGGTGGACTTTGGTGGTCGACCTTGGATGGAATGGGAAGGTATTTTTAAAAGAGAAAGGGTTGGAGATGTCCCCACGGAAATGATTCATCATTTTTTTAAATCTTTCTCAGATGCTTCCAAATGCAATCTAAATATTAAAGTCGCTGGCGATAATGAGCACCACATGATTGAAAGTATTTTCAAAGCTTTTGCAAAAGCCATTAAAATGGCCATAAGAAAGGACCCAAGAGCTTTAGATACACTTCCATCTACTAAAGGGATTCTTTAGGTGTTATACGCGGTCCCAGGGGATCGAGATGAGCATCAATGCCAACGAGATACCGAAGAAAACCAATTGATTTTTGAATTTACTTTCACTCGAGAGGGCTTTCTTTGTTTTGGTACTCCCAATGGTGACAATTATGGTGACCAAGGTCATGATAGAAATGTGCTCAACGGCCCAAAAGCGAATTGAGGGATCTTTCATAGCAGCACTGAAATCGGCAAAAGCCGCTTGTGTGATGGGACTGAAAAAGAAGTACAAAGAGATCCCAAGGAGGAGCATCAGATGAACCGTTCCTGCAAAAGAAGAAGCAAGAATTCGATCTATTTTTTGGTACTCTTTTTTGCCATAAAATCCAATCATTGACTTAACCAGGATGATCAGAGGAAGCAGAAGTGCCAGCCATCTAAATCCTGAATGTGCATATAGCAATATTTTATAGGTGCTCATATTGTCTTTTTTGGCTAAATTAGGCATTAAAGACTACAATTTGAATCATTTTTTCAATAAAGATAAATATGGATGATGGGAGCTGCTTTAGGACGGGTTAGCCCGCCTAGAACCATTAAAATTCAATACTCATTTGAGGATTGAATACTTTGTTAAATTGTAAATTTGAGATGCCGATTCCCAGCAGTCGAATACCTGCTTCATGTAACAAGTCTTCGTTAAGCAAAGACTTGATGAGTACTTGAATTTCAGAAAGATTTAAAATGACTTCTTTTTGTGATTTGCTTCTCGTGATTTGCTTAAAATTTCCATACTTTATTTTAAGACTTATGGTTCTACCTTGTGCAGATTGCAGCTGATATCTTCTAAAAACTTCTTCAGCGATGGGTTTTAGATGAGATTGGATATCTGAAAGGTTCATCAAGTGATGTGAAAAGGTATTTTCGGCGCTGATAGATTTTCTTTTGCGATCGGGCAGGACAGGTCTGTGGTCAATGCCACGGACCACATGATAATAGTAATTCCCCTGCTTACCATATCGCAGACACAAATCATCCAATGTTTTCGCTTTTAGGTCTTTGCCTGTAAAAATACCTGCATGCTTCATTTTTTCGGCAGTGACCTTGCCTATACCATGAAATTTTTTGATCGGGAGTTTTTCAATAAATACCGTTGCGTTTTCGGGTAAAACCACGTAAAGTCCATTGGGCTTTTCCATATCAGAGGCGATCTTGGCCAAAAACTTATTGAAGGAAATGCCTGCAGAAGCAATTAATCCTGTTCTTTCTTTGATTTTCTTCTTGATATCTATGGCGATGAGGGTAGCTGATTTCAGACCGATTTTGGGATGAGTGATGTCCAAAAAAGCTTCATCGAGCGATAAGGGTTCAACCAAGTCTGTATATTCATGAAATATGGCCCTAATTTCATTAGAGATTTCTTTGTACCGATCAAATCGGGGTTTGACGAAAATAAGTTGTGGACACAATTTTGCGGCAATTCTGGAAGATAAGGCAGATTTTATCCCAAATTTCCGAGCTTCATAACTCGCTGCTGCAACGACGCCACCCTCTTTATTCCCCCCCACGGCGACGGGCTTTCCTCGTAAATCAGGGTCGTCATTTTGCTCAACAGATGCATAAAAGGCATCCATGTCAATATGTATTATTTTACGCATTCGTTGGGTGAATACCTGTGAAATCAAAAATAATCAATTATTAGCAAAATTTAGGATTCTAAAATGCCATGCTTTTCTATACAAAAAGCCATGTAATTACCATGATGGGTTAAAGAAATGGGAAATTCTTTTTCTTCGTTTACACAAAGCAGGGGCAGTTGATTTTCATCTAGAGTAAAGCTGATATTCAAAGGCTTGAAATAGGCAATGATTCTTGCACGAATGATTTTTTGAGAAGACGCTTTTTGATGATTCATCCAAATTTGATGCATAAGTTCCATCGATGGTGGTGCGGCCGTAGCCACTACATAGCTGGGTGTGGTCTCAACAGTGCCCAATAGCTTTTTGGAAGAGAAATGTAAATCATTTGAAAAAATAACTGTAATGAGTTTTGGATCGAATGATTTTAATTGCCGTTTACTCTTGAAAACAGCCTCTTTAGCACTCCAAACGATCCAATAGAGTAGGATGGGATCTATATTTTCAGGGTATTGATCACCTTTGGCTTTTATGAACCGTAGATGATCCGCAGTACGTAGATGTAATAGGGGATCTTTTATATCAACGATATCAATTCCAATCACTCAAGATAGATATTATGTTTTTTTTCGTATACGATTAAACCAGTTTGGCCATTTTTACTAGATTCATAGGCATAATCATAGCTTTCGCCATTTTCGAAAATTTCATATCGGATCATCCAATGGGTATCGACAATAAAAGCATTCAATATTGATCCATTCTCAAGCTGAATCTTTATGACATTAGTTCCTTTTTTTAAGAAGGGATTTAAATCAAGGGATAAATTTAATTCAGGATTTCCGTCGATGAATTGGCTATCAAAAACAAGTTCATCATTGACAAAGGCATAGACTCTGTTGTCTATTTTAGAAAAAGCGATACTGTAATTTGGAGTTTGAGTAATGGGAAATAAAAAACAAATGAGCCAAAAAGAAAATATGGATTTCATTTAGATGGATTTTAAATACGGACTTGATAAAAGGATGACTTATTTTTCTTGCACCTTACCATGAATGACATCAATGGCTTGGCCGATGGTACCCATTTGCATGATGACATCATCCTCTATCATGATATCATATTTTTCTTCAACATCTAATACAATATCTACAATGTGTGCAGAATTTATTTTTAGGTCATTGATGAGATCATGTTCAAGTGTCAAATTATCTAGAATCTCTTTCTCAGGAACATAAATCGCTATGATATTTTTTAATTCTTCTTGTATTTTATTTTTATCCATCTTGCCATTTTCTTAGTACTATACTGCAATTTAAATCACCAAAAGCAAAATTGGCTTTAATAGCGGTATTAATTTCTTTATCAACGGTCTTCATAGGAATACGATCCAATGGAATTTCCGCAGTAATATCAGGATCTACTTCTTTGATATTGTAGTTACCATGAACAAATGATTTTTCCATTTGAATCAGGGTAGCCACCAATTCGATGGATCCGGCACCGGCAATACAATGTCCAATCATTGATTTAGCGGTATTGATGAGTGGAAATTGGTCTTGGGTGCATCCGAGGGCCTTTTTCCAATTTTTTATTTCAGTAGAATCACCTTTTGTACCGGTCAGATGCCCACTGATAAGATCTATTTCATCACTACTTACCTTTGCTTGATGTAAGCTATTCTTCATACAATGAATGACCGCATTGGAATTAGGAGCCGTCATACTTCCCCCATCTCGGAAACCACCTGAATTGACATCAGCACCCAAGATTTCGGCATAGATTTTAGCCCCACGACTTTGAGCACTTTCAAGTGTTTCTAACACCATGGCCCCTGATCCACTTCCCGGAATAAATCCAAGTCTACTATTGCACATGGGCCGCGAACCATTGGTTGGATCTTCGTTGGAATCACTGGTGAGTATCCGCATCGCATCAAAGGCACCCCAAATAAAAATCCCATCTCCTTCGGTACTTCCACACAGCATTCTTTTGGCCTTTCCTAATTTGAGATGTTCATAACCTAGTAATACCGATTCAGTACCTGTAATACATGCGGAGGAGTTTGATAATACTCTGTTGCCTAGACCTAAAATTTTATTGAGATAGGCGGCGGCTCCACTGCTCATACATTGTGGTATGGCCCGTGAACCGAGTCGCTTATTATTACCTGATATTATTTTAGACCATATATCAGCAGTTGTGCTATCCATCCCTAATGCTCCAGAGCCAATGACCATACCAGAATCAAAATCTATTTGATCATTGCTATAGCTTAATCCAGCATTTTCCCAAGCCTCAAATCCTGCTAGGCAGGCATAGATAATGGCCTTATTCTCTAATTTATTTTGATAATAATCATCAAAATAGCGCGCTTTATACGCATCAGTGATCAATGGTCTAGCGGCAATTTGACATCTGAAATTTAATGACTGAGATTCTTCAAAAAAACGGATACCTGAGCGACCTTCTTTTAATGCTACTTCAAAATCTGCTGCGCCTAATGCGTTGGGCGCCACGACACCAATACCTGTAATGACAACTCTATTATTGATCAATTTTATCTTTATTTACAATCATACCTGAAAATACACCTTTGCAAATTAATTGATTCGTCAGAATATTTTTACAGGTTACTAAACATTTTAATTTATTGAATCGATAATATATTTTTTCGGAAGTTACCTCCAGCTGATCTTCAGGATATACGGGACCTAAAAAATCAACAGCAGCAGAGGTGAATATGGGTACAAGCAGCGCTTCTTGATCCTTTAATTTTTCTTTGGCAAGATAAATTCCATAACAAACCAATCCAATTTGAGCCATGATTTCAATTAAGATGACTCCGGGTGTTATGGGATTATTAGGAAAATGACCTTGATAGAAATATTCATCTTTTTTAAGTTGATAATAACCTTTGGACCCATTTTCAGTAATTTCTTCTAACGCATCCACAAATAAAAATGGGGGCTGGTAGGGCAGTGCTTCGATAATTTCTTTTAGTGATTGTCTCATCCCATTAAATGTTCTCCACCATCGACAAACATTACATTACCATTAATCCAGTTTGATTCAGGTAGGGTCAATAGATAAATGGCGTTGGCAATATCTTCGGGTAGTGTCATGCGACCCAGTGGGTTTCTTTTTGAAGCTTCCTCAATGAGTTCTTCATAATTAGGGATGAATCGCAATGAAGGGGTATCCGTAATTCCGGCATTGATGCAATTGACCCGTACGCCAAAGGGAGCAAGTTCTACCGCTAAGTATTTAGAGAGTATTTCTAAGGATGATTTTGCCATAGCTACGGCGCCATAACCTTTCCAGTAACGGGCACTACCTGCAGAGGTTAGGGTGACAAGCCTGCTACCGGACTTCAAGAGTGAATGATCTTTTAAGGTTTGAACCCACGTTAAAACGTTTGTCGCCATGGCATCTATAGTAAGTGCTATATCTTGTGCTGTGAGGGTGGGTTGATCCTCTTTTGATACAAAAGGCTTTAGATTGCCTCTTGAAATGGCATGCAAAACCAGATCAAAGGAAAGGTTTGGGACCTGAGCAGTAATCAAAGCAAGGGTTTCATTGATCCTTTCTTTATTGGTGCCATCTACATTAAAACTGATTACTTTTTGCCCTGTTTTTTTTATTTCATCAAGATGTTCATTGAAGGCAGGTATCAAAGACCGTCTGTCTCGATGGATGATGATCAGATTAAAACCATGTTTACTTAATTTCTGGGATGTGGCCAGGCCCATACCACTTGACCCTCCAATAATTAAAGCCCATTTTTTCATATTATATAGATTTAATAAAACATCTTCTACGGATAACAGTAGTTACGTTTCCTCTAAACTCATTCCAAAGATTAATGACGTTATGATTATCCTCAAGCATAATCGCTGTATTTACCATGCGCACTTTATTTTCAATAAAATTAGATAAAAGTTCAACGAATATTAACTGACTAGCCCCTAACTTTTGATATTCAGGATTTACACCGATAAGCAGCATGTCCAAAGTTTCGTTCTTCTGAAAAGCTTGAAGTAAATGGATAAAGCCAAAAGGATAAAGCTTTCCTTTGGCTTTTTGAAGTGCTTTTGAGAGAGAAGGCAAGGTAATCGCGCAAGCGACAACGTCATCTTTTTCATTGACGATGATGGTTACAAATTCTTTTCTAACGAACCCCAAGTAGGCATCGACGTAATATTCAATTTGTTTGTCGTTCAAAGGATAAAACCCATAGAGGTTGGTAAAAGAACTATTTAAAGTTTGAAAGATAGCTTTTGAATAGGGTTTTAATTGAGATTTACTTTTAATTTTCTTTGCCTCAAGTTTGAATCTGGTTTTGATCAAAGAGGCCCCTCTCATCATTCTTTTGGGTAATTCTTTGGGTACTACGCCACGACCTTCTAGCCAGTCACAAGCTTTTGAAAACCCAAGGCTTTCAAAATGCGAAGCGTAATAAGGGAAATTATAAATAGTTGCTTGCGTAGCCAATTCATCAAAACCATCGATTAAAGTACCTTCAAAGTCAAAGTCCGTAAACCCCAAGGGTCCATGAATACCAGTAATACCAAATGATTTGGCCCAATCAATGATACCTTGGATCAGGGCAGTAGATACTTTTTTGTCATCAATGAAATCAATCCAGCCAAATCGAACGAGGTTTTTATCTTCTTTTTCAGCATCTAATATGATTCCTGCAATTCTACCTACAATCACACCTTTTTCTAAGGCTAACAATAATTTCACCTGACTGATTTCAAATACTGGATTTTTTGCAGTCAGGGAGCTGAGTTCAAAACTAATAAGTGGGGGGACGTAGGAGGGGCAATTTTTGTATAAATTGAAAGGGAATTTAATGAATTTCAGAAGTGTGGGTCGGTCTTTTACTTCTACTAATACTAGACTCATGTAAAATGCTTTTCTTTATAAATGATCATGCGACCTTTTTTTTATATAAATGAGTTCGTTGATTTCATGCTAAAGCTCAGGCTTCTGTAATCAAGTAAATTTTTCATTCTACCTAATAGCCAGTATTTCCCTCTCATTCATTTTTTATACACTGTCTCGGTTCTTATTTCTAAAAGCGAGAATATATATTGCTTAAAGCTAATCGAATTTTCAATAATTGTACTTTTTTCGTTCCTTGTTCAGGACTTTTTTTATTGAGTATAGATACGAGATAGGGGTAGGAGCATGAAACATTATCTTTATAGGATTTGATACCTCCAAGTATTTTAATTTTATAGAAAAGGGATACTATTTAACTAAAAAGATGAGGCTATAGAATAAAAAAAGCAATCATTATTTATGGGCTTCAATAGACAAAGGAACCTCTAATTTTTTTGCACATTGATAGATGGTATCAATAGCTTTATCTATTTGCTCACGGGTATGTGTAGCCATTAAAGAGAACCTAATCATGGAGTTCTCAGGGGAGACTGCTGGTGCCACAACGGGGTTAACAAAAACACCTTTACTCAATAGCAAATTGGTGAGCTCATAAGTTTTTTTATCATCTCCGATGTATAAGGGGATGATTGGTGTCTCAGTTTTTCCAGTATTGAATCCTAATGACTTAAATGCAGCAATCGCATATTGAGTATTGTTAAGAAGTTGGAGTCTTAATGAATCATCAGATTCAATAATATCTAAAGACGCAAGTGCCGCTGCTACCGCAGCAGGCGTGGGACTGGCACTGAAAATCAATGAACGTGAGTTGTGTTTAATATACTCAACAGTAGAGGCGTCGCTAGCTATAAATCCACCAATTGAAGCCAATGATTTACTGAATGTCCCACCAATGAGATCCACTTGATCTTCAACATCAAAATGAGAAGCAGCTCCTGCACCGTGTTCTCCAATCACTCCTATGGCATGGGCACAATCTGACATGACCACCGCATTGTATTGTTTTGCGAGTTGGGTGATTCCTTTGAGATCAGCTAAATCACCTTCCATACTAAAGACACCATCTACTACTATCAATTTCATCTCAGCATCTCTAGAAAGTCGTAGTTTTTGTTCTAAGGAAACCATATCATTGTGCTTGTACAAGACATAAGGAGCCCTAGAAAGCCGTGCACCCTCAAAGATTGAAGCATGGTTGAGACGATCTAAAATAATTATGTCATTGGGCCGGGTAATCGTAGGAATAACCCCTAAGTTGACCTGAAATCCAGTAGTGAATAAAAGTACAGCTTCTTTATTTAAAAAACGTGCCAGTCGGTGTTCTAATTCTATATGTAGGTCGGTTGTTCCGTTTAGAAATCGTGAGCCAGCCACACTGCTCCCATATTTTTTTATGGCATTCTCACTAGCCATTTTCACCTTAGGATGTGTCGTAAGACCCAAATAACTATTGGATCCAAACATTAAAACTTTTTTACTATTAATGACTACTTCTGTGCTTTGCTCGGATTCAATCACACGAAAAAAAGGATACAAGTCTTGTTTCCGCAACAGTTCAGGTGCCAATAATTTATTGAATCGTTCAGAGAGTATTTTGATCATGCTAAGGTGTGCAAAAGTAAATATTAACTTTTCTAAAACATTACTTGGACCATATAAATTCAATTTTTTTAAAAAACGATTGTTCATTAAAAAAAACAGGAATCGGCTCTGTTTTTGATAAAATTATGATTGAATTTTGAAAAGAGCATGTCCTGGAACGGTCCATAATTTCATGAAATATTTATAGAGGCTCATGAAAGGCTTTAAATAATAATTCTGTTTTGCTTATTTTTTTAGCAATTTTTGAATGTCCTATCTAGAATATTGATTATAGTTTTTTTGGGAGATATTTTGGGAATTAAAAATAGGGGCCTCTGCGTCACAATATAAACAGATAGCAACACATTAGATTAAGAAAAATTTGAGAAATAGGCTACTTCAATAACTGAAAGGGACTTCGATTTTAGTCTGATCCCAAGCAAGTTTCAATGTGGCCTGATTTTCATTGAGAGTTTCAAACTTGATGGCAAAGGCCTCAACAACCTCATTCGTGGACTTTACCTTCACGTTAAGTCTGAGTACATCTTTTTTACTATCGTATCGATAGGCGCCCCAGATATCAACATCCGTATTGAAAATGAGGGTCCATTCATCTTTTTCTGGAATGGTAAACAAAGTGTAAGTACCAGCGGGTAATGTTTTTGAGCCAAATGTAAGTGGCTGGTAAGCAATGAATTCAGTAGCTTCATTGGCACCGGTTCTCCAAATTTTTCCGTAAGGAACCATCTTACCAAAAACAGGCCTATTGTTTTTTTGAGGTCTGCCATAGGTAATACGTGCTATCGCTTTTTCTCCGGGCGAGTGATCATGAGCAAAGTTATCAGGCAAATACGCCATATCCATAGGGCTCTTGTCTATACCTTTAAATTCTTGGGCTTTGATGGGTTGAAGGGAGGTAGCTACCGCTATAAAGATGAAGACTAAAATATTTTTCATGTTTATTATGTTTAAATATGGTCGTAAAGTTAAAGATATTGACTTCAAATACCAGCCAGTCATAGCTATATATTTAATGTTCAATCAACTGGTAATGTCTGGCTATAGCCTTAAATTCGGTCAATTGATTAATAATCCAATCAGGGGATTCATTGAGTTCGCTGGCCATGATTTGAGCTACTTGTGGTGCAATCCTTAAAGATTCATTAACATCAAGAAAGAGGCCCCTGACCCTTCGGGCGAGCATATCTTCCAAAGTTCTGGCCATTTCATGGCGGACCGCCCAGATAACCTGTGAGGCCTTTAGAGGCAAGCTTTCGCTTATGAGTTCCCCATAAACTGGAATTTCATCTTCAAGATCAAGTAAGGCTTGCTTCTCAATACCGTAAACCGCTAGCGGATCTTCCGTGAGGTTGAGACTTTTATCATATCCAAAAATGGGTAGATTGTGCGTAGTGCATGGACTCGCTTTTAGTTGACCTATAAGCATGGCTTGGTCAACGGTATCTTCTGCCATCTTTCTATAAGTGGTCCACTTGCCACCAATGACTGTGATCAACCCACTGGTGGAAATCATGACTTTATGATGACGTGAAATTTCTTTGGTTGTTTGTTTGTTGCCTTCAGGTTTTGCCAAAGGCCTTAAACCTGAGAAGATACTTAAAATATCTTTTTTTGTAGGTTTTTTAGTTAAATATTGACTGGCTGTTTCTAAAATGAATTCTACCTCATCTAATTGAAAGTGGGGTTCAAGCAGGGGTTTCTCCACAATGGTGTCAGTAGTGCCCACAATCACCTTATTTAGCCAAGGTACGGCAAACAAAACCCTGCCGTCTTTTGTATGCGGCACCATGATGGCATATTTATCAGGAAGAAATGAAGGGTCAAGGACAATATGTGTCCCTTGACTGGGCTGAATCATTTCTTTGGCACTAGGATCATCCATTTTTATCACGGCATCGGCAAAAACACCGGTTGCGTTGATCACCACCTTAGATTGAATATGATGTTTCTTATGTGTTTCGAGATCTAAGGCAATAACACCTTGAACGATGCCCTCCTCATTTTTTATGATTTTCTCAACTTTCATATAGTTGAGAAGGACCCCATCAAATTGAGCAGCGGTTTTGGCCAAGCTGATGGCCATACGTGCATCATCGAACTGACCGTCAAAATAAACGACACCCCCGGCCAATTCCTTTTGATCAATGGTAGGAATATGGCGGACGGTTTCCTCAATAGAAAGTCTTTTTGAAGAACCAATACCCAGGTCACCCGACATAAAATCGTATATCTTAAGGCCTAATTGATAAAAAGGACCATCCCACCAACTGTAGTTGGGAATAACAAAAGCCTGATTTGAAACGAGATGGGGGGCATTTTTAATCATTAACCCTCGTTCTTTCAAGGCTTCTAACACCAAGGAGATGTCGCCTTGTTGAAGATATCGTACCCCTCCATGGACCAGTTTTGTGGATCGACTTGATGTTCCTTTTGCAAAATCATGTTGCTCGAGCAGTAAGGTTTTATAACCCCGAGCTGCCGCATCTACGGCAATACCCAATCCAGTGGCGCCGCCACCGATGACTAAAACATCCCAGATACCCTCATGACTTTGGAGTTTTTGAAGCATGGTATCGCGATTCATTCTGAAATCCAGTTCTTACTTCGGTCAATGGCTTTCTTCCAATTTTTACGCATTTTAGTAGCGTTGGGATCAGATTGAGGGCTGAAAATTTTCTCTGGCTCCCAAATCTTTTTAATTTCTTCGAGGTCCTTCCAGTAGCCTGTCGCCAAACCAGCGAAAAATGCTGCGCCTTGGGCGGTAGTCTCGGTAATTTTGGGTCTGATGATGTCTATGTTGGCTACATTGGCTTGAATTTGTAGGAGTAAGTTATTGGCCGCAGCACCTCCATCCACTCTTAATTCTTTAGTTTTAATACCCGAATCCTTTTCCATAGTATCCAAAATGTCTAAGTTTTGGAGGGCGATGGCTTCCAGTGCTGCCCTTGCAATATGGCCTTGTGAAGTACCCCGAGTAATGCCTAGCATAATTCCCGTACCGTAAGGATCCCAATGCGGAGCACCTAATCCCACAAAACCAGGAACGAAAACCACACCTCCTGAGTCGGTTACGGTTTCGGCCAATACTTCAATTTCACTTGCAGATTCAATAATTTTTAGATTGTCTCTCAGCCATTGGACGAGGGCACCACCGATGAATATACTACCCTCAAGAGCATAAGTGACCTCATCCCCAATTTGCCAAGCTACGGTGCTTAATAATTTGTTTTTTGAGGAAATGATGCGGGGACCCGTATTCATGATAAGAAAACAACCCGTTCCGTAAGTACTTTTGGCCATACCTGATTCAATACACATTTGACCAAACAAAGCAGATTGCTGATCGCCTGCAATACCACTTATTGTTATGGGATGGCCAAAATGATCCTCATGAGAGGATCCATAATTATGGCTACTCGGTTTGACTTGCGGAAGCATAATTTTCGGAATCTCAAAAAGGGCCAATAACTCCTCATCCCATTGCATATCATGAATATTGTAAAGCATGGTGCGACTGGCATTGCTTACATCAGTAGCGTGAACTTCACCATAGGTTAAATTCCAGAGCAGCCAGCTGTCTACGGTACCAAAAGCTAAATCGCCAGCTTCAGCAAGAGCCCGAGCCCCCTCTACGTGATCCAAAAGCCATTTTATTTTGGAAGCTGAAAAATAAGCATCGATAAATAAACCTGTTTTTTGTTGAATTAAGGATTCTAGGCCTTTTAATTTTAAGGTTTCGCAGTAATCTGCAGTTCTTCGGTCTTGCCAAACGAGGGCTTTGTGAATAGGTTTTCCAGTTTTTTTATTCCAAACAATAGTCGTTTCCCTTTGGTTGGTGATCCCTATGGCTTCGATATCTGAGGCCTTAATTTCATGCTTTTTTAATACATTAATTATGGTATTTTTTTGGGTAGTCCAAATTTCTTCAGCATCATGCTCCACCCATCCTGGCTTTGGAAAAAATTGCTGAAATTCTTTTTGACTGACACCCACTATTTGTCCAGATTTATCAAAAATAATAGCTCTTTCACTGGTAGTACCTGCGTCAATAGTTAAAATATATTTGGACATATATGCTTTTGTTAGGGAAAAGTTCAAAAAAAAGTTTAAACTTGAAATTAAGAAATTTTTAATCATTTTTAGAGTTAAATGAATATTAAATGAGTCCTTATTTAGCAGAATTTATAGGAACTACCGTTTTAATCTATTTGGGAAATGGTGTCAATGCCAATGTATCCCTTAAAAAGACCTTTGGTAATGAAAGTGGATGGCTTGTGATCTCCTTGGCATGGGGATTGGCTGTGTTTATAGGTGTTGTCATTGCTGGGCCATTTAGTGGGGGTCATTTAAATCCAGCAGTATCTGTGGGTTTAGCCGTCGCAGGGAAATTCAGCTGGAGCTCGGTCCCAGGATATATTTTAGCTCAAACGTTAGGGGCTATAATGGGTGCCTTTTTGGTTTTTATTCAATACAAAGATCATTTTAAAGCGACCATTGACTCTAGTACCAAACTAGGTGTATTTGCTACCGCACCGGCTATTAAAAATAATTTCAATAATTTATTATCTGAGATCTTAGGTACAGGTATGTTGGTTTTTGGAGTTTTTTATCTCATCGATGGAGAGGGTATAGGTTCTCTAAATGCCTTGCCCGTTGGATTGCTGGTGACTGTTATAGGATTGTCTTTGGGAGGTTCTACGGGTTATGCCATCAACCCTGCTCGAGATTTGGGACCTCGGATTTTTCATGCACTGATGATAGATAAGAACAGTGATTGGAAATATGCTTGGATTCCCGTTTTGGGACCCTTTATAGGCGCTGTTTTAGCGGCCTCCTTATTTAAAGTCTTATAAAGCCTTATGACTCAGGTCAATTGAGGATGATGGAATTACCTTTTTATAGATTCAACCAATAAGTTATTTTAAAAGAAATGGCTCGATATTTAACCGCCCCAATTTGAAAAAAGCCATCGATCTGGTTATAAGCAAAATAATTATCGGTATAAACCAAGTAGATATCTGATACAGGTTTGAACCTCCATTGAAGTCTCGAATTGATGTTTAAGTTTTCAATCTGACTGTTGTATTGCACATAGGTAGTCCAAAATAATTTTTTAGTGAATGTGAAATCAAATTTAGGACCGATAAGATAGAGCTGACTGGAGTTGTATGGACTCGGTAGCTTAATGCGATTATAAGTGATGTCTATGGAGGTCGTTCCAAAAGGCTGATATCTATATCCTAGGGTACCGCTGAAGTTGAGTCTATGGCCATTGAAATATTGACCAGAATTGGTTCTTAATTTGATGTTAATTTTCTTTCGTTCATTGGAGGTCCAAGAGCCTATGATGAAGTTGTAATAATAGGATTCATTTTCTAGGAGTTCTTGTCCATCACTGCCGCTAGGATCAAAATCAGAGGTGAGTTGGGTAAATTGTCTTCTTAATCTAAAGTCTAATGATGAGGTATTATTAAATTTGACGCGATAAAGGAGATTCATATCCCAATCCAACAGGCCTACAGCTTGTCTTCCCAAAACATCAAAATCGACACCTGGACCGTGACTTTGAACTTTACTTGATTTTGGAAAATAACTGTATCGGATCGTACTGGATAACTGTCGTATATCTGTTCGTTTGACATAGCCTACTTCTGGATTATAGCCAGCACCTATTTGCTGAGAGAAAACATACCATGTCCAGTTGAGTGTATTATAGGATAAGTAAGTCCCCATGGCATAGGCTTTATCAACTTGAACTTGATCAAAGGAGTGATGAGAAAAAAGATTACCGCTCCATTTATTGTCTGAGGAAAGCAAATTAAAGTCAAGTCCTACGGTTTGATTGGAGGCTACTTTATAACTGCTATCACCAAGGTTGAGTTTGAATGGTTGCTTATTGACAAAAATAAAGTCTAGGTTAGATCGCGTGAGTACTTTTTGTTGTACCGTGGCTACAGTATAATTGATGCTCGGCTGCTGAATAGAGGCATCACTTGCCCCCTGCATATTCAATAAACCGACACGGGTGTTTTGAGAAACCTTCCCACTCAACCTGAGTCCATAAGGAATGGGGTTTTGTATGGCAAGTCCAGTAGCTGTATCTGTGGCGATGCCAATCCTTCTTGAAAAGAAAGGACGGGTATTTCGGTTACCATTATTGGCAAAAAGGTCGGCATTCTCCAAAAAAAATTGTCTTTTTTCAGGGAAGAAGATTTCAAATCGATCTAAGTTGGTCACTTGTTCATCCACTTCAACTTGAGAAAAGTCTGGATTTACAGTGAGGTCTAGATTTAAGCCTGAACTGATGCCATATTTCATATCGAATCCAATGTCTCTGGGATAGTCCACCTTTTTATTATTGAGATAATCTTTATTGATCCCTGAGGTGATAAATGGAATGATAGATATATTGGCACCCGTTTTTTTGGTGGGGACATCCCAAATAAGTTTTTGATTACTAGCCATATTCCCTATGGATAAATTTCTCGGTATATATGACCAGGAGGACTTCTCAGTAGTTTTGCTATCTATCCTATAAAAATTGATATTCCATTCCTTTTGATTTTCATTGTAACGTAACGTATTGAAAGGAATAGCCATTTCGACTGTCCAGTAACCATCATAAACTTTTGAAGCGCCATCCCACTTATTATCCCAATCAAAACTATAAGCATCTCTCCCTGAACCTCCATTTGAGATGAAACCTTCCCTTCTGACCCCGAAAGGATTCATGCCAAATATGGTGCCATTGGTTTTGTCTTGAAAAGGATCAAATATTACAGAAAAACTATCATTTCCCTCACCGCGAAAATCCCTTCTTAAGGAAGTAGTCACATATTTCCTGGGCCCTGGTGCATTGTACAATTTGGCGCCTACATAGATGTTCTGGTCATCATAGCGGATATACACTACCGTTTGAGCAATGGCTAAAGAGGTATCTGAAGGAAAATTTTGTGTGAAATTATAGGCGGAATCACTTTGCTTCCATGCCATTTCATCGAGTATTCCATCCAAAATTATTTTTTCTGAGGTTTTTTTAATGTTGAGCGTACTTGTTTGGGAAGCGAAATTTTGGGAACTAATCGATTGGACTATAAATAAGCTGAGAAAGAGCTGAAGCGTGATTTTTTTCATTGAGCGCAAAACTATTATGGATTGCACAAAAAAAATGTTCTTTTACATTAACGGCGATGGTTTTTTTAAAGTTGGTTCAGATTAAGGTTTAATATTAATTTCAAGCCTGATTTTAGGGTGCATCTTTTTGGCATAAATGGCATTTAAAACTTCAAAATTCAACTCAAATGAGCTTAATGATTTAATTGTTTTGACCGACAAGGTGGTGCTGGTTTGGGGATTTAATTGGATTACATCCGTTGCATGATAAAAAGAAAAATCAGATTCATTATTGAGTAAATAGGTCGCGTCTGAATGATTGAAAATGACGACATTAGCAATTTGAGTTTCCTTATTTCCATACATTTGATAATAAGCGGTATCTACAACTAAAGAAGACTCAATTAAAGGAATGAGGTATTTTTCTTGACCAATGAGACTATTCTGATACCAGGCGACCGTCCTGCCCTCAAACAAGGCTTCTTTGACACCCAACTCTGAACGTTCTTTTGCGAAAACTAAGGTTACGGGTCTATGGCCTCCCCCTGGAATATCAAATAGCCAATCAATCAATTCATGAATATCTGAGGTCCCTAAAATGGTTAATTCATGTTCATTGGCTATGGTTAGTGCTTGATCGGCGAAGGTATTTTCGTTAGTTACCTCAACCCCATGAAGTAACCCTTCTTTAATTAATGCTTCATGGATGGGTGATAACTCGGTAATGCCCTGTGTATTCTGACCTACCCAATTAGGATGGTTCCAAAAGATGAAAGCACCTTGTTTTTTGGCCTCTCGAAAAGCGTCCATATAATCATCATGAACCATCTGATTGGCATCTTGGATAAATAAGGCATTGCTGTGGCCAGGGGGTAGATCACGAGTTATTTCTGCCCCATGAATGACAATGAGGTCATGATTCTTGGCATATTCTTTTGCTAATTCGTAAGAACGATTTCGATCCTTGTGGGGTAAATCCTTCTGGTGGGGTTGGTATTCGAGATGTTCGGTAAGCGCGATAACATCGACACCATCAAAGAGGGCTTCTTTTACCCTAATATCTGGCCATACACTGCCATCAGAAAATACGGTATGCTGATGTAAATCCGAAATAAGGGTTTGATAATCAGGCAGATCAGGAAATTCTATTTTCCGTTGGGTCTGTGCAGATAGTTTTACTTGTGGGACTATAAAAGAGAAGCAGAAGAAGATTAAAGAGGAGCGTGTGACGAGTTTCATGATTTTTTGACGTCAAAGAAATTGACTATAATTTATCATATGAAAGTTAATGATAAAAAGGTAGTAAAATAGCTTAATGGATGTATATTTTTTTTTTAACAGTGGGCCTGGCCGAGAATGATTTTCAGCTATTGATAGGATTTTATTTTTGATCTGAAATTTTTAATGAAGGGCAAACATGTGTTAGAGGATGATTAGGATTGTTATTAACAATGCGCTCACTCTGAGACATCAGAATGTGAGTAGTAAAAGATGAATGGAAAAGAATCCTTTTGCACGTAGGGCTCCTTATTTGGATTTGATGGTAATGAATTCTTTATTCCTATATCAGAGAAAACCTAAGGAAGCGGGAAATTCCATAGGGATAAGTAAGGATTGGAGTTGGCTATAAAGTAGAATTGAATCCAAAACGGAGAAATATCAAAATTGTTTCTAGATTAAGGATCATGATAAAAGTTGTATGCTATTGATTAAGGTGAATAAATAATCTAAATTTAAAATTAATCTTAAAAATAAAAATAATGTATAAGTATTCAATATGCTTATTGTTTATTCTGATTGCGTCATGTTCAGACACTAAGAAAGGAACAAAGGAAGTAGGTGATTCCATACTAAATCATGCGGATCTGAATCCATTGATCTCAAAGAGACTTTCCTTCATGCTAGATTATAAACTGGATTCACTCAATTTTCCACGGAGTATGAATAAAGATGGATCAGTACGTGGTGTTTCTTCGCAAGATTGGACCTCAGGCTTCTTTCCAGGAGTATTCTTTAAACTTTATCAGATTACAGAGCAATTGGTATTCTTGGAAAAAGGGAAGGAATGGGTTGCCTTTATGGAAAAGGAAAAGTTTGATGGAAAGACTCATGACATGGGTTTCAAGATACACTGTAGCTATGGTGAATTATTCAAAATTACAGGAGCACCCGAATACAAAGACATCCTGTTGACCAGTGCCGAAACATTAAGTAAGAGATTCGATCCTAAGGTAGGCAGTATTAGATCTTGGGATTTTGGAGAATGGCAGTTTCCGGTCATCATTGATAACATGATGAATTTAGAATTACTTTTTGAAGCTACTAAATTGACTGGAGATAGCACTTATCATCAGATAGCTGAAACCCACGCCCATACTACTATGAAAAATCACTTCAGGGATGATTTTAGCAGCTATCATGTGGTAGACTATGATAAAATGACTGGTGAGGTGTTGCAACAGGTCACGCATCAGGGTATCAATGACTCATCAGTATGGTCTAGAGGACAGGCCTGGGGGTTCTATGGTTTCGTAATGACTTATCGTTATACCCAAAATGAAAAATTCCTGAATCAAGCAGTCAGTATGATTGATTTCATTAAAAAACAACCTTCGTGGCCTGAGGATGATATTCCCTTTTGGGATATGAGAGATCCTCGGATACCGAATGCACCACGAGATGCTTCTGCAGCGGCGATCACTGCGTCGGCTTGTTTTGAATTATATGCATATACTGAAAATGAGGAATACCTATCATTTGCCAATGACATCATGACCACTCTTTTAAGCGAAAAATATGTGCTTAACCACCAAGTGGCCGCGCCTTTTATATTAGATCACAGTACAGGAGATTGGTCAAAGCAAATGGAACTTGATGTCCCTATAGGATATTCAGATTATTATTTTTTGGAAGCTATAAAAAGACAAGGAGAGGTTCAATAAAGGATGTGTCATATTTTCACTTTCACTTGTTAAGAATCAATACAATTCTTTTATGGAATGTTCTAATAGTTATGCGCTAACTTTTGCTTTATAGTTTCTTTGAGTAATCTTTAAGATAGCAGGTGTTCATCGATGAAGGTTCTTTTAAATAGAAGAATAGATAAATGATTTTAAGCTAAAAAAGCAAATAAACCTTATTTTCCTTACTCTTCAATTGATGTTCTTGTTCTCATACGGCTTATGGTTGTATGTTAGATGCTGTTGATTCAAATAGATCGAATGATAGGAGACCCTAATATTGTTTAAGAGATGAAATGGTCAATAGAATTATTGACCGAAGAACTTACTAGAGTCGGATGTTTCAAAAAAATTATGAATATAAAAAAAGCCCTCCATTGGTTTAAAATGGAAGGCTTTATACGATTTTACTCTGCTTCTGTCGGGGTGGCAGGATTCGAACCTACGACCCCCTGGTCCCAAACCAGGTACACTACCGGACTGTGCTACACCCCGAATATAGCACGCTTAAACTTGTTTTAAGCGGGTGCAAAGGTAGTTAAATAATTACTATATGGAATCTATAATAACGGAATTTATTAAAAAATAAACTAGTTATTGGTTATGCGTCATTTTTGAGTAGTATTCAATTTAATATTACTCTTAAACTTAACTGATGGTTCGGATTGAATTAGAATTAAGCTAAATGATACGTACTGTATGAAATGGATTAAACCAATCAAATAACAGCTAATTCAGCCAGAATATTTACAATGATCAGCCTAAGATTAAGAAATATACTCGTTTCTTGACATCTTCTCTGGAGTAAGAATAGATCGCATGAAACCTCCAGTTAAGGAACCAAATCCAGCCATTAGGCCTCCAATAAGCGTACTGGCATAAATCAACCAAATAGAGTCCGTCAAGTTCATGAGCAGTGCGATTTTTTCTGATAGAATGGAGTTGGTAGTATTATCTATGGTAAAGGAGAGATAGAACCATACGAGGCCCCCTCCAATGAACCCCGCATTGAAACTATTAAAATTACTTCCTCGTATCACTAAACTGATGAGCCCAGCGCCCATGGCAATGCTCCACCAAGGGAAATAAAAGGGCAGTAGATAGGATGAGATACCCATCAGAAAAATTTTGATGATAAATTTCATTTTTCGGGTGTTAATTGGATTTCATAAAGAATATCCGCTGCTAACAGTTTATTTTGACCAAATTTCAAATTATAGTATTTCCCTTCAGCCCAGGGTGTGATCATATGTCCATACATCGGATTGCCTGGATTACCCGTTTGGCTACCTGGATAAACCCCGTAAGCATTGATGCCTTGAGGATCCATTTCAACGACCATACGCCAAGAGGGGCCATGATGCTTACTTGCGGCATTTACAATATTATGGTTGCCTCCAATAGAAATGTTTTTTGAGTTAAATGAGGTGAAGCTACTGATCAGATGATTGACCTCAGTCCCCTTAAACTCATTCCAAGAATGATTTTTGCCATTAATGCTTAACCACTGATTAAGAGAATCTACTGCGGTGTTAAAAGCATAATTGATTAAATCGGTAGCGGTTTCTTTTTCAGGCGTACTCAGGCGATCCGAAAATCTAACGAGACTGTCTGAAATAATTAACTGAGAGGTGGTGTAGATATCGGGTTTATTGACAGCAAATGACATCGTATCAAATTCATCCCATAATTCATCCCACAAGATATCTGACCATAATTCAAAATGGGTAGGCGCCTTTAAATTTGGATGATTAAAATAATCCCAGTTTTGTAACTCATCAAAGAATTTGTTTTGATCCTCATTGAGTGATAGGGTATCTAATTTTGACAACAGATAAGGTAAAATCTCAGAAGCGATGTAATTGAAGTTATCATTTTGTAAACTCATTAAGTCCTCAGGTTCAATATTTTGCATGGTTATGAGTCGGTCATTCACCCTTCTATTCCTATAATGTTCAAATCGATGTGAATAAACATAATAAGGATAGTTAGTGCGATCTACGGGGAATTGATTGGCTGAGCTCAAAAATCCTTGAGGATGATTATATCTTTCGAGTCTATGCTCAAAGGGGATATATTCTTTCCATTCTGAATCCGGATCGGATCCATCTAAAATAAACTTTCCTTGACTGGGAAATTTGATGGGAAACTTACCGGGTAGATTAAGGGCTATATTGCCTTTTACATCACTGTATATTATATTTTGAGGAGGGCCTGAGAAGAAACGGAGTCCCTCGACAAATTCATCGTAATTATTTGCTTTATTAAAGTGAAATAGGGCTTTAAATGTGGTAGATTCGTCATGGGCGATCCAGCGCATGGCTAAATTTACTTTTGCATGATTGCTCAAATAATCTCGATCATACACAATAGGTCCATGATGCACCCTAATGATGGTATCGATAAAGTTGTCCGCATTTTTAATTACAATTTCCTCGAGAATTTGTTCTGTTTTGAACCATTGGTTGTTGTACAAATATTCTTTGCGTGAGGCATCTTTGAAGGTCACTGAAAACCAATCTACTTGATCCCGTGGAGAGTTGGTTACGCCCCATGAAATAGAGTCATTAAAACCAATCAATATGACCGGTGTACCCGGCACGGTTACCCCCATGACATTGATATCAGGACTGGTCAAATGGCTGGCATACCAAATCGAGGGAGCCGTAAGCTCAAGGTCCGGTTCATTGGCCAATATCGCATGGCCTGATTTACTTTTAGTACTGTCTATGGCAAAGTTATTACTTCCGTTTAAGGGATTTTGTTTGCTAATAGATTCATTGACGAGATGCTGCACTTCGAATTTTTCAGGTTTTTGTGGTTCGCTCACGGGTTCGAAATCAAAAGGAGTATCTCTCGGTATTACGGGGGATAACGTTCCGTCAGGTTCAGGGAACAAAACATTAAAAAGGTCCTCACCAAACATTTTTCGAAAGTTGGTATGCTCTATATCTGCTTCACTCCTGGAAAGTGTACTTGCCAATAGGGCATAAGCCATACATGTTTTTACGGTTGTCCATTTTTCAGGTTCGTAATTGAGTAGTTTGAATTCAATAGGGTAGTCACCCTGAGACAAAGATGCTATATAGGCATTTACTCCATTGGTGTAGGCTGAAATGATGCTAGCATAATAGGCATCTTTCATCAGCCCATCGTGAAGTTTTAAGGTCATGTCCTTGAGGCCCAATCGCCTTTGCAGTCGGTCGTATCCAAGTGCTTTTATACCCACCACTTCTGACAACCTGCCCATCACAACGCGGGCATAAAAATCCATTTGCCAAAGTCGATGGTAAGCGGTTACATAACCTTGGGTCATGTACAAATCTTCATTATTTTTTGCGTTGATGTGGGGAATGAGCAACTCATCAAACTGGACGGTCACGGCCTCTTTAAGCTCAATCAATTCAATCGATTGGTCCAAACTAATAGGCTCTTTTTCACTATTTTGCCAAAAACCTTGATGCGGACTTAGTAATTTCCCAATAGGAGGGATATTATCAAAAGGCATATTCAGTAAGGTGATTAAGGAGGCAGTGACAAAGAAGGAAAGAAAAAAACCGATGAATTTCACAGAAAATTATTGTCTAGGTTCAAATGTATGTTTTATTATTTATTCTGCCTTATTTTTTTTTGATAATTAACTTCCTTCAAGTTTAAAAGGAATGCGATGTACTTTCTTAAGATCTTTTAAACATTTTTCCTTTACCGACGGGCAGAAAAGCTTCTATTTGGAAGGAAAAAAACAGATATTGATCGTTGTTATTTGAATTTCCTCTATTGAAGCCTGCATCCAAGCTTTCCCAGGCTTCTTCATTTTCTAGGAATTGTTCTCTTCTTCGATTTGAAAGCTTAGCTTGAATAGAACTGTCATCCGTAAATGAAGGAAAGATCCCTGAAACATCATCAAGATAATCTGTGAAGGTATATCGATAGGCAAGTTCAAAGTTAAAGTTAAGGAAAGGCGTAATTTTCATCTTAACCCCTACACCGGCTGGGATAATGAAAGCAAAGGGATCATAAGCAACGTTTTCGGTTTGATAATCCCTAAGGGAAAATTTAGGATTGATCTCTTCTCCATTTTCTTGGATCTGAAGATAGGTAAATGGGTCCAAAGTGGTCATTCCAAAACCTAAACTGAGATAGGGGTCAATTTTCCATCTTTGATCATAATTACCCGCATAAGGTCGAATAAAAAAAACACCCTGCAGGTTGAGTTCCCAATTATTTGAAGTGAAGGAGAGGTTTCGCTCTTTTTCAAAACTACCGTCGGGAGCTTTTTCATCATCCCCACGCAATTGGTAAAACCCTGCAGAAATCCGAGCACTGAGGTGGCTCCATAATCTTGCTTCAATGGCCAAGGTACCATGAGAGAAGTCAGTTTGACGCTTGTTTTCAGTATTGAGTTCTCCGATGTATTTGGTTTGACCAGACCCTATAGCCACACTGAAATAGCGATCATTCAGCTTCCAAGTCAAAAAGCTTTGACTTTTGACTTGGAGAAAACAAAGGATCAATCCTAAAGAGAAAATGATTTTATTCATGCGACTAATAACAAGGAGTCAAAAATAAGACTAATAAATGAAGATGAACAATTAATAGCACCGTCGTATCGTTTTTTTAAAAATTTTGACATATAATTCCCATATTATTCAATGATTATATCCATTTGAAGGAGAGAAGTAGATCAACGAAATTTTCACATTATATTTTAATTTTAATAGTATTGTGTTTAATCATTATTAATTAAACAATCAAAAAATCATGAAAAAGTTAATAATTACATTAATCACCTGCTTCATAATGATGACTGGCTATGCACAGCTAATCAATATGAGATATCTCAAAGTTGATAGGGGTATGGAAACCAAATTTAAAGAGGGTGCTAAAAAGAAAACGAGCATTTACAATTCGAAGGAAGGACAAATACGTTACTTCACCTTTTTAGTGAATACTGGCCCACATTCGGGAGAATACTTTCGAGTGAGATATGAGGAGGAGTTGTCAGGTTTTGATAGTAATGATCCCAAGGGAAATGACTACTGGAACGATCTGGTTGGGGACCTACATACTTCCTCTGATGCACAACGCTGGGGCTATGTGAAAAATGCATCGCACGTTACGGTAAGTCCATTTGCAAAGCCCTTGAGACGTGTTTTAACCTACAACTACAAAGGAACCATGCAGAAGGAATTCTGGAGATTCCGAAATAATGTAGCCCAAGCCCTCCAAAATGCAGATGCAGATATATTTATGGAAGTATGGTGGTGTGGTTCGGGTTGTAATGGAAACACAGTCAACGTTGTTTTTGGGCATAAAAATTATGCAGAACAAGCTACGGACAACAGCGAGGAATGGGTGAAAGTTGTAGAAAAATACAATGAAATGTTTGGAGAGGATGCCTATGAAGAAGATATTCAGGCTTTTGAGACGTCACTCGAAATGTATGGAAGAAGTAGTCACAGCATGTCTTTTCAGCCAGAAATGAGCTCACCAGAAAGTATGTCTTCTTTGGAAGAACTCAATACCAATAATTGATGCACTATTTTAATATTTGATTTGAAGAGAAAATCACCGTACTGAGTAAAAATGAATTGAACTCGGGTTGAATTTCCTATTCATATATTGCTTAAAAAAAGCTCCTTTTAAATTATTAAAAGGAGCTTTTTTTTAAGGATAATGATCACAGAAAAAATCTCAAATTTACTGGCCATAACGATACTATTCTTTACTGATACAAGCCTTGCATCCCATCGAAGGTTTGGATACTATACATATTGATACACCTAAGTCATTTGTGCGTTCTGGGATGCCTGGGATGAAAATAATGATTTGCATGTAAATCCCCTAGCGGGCTTATATTTTTAAGTGGACGATAACACTAGAGATTAAAACAAAAAAACCCATCTAACGATGGGTTTTTTTGAGGTTCCGAACGGATTCGAACCGCCGTAAAAGGTTTTGCAGACCTCTGCCTAGCCACTCGGCCACGGAACCTTAGTTACTAAATTAATCATTTTGAATGACCAGCAGTTCCCCACTAATGTCATTCAAAATGATTCAGACCTTCTTATGATTTCTCATCTTCAGGTTTCTCTTTTTTGCTCGCCGCCCGTTTAGCTACAGCCTTCTTTATTTCAGCTTTTGCTCCATCTTCCATTTTTTCTTTCAAAGATGACAAAGCTTCAATATCTCCAAGGGTAGAATTACTTGAATCAGCTTTCTTTTTATCCGTTTTCTTTCCCTTTGGCGCTTTCGGCTTTGGCGTTTCGTTGGAAATATGATCTGCTTCTTTCCATGAACCTGTATGGGTCAACATAATTCTCTTATCATCTTTTGCAAATTCAATGACTCGGAAATCTAACGTCTCTCCTTCAGCTCCTTCTGAACCATCTTCTTTGGTTAAGTTTCTGCTATTACAAGTTCCTTCTAATCCGTAAGGAAGTTCTAGGATCGCATTTCGCTCACCTTTACTCAAAATAGTACATTTGTGAATAGAACCCCGCGTAAATACAGATTCAAAGTTGTCCCATGGATTATCTTCGAGATGCTTGTGACTCAATGCCAGTTTTCTATTGGTGGTATCAAGCTCCATGACAATCACTTCAAGTTCGTCACCTATTTTCACAAATTCGGAAGGGTGCTTTACTTTTTTGGTCCAACTCAGATCAGAAACGTGAACGAGTCCATCAATGCCTTCCTCTAGTTCTATAAATAGTCCGAAGTTGGTTAAGTTCCTCACAATACCTTTGTGCTGGGTTCCTACCGCATATTTGACCAAAGCATCTTGCTTTGTCCATGGATCTTCAGACAACTGCTTGATGCCTAATGACATTTTTCGCTCATTGCGATCAATGGTCAAAACAACAGCATCCTTTTCGTCTCCAATTTTCATGAAGTCCTGTGGATTTCTTAGGTGTTGAGACCAAGACATTTCACTTACGTGAATTAATCCTTCTACGCCAGGTATGATTTCAAGAAAAGAACCATAATCTGCAACGTTGACAATCTTACCTTTGATTTTAGATCCGATTTCGATGTCGGCAGCCAATGAATCCCATGGATGAGGAGTCAATTGCTTCATTCCAAGTGAAATTCGCTTCTTCTCATCATCAAAATCAAGGACAACGATGTTTACTTTTTCATCTAACTTCAATACATCTTCAGGGTGATTGATTCTTCCCCATGAGATGTCTGTGATGTGCAATAATCCGTCAACACCTCCAAGATCGATGAAAACACCGAAGTTGGTCATGTTTTTGATGACTCCTTCCAATACTTGGCCTTTCTCAAGGTTACTTAGGATCTCAATTTTTTGCTTTTCAAGATCTTTTTCGATAAGTACTTTATGAGAGACTACTACGTTGTCGTTTGAATAATTAATTTTAACGACTTTGACCTCCATTTTATTACCTACAAAAACATCAAAATCCCTTATAGGCTTGACATCAATTTGAGACCCTGGAAGGAAGGCTTCTACACCGTAAACGTCCACAATAAGACCTCCTTTGGTACGTCTTTTGACCATACCGTCGATGACGATATCCTCATCAAGTGCTTTTTGGATATTATCCCAAGCCTTGACAATTTTTGCTTTTCTTCGTGAGAGAACCAGTTGCCCAATAGCATTTTCTTGTTCTTCGATATATACTTCAACAATATCGCCAGGCTTTAATTCGTCAACATCTCTAAATTCTGATCTTGATACGATTCCATCAGATTTAAAACCAATATTGACGATAACTTCACGATTGGTCAATGCGACTACGTGTCCTTCGATGACTTGCTTTTCGGTGATTGTATTTACAGTTTCTCCGTACAATGACTCGAGATCTGCTCTTTCTTTATCTGAATATTCAGATTTGTTTTCATCCTCAAATTCCTCCCATGTTTGTTGAACGGGTGCAGGTTTTTTGATTTTGACTTCTTTTTTTTCTGTCTTGGCCTCGGGCGTTAGGTCCGCTACTTCTTCGGAAACGAAAACTTCTTTTTCTTCAGCTTTGGGTGCTTTTTCTGCAGGCTCTTCTTTGGACTCTTTTGCCACAGGCTCCTCTTTGGGTGCTTTTGCTACTGACTTCTCTTTGGGTGCTTTTGCTACTGGCTTAGGTGCTTCAGGTGCTGCTTCAACTTTCTCCACTTCTTTGGGAGTCACTTTTTTAGCTTTTGTAGGAGTTTTTTTCTTTTCCTCTTTTAAAGCGTCAGGTTTCTTTTCCGTCGCTTCTTTTTTAGGTTTAGGTGCTGCTTTCGCTTCGACTTTCTCTTCTTTTACCTTCGCAGCTTTCACTTTCTTGGCCGTGTCCACTTTTTCTTCTGTCTTAGCAACCTCTTTTTGATCTTTCTCTTCTTTCTTTGGCATAATAATTAACCCTTTTTAAATACACTTACATGATAAGGGAGATACATGTAATTTTTGTTGAAAATATATGGTTCAATTGATCCATACCCATTCTTCTGAATGGAGCGCAAATATAGTGATTAAATTAAAAAAAAATGTATTCTGGTTTCAACTTATTAGGAGAAATAATGAGAAGGTATTAAAAAACTTAATAGATTGTATAAAACGCCTTAAATTTGAATGAATTATAACCACAGCATGAAAAACATTTATTTGATTTCCCTTATTCTAATGGTTTTTTCATTGAGTTGTCAAGAAAAAGAAAAGGCCGACTTGGTGATACACAATGGACCCATTTATTCTGTGGATGTAAACGATGCCCAAGTGGAGGCCGTAGCAGTTAAAGAAGGTAAAATATGGAAAGTGGGTAGCTATAAGGAGGTAATTAAATTCTCAGGTGAAGAGACTCAGTGGATCGACCTCAAAGGGAAAACGATGTTTCCTGGATTTATCGAAGGTCACGCTCACATTATGGGGATAGGGGCTAATTTGATGAATTTAGACTTAATGGGCACCACAAGTTACACTGAAATAGCGAACATCGTAGCTGCAAAGGCCAAGACTCTACCCGACGGCGATTGGATCATTGGTCGAGGATGGCACCAAGACAAATGGAACAATGAAGCTGAACGTAGCTTCAAAGGATTTCCTTCAAATGATTTACTGAACGATTTAGTACCCAATCACCCGGTCTATTTGACACATGCCAGCGGTCATCTTGGATTAGCGAATGCAAAAGCAATGGAAATCTTAGGGGTCGACGGCCAGACCGCTGATCCAGATGGGGGAGAGATTTTTAAAGGATTTGATGGACAACCGACGGGAATTTTCAATGAAACAGCACACACCAATGCACGCACACGCATACCTAAGCCCAGTGCGCAGTGGTTAGAAACTTCTTTAAAGCAGTCCATAGATCATATTTTAGCCAATGGTATTACCAGTTTTCATGAAGCGGGATCGGGGGCTTCTGGGGTGGAGTTATATCATAAGCTGTTACGTCGAGATGAGCTCAAGATCAGACTCTATGTCATGTTGAGCGGAGATGATGAAGATCTTTTGTCGGATTATTTTGCCAAGGGGATTTTTATGGATTCCTTACATCGACTCACCATTAGATCTGTGAAGCTCTATGCAGATGGCGCGTTAGGCTCTAGAGGGGCTTGGTTACTCAAGGCATACAGCGACGCACCGGGTAAATTCGGTCACAATGTTCGTGATATGGAAGCACTAGATAAACTAACTTTAGCAGCTACTCAGGCGGGTTTTCAAGTCTGTACGCATGCTATCGGAGACAGAGGAAATCGGGAGGTTCTAGATATGTATGCCCGAGCCTTTGAGATTTATCCCGAAAAAAAGGTCAACAGTAGATACAGGATTGAGCATGCCCAACACATTAGTTCACAAGACTTGATCAGGTTCAAGGAACTTGGAGTGATCCCCGCCATGCAAAGCATTCATATGGCCTCTGATCGACCCTGGGCGATCGATCGTTTGGGTCAAGAGAGAATCGATGAGGGTGCCTATGTTTGGCAAAAACTACTGGAACAAGGGACCCCAATCGTTAATGGATCTGATGCCCCAGTGGAGCCCATCAATCCATTGGCTTCTTTTTATGCTGCCGTATCTCGGATGACATTGAAAGGGACGCCAGAAGGGGGGTATGAACCTTCTCAAAAAATGTCCAGAAGACAGGCATTGAAATCTTATACCATCGATGCGGCCTATGGAGCATTTGAAGAAGATATAAAGGGTTCGATAGAAGTGGGAAAATTAGCAGATTTCACCATCTTAGATCAAGATATTATGGCCATAGAAGAAAATGAGATATTAAAAACGCAGGTTGCGATGACCATCGTGGGGGGTAAAGTTTTGTTTGAAAGAAAATAATATAAATTTTGGTAAAGGAAGATCTCGCATAAAAGATGTTTGTAAAGAAAAATATCTCATTAAAAAGTTACAATACTTTTGGTATTGATGCCAGGGCTCAGTTTTTGCTTGAGATTGAAAGTGATGAGCAATTAAGGGCGGCCTATCAATCCTCTGAATTTAGGGCCTTGCCCAAATTAGTATTAGGAGGGGGCTCCAATATATTGTTCACAAAGAATCAGCGGAAGGCGATCCTTAAAATCAATATCAGAGGGATCGAGGTATTGGACCAGAAAGGTCATGAAGTACGGGTAAAAGTCGGTGCAGGTGAGGCTTGGCATCAGTTTGTGCTCTGGTGCTTAGATCATGATTTTGGGGGTGTTGAAAATTTATCATTGATCCCAGGGACGGTCGGAGCTGCACCCATTCAAAATATAGGAGCCTACGGTGTTGAGCTCAAAGATGTATTTGAATCATTGGAAGCCTATGAAATCAAGTCAGGAAAAATCAGATCGTTCAATAAGGAGCAATGTCAATTTGATTATCGACACAGTTTTTTTAAAGGGCGCGGTAAGGATCAATTTGTGATTATATCGGTTACATTCAAGTTGACTACCCAGCCAATCTTTAATGTATCCTATGGAGGCATTCAACAAAGGATAGATGAAGAAGAATTGGAATTAAATATTCGGAATATCAGTGAGTCCGTCATTCATATCCGACAAATAAAACTCCCAGACCCTATCAAAATTGGAAATGCAGGCAGTTTTTTTAAAAATCCCATCATAGAAAAACCTTTGTACGATGCTTTGAGCTTAATTTATGAGGATTTACCGCATTATCCTGTAGATTCAGGGAGCATCAAGATACCTGCAGCCTGGCTTATTGAGCAATGTGGTTGGAAGGGTAAACGTATGGATCAAATTGGCGTACATGAGCGTCAACCGTTGGTACTGGTGAACTATGGGGAGGGAAAGGGCATAGAGATTTTGAAATTATCCGAACAAATTCAGTCATCCATTCAGAAAAAATTTGGGATTGAGCTGGCCAGAGAGGTAAATGTTTTCTGATTTAAAGAATGATTTGCGCAGAAATTTGTACGTGAAAAGGTTTGGCAGCGGGTAGGTCCAAGTAATTCATTCTGTGAAAGAAATCCACACGAAAAAATTTAAATACATTTTCAACGCCATAACCTAATTCGATGTAAGGTATGTTCGGATGGAATGGATTGAGGTTTGCCAGATAGTCATCGTCATGAATGGTGGGATCATGTTCGATGAGGTTTTGTTCTTTTAGGTTTCCATAAAGGAGATTAGCATTGGCTACCAAACGCCATTTTAATTGCTTGATAAGTGGGATTTTATTCAAGACAAAACCCTCAAAGAAATGTCGATAGCGAAGGCTGAGGTATTGATTTGAGGTAAATTCATTAAAATTCATGGTGTTGAAAGCAGCGGAGGTATAAAAAATCATTTCATTTCCCAAATGGTTTTTAAGCAGGGCATAGGGAACTGCACCGAATATTTTACCTGCATCTAATTCATAACGAGAAACACCCAATAGGCTGAGGTTTATTTTTTGATACAGATAGAAGTTTAATTTGTCATATCTGAAATCACCTAATGCCCAATGAAACCCTTTGGCATAAGTGAGTGCTACAATGGGCCATTTTGAAGGGCCAAAAGAGATTCGTCGGTTGTTGTCGATGATGATGATTTCATCTTTTCCGTAACGTACGCCTAATTTGACCTCACTGGTATTGAAGGTTGATTGTAAATCATATCCATTGCTTATGGTATCATATTGGTTCGTTCGCAGCTCTGCGCTGACCAAAAATCCTTTAAAAAAAGCACGTTGTAGGCTTAACTTTTGATTATTGATAAGGTAGGGACTACGTAAAGTACCAAATCTACTGGCAGCTAGAAAAACATTGTTTTCTTGAAGATTCTCCATTTCTAGGCCTACTTGATCAATTTCACGTTGTACCGACAGACTTGCGGTCGTCCATCTGTTTCGATCAATGATCCGGGTTACCGAGCCTCGATACTTAATATTTTGATCTTTAAAGCCGTAGGCCAAGTAACCTTGGAGTAACCATTTGTTGCTAAATTTGATATTGGTCTTGACCCCCATACCCATTCGCACGCCTTCGATGTCATTTATGTTAAAAAATCCAGGCCAAGGTCCAAAATCTATTTTACCAATGGGTAAATAACCTGAGCCTATAAACTTCAATCCTTCAGTGTAGCGCTTGATGATAGGGATGTTTTTTAAGGTATCTACCATCTTCAGCACTGCGATCTCTTCAATCGATAATGGATCAGCCCGATTATTTTTCCAAAAAAGATCATCTCCTTTTTTAAAGTTGTTTGACAGTACCACGTTTTGAGTAAAAAAAGAGGAGGGTTTCGGAGCTCCAACATAGATACTGTCTACTGAGGTATAAAATTTAGCCAAAAGACCCGCGCTTTTAGGAGTAATTTGCCCTATTTTAATTTGAACCCGTGTTTTTATGGGAATCATAGGACCAGAAGGGGTCGCTTTCAGTTCTTGTTGGATCTTGATGCGTTCTATAAAATTCAAATTCGCATCTTTCGAGATGGTCAAGTCAAGTTGTTGGAGCGCATAGTTTTGGCTATTGATCCATAGGGTGCCTGAAAAGGCTAAATCCTGCGTTCTTAGTGGATAAACTTTAAGGACATAGTGCTGTTCATTATCGATGATCACAGAATCTAAAAGATCAAAATCATAAAAATTTCTCCAACCCTCTGCGATGGGCGAAACAAATTCTTTTTCTAGAATACTGATCCAGTTGGTATTGAAATTATATCCTTGAAAGGCAGAACCTGTTATTTGAGAAATAGTTGAACCATCAGTGATACCTACACCGCTTAAACGTGTATTTTGTACGACTTCTTTCTTGAGTTCAGGGGAATTACGGTAATAATATTTAGATAACGTCTCAGAAAAAAATATAGGCAATATTTTATCTCCTTCATCATTGGTAAGTTGCTTTATAGAATCCAAAGTTGAGGTAACTTTCTGCATCGATTTACGATTTGAGAAGCCCTCAGAGATGTGATCGATATCAATTTCAATTTTCGTATAATTTTTGGTTTCGTAAGAAGTTAGCTGTCTTTTATCAAAGGAATTTTTAAAATTTGCGGCCTTTTCAATAATAGCAAAAGCGGGATTTTCACCTGCTTCAAAAATGAAACCTTCAAATTCAAAATCTGAAGGTTTGAGCTGAATATTTATGGTTTGATTATATTCTTGGGATAGTTTCTTATTAAACGAATCGTAACCCAAATAGGTGACGTTGATACTGTCGGCAATCACCGAACTTTTTATTTTATAATTGCCTTCAAAATCCGTCGAAATACCCACAATTGTACCTTTTATAAGGACGGCTGCATAGGGAATAGGATCTCCTGTTTCTGTATCGGTAATTTTTCCTTGGATCACATATTGTGATGTCGCAGAGAAATTCAAGGAAGTAAGGAAAAGAAGCAAATACCACTTAAGCATGTTGTGATTTTTTGTGGAGAGCGTGATGGTTTAAAAAAAAATGTCTTTTAAGTAGATTTTTTGCTTTTCAAAGTTACTATAGATTCTATGGTTAAGAATCTAATTGATAATATAAATATAAGTTTGATTTTTTTACAATCGCTTACTAGATATGGCTTCTTTATTAAGAGGAGATTTTTGGACAAATTGGACAAATTCAAATTCTCTTCAAAAAGAGAGGCTATATTTATATTTATGAAAGTACTCATCGTTGAGGATAACGCAGCGCTTACCACCATCATTACCACTTATTTGGAGCGCTCAGGTTTTGTTTGCGAACAAGTTACTGACCTTAAGCAAGCGTTAGAGAAACTCTATGGATTTTCCTATGACATCGTCTTGCTAGATTTAACACTTCCAGATGGAGATGGGTTGACTTTGCTGGAGCAGCTTAAATCAAAATGGTCAGCTACGGGAGTACTCATCATGTCTGCTAAAAATGCCTTAGATGATCGACTCAAGGGATTGGATATGGGAGCAGATGATTATTTGCCCAAACCCTTTCACATGGCGGAACTTAATTCCAGAATGAAAGCGATCTATAGAAGGAGACATCAAAAAGGGGCGGTTAATTTAATTTTTAAAGAAATAATGATTAAAGTGGAGGCCAAAGAAGTGGAGGTCAATAATATTGTTTTAGATCTGACCAAAAAGGAATTTGAGTTACTACGATATTTTATGGTAAATAAAAATAGATTATTGACCAAACAAGCCATTGCTGAGCATCTTTGGGGAGATTATATGGATATGGCAGATTCTTTTGATTTTGTCTATCAGCATATTAAAAATCTTAGAAAAAAAATAAAAGATGCGGGAGGTCAGGATTATATTTCAACGGTTTATGGTGGCGGTTATAAAATGATGGAATCATGAATTTAATTACACGTTTTACGCTCGCTTTTGTATTGGTGGCTGCCGTAGTCTTTGTCGGAGGTGGATTCATTTCTTACCAGGTAGTAAAAAAGGAGATTCAATCAGAAGAAAAAAGATTTTTGAAATCCCGATACAAAAGATTACTTAAATATCTAGAAATGAGTCCACCTGCCAATGGGTTTACAAGGAATAAAACCATTCTTGAACCAGTAAACAAGGATATATCCTTATATGGCCCCATATTTTCAGATACACTGGTTCAGCATGAGCATTTTGGTAAAATGGAAAATCAAATTAAGTTGGAATCTGTTGTGGAAATTGCTGGACAACGATATCACATTATCCAATTTGATTTAATTGTAGAGTCTGATGATATTATAAAGAGCGTCACAAAAAGTATGCTGATCACCTTTTTGATTTTACTTTTTTCGACCGTAATGATTGCTTTGTTTATCTCTTATTATATGCTGGCACCTTTTCGAATACTTTTAACTAATATCCAAAATTTTTCAATCACCCAAAAAGAACCTATTCAATTCACGATCAGTAAAGTCAAAGAATTCAATAAAATCAATCATTTTTTACTGGAGATGACGAGCAAAATAATTTCCGATTATCAGTTGTTAAAAGAGTTTACGGAAAACTCTTCCCATGAATTTCAAACACCCATTGCCATTATTCAGGGGAAACTAGAGAATATGCTCGAAGAAAATAATTTGAGTCAAAGTCAAATGAACAGTCTGATCGAGATGCAAACTACTTTGTCTCGGTTGAGTAAAATGACCACTTCGTTGTCATTATTGACTAAAATAGAAAATCATGAATTTAATAACACTGAAAAATTAAACCTTAGCGTGATACTGAGAGCGCTTTTAAAAGAATACGAGGAGTTATTGATTTTGAAAAAAATCACGTTGAGCATGGACCTAGCTCGGGATATTGAGATTTCCGGTGATCGCGTACTGGTTCAAATTATGTTAACCAATTTAATAAGCAATGCCATAAGGCATAACATTGAATCCGGGAAGATTAATTTGACACTGAGTGCAAATACTTTCATTATATGGAACTCAGGACTACCAACTGATGTTAATCCTGCAGACTTTTTTGAACGTTTCAAAAAATCAAATCAACATGTAAATTCTCTAGGCTTAGGACTTTCCATCGTACAAAAAATAGTAGAAAATTACAAGTACTGCATAAGTTATCAAGTGGAAGATGGCAGACATATATTAAAACTGAATTTCTAAGTACCCTTATTCGTTATCTTTTTTTTTATCAATATTTTTTGCCAAACGAGAGGCCTCAGAATTTTATCAGATTTCAATCTTAGACTTGTATTTTAATTATAAAAATGAATAAAATGATAAACTATCTCTGCACCCTAATATTAATGATTTTCGGGTTCCAATTAATGGCTCAAAATCAGCGTGCACCCAAGATAAAAAAAGTCATTGCTGGTTTTATTATAGATGGAGATACACAAGAGGCTGTTGAGTTTGCCACTGTGAGTGTGTTTCAATCTTCGGATTCAAGTTTAGTTGGAGGAGCGCTTTCCGATCAAAAAGGGGGATTTGATCTTGAGCTGGCTCCAGGAGCATATGAATTGCAAATTCAGTTTTTAACTTATAAGTCTAAAACGATGCAGGTAACCATATCCAGCAATGATCCCAACAAAATAAATCTAGGCCAATTGATCTTGGATCAAGATACCAAACAGTTGGATGAAGTTGTGGTGCAGAGTGAAAGAACCCAAATGGAATTGCAGTTAGATAAGAAAGTCTACAATGTCGGGAAAGATTTAAGTAATCTCGGAGGTAGTGCTGCCGACATTTTAGATAATTTGCCCTCAGTAGCCGTCGACGTAGATGGCAATGTGGGTTTGCGAGGGAGTAACAATGTGAAGATACTCATTGATGGCAAGCCTTCAGGTCTGGTTGGGCTGTCCAGTTCAGATGCGCTGAGACAACTTCAAGGAAATTTAATTGAACGCGTAGAAATCATTACCAATCCTTCGGCACGTTATGACGCTGAGGGTCAAGCAGGCATCATCAATATTATTTTAAAGAAAGAACGAGCCAAAGGACTCAACGGAAGTTTTTCTGTGAATACAGGTTATCCGGACAATCATGGGGGTTCGGTAAGTATTAATTTGCGTCGAAAATGGGTGAACTTATTTACCAATTTCGGTGGGAGCTATCGCAATGCTCCAGGAACAGCTTTTTCCAACCAAAAATTTAATTATCCAGATACCAGCTACAGAACCAATGTCGACAGAGACATGGCACGCGGGGGTCTAAATTACAGTTCGAGATTTGGTGCGGATTTTTTCATCAATAAATCAACCACATTGACCGCTTATTATCTTTTTCGTTTCTCGGATGAAGATAATTTCACTAAAATGACCTACAATGATTACGATCAGCTGGATAATTTCAGTCAATTACTGAGGGATGATCAGCAGGTGGAAGACGATCAGAACTTAGAGTACGGTTTAAATTTAGAAAAGAACTTTCAACGTAAAGGTCACAAATTAACGTTGGACTTCCAGAGTCAAGACAACAGCGAAGTAGGAGGGTCCAGTGTAGTAGAGGACTTCAGAGGCATCGAAGAAACTGATTTTAAAACATCAGGTTACATGAGTTCGGGAAACTCCGAAGGTGAAAAAAGGATGATGTTTCAAACAGATTATTTTCATCCATTGGGTGATGTTGGTTCGTTTGAATTGGGCTCAAGATTGACCTTTAGAGAGATATTCAATAATTATATCGTTCAGAACAGTGATGATGGCGAGTTATATATAGAGAACACGGATTTATCTAATGATTTCAATTATGATGAAAACATCTATGCTTTTTATGCCATTTTCAACAATGAATTTGAGAAGTTATCTTATCAAATTGGGACCAGATATGAAATCAGTGATGTGAGTACAGAGTTGTTGAATACTAATCAGAAGAACAATCAAAATTATGCCAATTTTTTTCCCAGTGCCTTTATTACCTATAATCTAGCCAACAAGCATAAATTACAAGCCAGTTACAGTCGGAGAATACAAAGGCCTCGGTTGTGGAGTTTAAATCCCTTCTTTTCCATTTCTGATTCACGAAATTTTTGGGTAGGGAATCCCAACCTAAAACCTAGTTATGCAGATTCTTATGAGTTGGGATACTTACAAAATTTTGATAAATCCTCATTTTATTTCGGGGCTTATCACCGTCACAGTACCAATATTGAACAACGGATCACTTCAGTTGTCGATACACTCGGCTTAAACAATGTGACCATTACCAAACCTGAAAATTTGGGTTTGAGAAATTCTATGGGTATAGAAATGAATGGTTCTTTGGAGATCTCAAGATGGTGGAATTTAAATGGTAATGCTAATTTTTTCTATTCCAATACAGAAGGAACGCTTTTAGTTGAGAATGCCGCTCCAAGAATACTCAGTGCTGAGGCTTACAGCTTTTCAACCAGATTGAGTAATAACTTAAAATTTAAGAATCTTTTTGATGCGCAGGTCAATATGATGTACCGCGCACCTGAAAATACGACCCAAGGGAAGCGTTTGTCAATGATGTCCTTAGACTTGGGTTTCTCCAAAGATGTATTGGACAAAAATGGGACCTTTTCTTTAAGCATTCGAGATTTATTTAATACCAGAAAATACAGAGGTATTACCGATCTTGAGAATTATTATACCGAATATGAATATCAACGCCGCCGCCGTCAAGCCACTTTGTCCTTCACTTATAGACTCAATCAAAAGAAGAAGAGAGGTGGAAATCGTGGAGAAGGTGATAGAGGAGGTGATATGGATGGCTATTAAACCAAAGTATCTTGGACGGGGTTGATATCCCCTTTATAGGCTGCTACTTCTACTCCAAATTGAAGAAGAAAATCAACGCCTTCGTCCTTGTCTATTCCCTTGTATGCGGCATAGGATTTGTAATAAATTACTTTTTTAACTCCCATGGTCAAAATAATGCGTGCGCAAGCCAGACAAGGGGATAAAGTAACGTATAAAGTTGCTCCTTCTACCGAGCTGTTGTTCTTAACAGCATAAAGTAAGGCATTTTGTTCAGCATGTATAGCCAAAGAGCAACCTCCCTTTGAATCACTTTCACAACCACTTTCAGGCCATTTTTCATCGCAGTTGTGGGTGCCTGCTGGAGGCCCATTGTAACCAATAGAAATGATTCGTGTGTCTTTGGTCAGTACTGCCCCTACATGTCGTTTGATACAATGTGATTTGCTGGCCAAATTGACCGCCAATTCCATAAAGAGTTGATCAAACGATGTCTTTTCCATTGAGAGTGCGGGGAGTAGCTACAAATGTGCTTGCAAAAGGATGATGAAATATGTAAGCAAGGTATATTAAAAGAGATCCTAGGCTATACTCTCGGGATCTCTTTGAAAAGCAGTTTATCCTAACAAAATTCTTCGTAAACCTGCTCTAAATGTTCTGCAATCATTTTCGCAGGTCTTCCTTCTATATGGTGTCGTTCGATCATATGTACTAACTCACCATCTTTAAACAAGGCAATAGCTGGAGACGAGGGTGGGTAGGGAAGGGTGTACTCTCTCATTTTAGCAACCGCTTCAATATCAGCACCGGCAAATACGGTAGTGAGTTCTGCTGGTTTCTTGGTGCTGGCATCAAGTGACATGGCTACACCGGGTCTGGCGGCGCCGGCTGCACAACCACACACAGAGTTGATCATCACCAAGGAAGTGCCTTTATGTTCTGTCATAAACGCATCTACGGCCTCAGCCGTTTTTAACTCATTAAAGCCGATACTGGTAAGTTCTTCGCGCATGGGCGCTACTAAATGTTCTGGATACATATTATTCTCAGTTTATATTGATTTACAAAAATCCTAATTCAAGTTGTGCCGCCTCGGACATCATCTCTGCAACGTAAGGAGGTTCAAAAGTTACCTCAACATTGACGTCATTAACTTCTTCTACTTCTTTTATTCTCATTTCAATTTCCCCAGGTATTTCTTCAGCGCTCGGGCATGCTGGGGAGGTTAAAGTCATGAGGACATGGACATTATTCACGGGAAAAATATTGATTTCATAGATCAATCCTAATTCGTAGACATCCACAGGAATTTCAGGGTCATATACCAATTTGATGGCATCAACTATTTTTTCTTTAAGAGCATTTTGCGCATCTGTATTCTCTTTTTTATTCACAGGTTCACTCATTTTTTGTCTTTTATGTTGATGGCTAAGGCATACAATTTCATTTGTTTAATCATGGCTGAAAATCCATTTGACCTTTGACTACCTATAAATCTACCCATTCCTATCTTATCAGGAAAATAAATGTCCTCATTTAATATTTCCTCTGCACGATGACCCGAAAGCACCCTCACCAATAAGCTGACGAGTCCTTTGGTAACTACGGTATTTGAATCGGCATGAAAAATTACTCGTTGATCTTCTTCTTGTGCAAATAACCAAACTTTTGACTGACATCCTTTGACAATAAAATCATCATTTTTGTTATTTTTGGGAAAGGGCGCCAATTGATCCCCCAGTTCAATGAGGTAATTGATGGACATTTCCAAATCACCCTCAAGCAATCCAAATTCTTCAATTATCTCTTCCTGGCGAACCTTGATATTCATTTATCTTAGTTTTTTGATGAGGTTACTCAATGCTGATACAAATTGATCCACTTCTTCAAAAGTATTATAAATCGCAAAAGAGGCCCGCGCAGTACCTTCTACTTTAAATCTGTCCATTAGAGGTTGCGTACAATGATGTCCCGTTCGAATGGCAATACCTTTGGCATCTAATAAGACACCCAAATCAAATGGATGTACTCCCTCAATATTAAACGAAATTACAGAAGCCTTTTCCGAAGCGGTACCCATAGGTTGAAACCCTTCAATTTCACTCAGCTGAGTAGTGGCTCTCAACAAAAGCGCATTTTCATGATGGCTGATTTGGTCTAAACCAATACTTTGTACGAATTCAATGGCTTTATTGAGACCTGTGACACCTGCGATATTAGGAGTACCTGCTTCAAATTTGTAGGGAATTTCGTTGTAGGTTGTTTGCGTGAAACTTACCTCTTTAATCATCTCACCTCCTCCTTGATAGGGTGGTATGGCCTCTAATAGAGATCTTTTCCCGTAAAGGACACCAACTCCGGTCGGTCCATACATTTTATGTCCAGAAAAAGCATAAAAATCGCAATTTAATGATTTGACGTCAATCTTATTGTGCGGTGTTGCTTGGGCACCATCTATCAGCACTTTTGCGCCCCATTTATGCGCTGCTGCAATGACTTTTTTCACAGGATTAATGGTTCCTAATGTATTAGAAATATGCACCATTGATACAATCTTGGTACGCTCTGAGAGTAGATTCAAAAACTCTTCAAAGATGAGTTCTCCCTTATCATTGATAGGGATAATTTTCAAAACAGCTTTGGTCTTCTCACAAATGATTTGCCATGGAACAATATTAGAATGATGTTCCATACAAGATATCAATACTTCATCACCTGGTTTTAGTAGAGACCCACCTAGGGAATGCGCCACCAAATTGATGCTGTCTGTAGTGCCTTTGGTAAAGATGATTTCCTCAGACTCGTTGGCATTGATAAACTGGGCAATCGATTTTCTGGTATTTTCATAAGCTGCCGTTGCCCGCTCAGCCAGAGTGTGAATTCCTCTATGGATATTTGCGTTGTCCTCAGTATAATATCTACTGATCTCAGAGATAACGGCAAGGGGTTTCTGTGTCGTGGCCGCATTATCAAAATAAATCAGTGGGTTACCATTCACCGATTGATCCAAAACGGGAAATTGCTTTCTGATTGCGGTTAGGTCAAGTTGGTCTTTCAAAGTCAATGTCATCCAATCAATCGTTTTCTGATGAGTGTATCAATTTCTTCCTTTACGAATTCAAAAGGGATATATTCTAAAGATTGTTTCGCGAAAGCGATGAGAATCAAGGCTTTGGCTTGGTTTTTTCCAATGCCTCGGGCTCTTAAGTAAAAAAGTGCCTCTTCATCCATTTGTCCGACAGTGCATCCGTGTGAACATTTGACATCATCTGCCCAAATTTCAAGTTGAGGTTTGGTATAAATACTTGCCTCATCAGAGAGGTTTATATTTTGATTAGACTGAAAAGCATTGGTCTTTTGTGCTTCAGGTCGGACAAAAATCTTTCCATTGAAAACTGCCCGCGAATTTTCATCTAGTATGCCTTTGTAAAGTTCATTACTGTAGGAGTGGGGCTGAGTATGATTCACTGCCGTGTGATTGTCAACATGGGTATGGCCAGTAATGAGATAAAGTCCATGCATGTGCGATTCACAATGCTCTCCCAATTGGTTTATGCTGAGGTTATTTCTAATTAATCCTCCTGCAAAGGAATAAACATTACTGTTAAACTTGCTTTGGGTGTCTTGGTTTACTTCGAGATTATAAACCTGAAAAACATGTTTCTTGTAATTTTGAATTTTCGTTATGTTTACTTCAGCATTGGCTTTTACATCTACCGACACCTTTTTATTGATAAAAACGGGATGAATTCCTGTGCTGATGGTTTTTTCGAGAATCTGAATGTGTGTATTTGAATGCGCAGTGATCTGAATGTTTGGATTACCAAATACTTGGCCTTGCTCACTATCGTAAAAATAATAAATGAAAAAGGGTTGAGGTCGATAGTTTTCACTCACCTCAATTTTTAAAGTATCTTCACAAAATGCCACATTGAGTGCATCAAAGACGTCCTTGAAGCTTTGGTCTGAATCTGTTGCTGATTGACAGCAAACATCATTGAGTAGTTCCGATCGGGCAGGTAGGTAGTTTCCATTGAGAAAGACCAAATGATTACCTTTTAATTTGTAAAAATGATCTTCAAAATGGAGCGCAGTTGTCTTTAAGGTTACGATTTTTTCAAAATCGAAATTTTTTTTCAAAATTCGATTGATGGGGGTATACTTATATTCTTCATCTTTTCGACCGGGAAAATCATGAAGTAATGCAAAATCTAGCGCAGATTTTCTATGGGACAATGAAGAAGACAGATAGGTCGCTTCATTTTTATTAAATTGGTCTTGTATACTATTGATCACAGATATATCCATTATAAAATTAAATGGTCTCTAGCGAACCATGTTCAGCTTTGATCCAATCATAACCTTTTTCCTCCAGTTCCACTGCCAAGGATTTGTCTCCGGTTTTTACAATTTTTCCGTTGAACAAGACATGAACAAAATCAGGTACAATATAGTCAAGGAGTCGTTGGTAATGGGTAATGAGAATACTTGCATTATCTTTTGATTTCAAACTATTGACACCATGTGCCACAATCCTCAAGGCATCAATATCTAGTCCTGAATCTGTTTCATCAAGGATGGCTAGTTTGGGTTCTAGCATAGCCATTTGAAAAATTTCATTTCTTTTTTTCTCGCCTCCAGAAAAACCTTCATTCAATGATCGACTGAGTAGTGCTTGATCGATTTCAACAAGTTTCATTTTAGCCTTCATCAGTTTCAGAAAAGCAACCGCATCTAGAATTTTTTCACCTCGATGTTGACGAATTTGATTCATCGCAGTTTTTAAGAAGTTTGTAGTACTGACGCCCGGGATTTCAACGGGATATTGAAAGGCTAAAAAGATACCCTCCCTTGCCCGTTCTTCAGCTTCTAAATCAAGGAGGTTTTTGTTTTCAAAAACAATACTGCCCTCCGTGATTTCATAACCATCTCTCCCCGCTAATACGGAGGCCAAGGTGCTTTTCCCAGACCCATTAGGACCCATTATTGCATGTACTTCCCCGGCTTCGACTTCTAAGTTAATGCCTTTGAGGATCTCTTTACCCTCGATATTTGCATGGAGATTTTTTATGGATATCATTTGATTTGTTCTACTGACTTGCTATTTATTTTTATCCTACACTCCCCTCAAGGGTAAGTGCCAATAATTTCTGTGCTTCCACAGCAAATTCCATGGGTAGGTTATTCATTACTTCCTTGGCAAATCCGTTCACGATTAAGGCAACAGAGCTTTCTTCGTCAAGTCCTCTTTGCTTACAGTAAAAGATTTGATCTTCACCAATTTTAGAGGTAGTAGCCTCATGTTCAATTTGAGAACTACTATTTTCAACATCAATGTAAGGAAAGGTATGCGCACCACATTGATTTCCCATTAGTAATGAATCGCACTGAGAAAAATTTCTTGAATGGGTCGCTCTTTTTGAAATATTTACGTGACCTCTGTAAGAGTTTTGAGACTTTCCTGCCGAAATCCCTTTGGATACGATTCTTGATTTGGTATGCTTTCCCAAATGAATCATTTTAGTTCCCGTATCGGCTTGCTGATAATTGTTGGTCACCGCAACGGAATAAAATTCTCCTACGGAATAATCACCCTTCAAGATACAAGAGGGGTATTTCCATGTGACAGCAGAGCCTGTTTCAACTTGAGTCCAAGAAATTTTGGCATGATCTCCAGCACAAATTCCTCTTTTGGTGACAAAATTGTAAATACCACCTACACCTTCTTTATTTCCTGGATACCAGTTTTGAACAGTAGAATATTTTACCTCAGCATTCTTTGCTGCATAAATTTCTACTACGGCCGCATGCAGTTGGTTTTCATCTCGCATCGGCGCGGTACATCCCTCGAGGTAGCTCACATAGCTATCGTCCTCAGCAACAATCAGCGTTCTTTCAAATTGCCCTGTATTGGCCGCATTGATTCTAAAATACGTAGAAAGCTCCATGGGGCATCTAACGCCTTTGGGGATGTAACAAAAAGAGCCATCCGAAAACACAGCAGAGTTGAGCGCCGCGTAATAATTATCGGCCGCAGGGACTACTGAACCTAAATATTTTTTAATGAGTTCCGGATGTTCAAGTACGGCTTCACTGAATGAGCAAAAAATAATCCCTAATTCCGAGAGTGTTTCTTTGAACGTGGTAGCTACAGACACCGAATCAATTACAGCGTCCACTGCGATTCCTGATAAACGTTTTTGTTCGTTCAATGATATACCTAGTCGCTCAAATGTTTTGATCATTTCAGGATCAAGTTCATCCAAACTTTTTATTTTACCGCCTTTTTTTGGGGCTGAATAATATTTTAAAGCTTGGTAATCTATTTTAGGATAATGAACATTGGACCATTTAGGCTCTTCCAACTGGGACCAATGCCGAAAGGACTTGAGTCTCCAGTTAAGCAGCCATTCGGGCTCATTTTTTTTGTGTGATATAAATTTTACAATATCCTCATTGAGGCCCATCGGAGCTTCATCTGCTTCAAAATCAACAGACCAACCATGCTCATATTCTTTGGAGGTAAATTCTTCTAAAATCTGATCATCTGTACTCATCTATCCTTCTTCTCATTTAGGTTGCAAATTTAATCACTTATTCATACACATTCTAAATAAGGAGAAAAAAATATCATTTATTAACTATAATTATGATATGTCTCAGAATAAGCTCATTACTTTCCGTTTGTCCTAAAAACTAAAATCGATGGCATATCTTTTTTAGGGAGTATGATTTATCCTCAAGAAAAAGACAAATGCCTGTTCAGGCTTTCCTCCAAACTTATAAATGTTTCCGTACGTTCGATTCCTTCAACTTTTTGAATCTTATCATGTAAGACATCTTTAAGGTGCCGGGTGTCCTTGCAATGTATTTTTATGAAAATATTGTAGTTACCTGTTGTATAGTGAACTTTCACGATCTCTGGAATTTCTTTTAAGTTATTCACTACGGAATCGTAAAGAGAACTTTTAAGTAGATAAATGCCCATAAAGCAGGTTACATCAAATCCCAATTTTGAGTAATCCATTTTAAGTGTTGTGCCAGTCACAATCCCCATCTCCTCTAGTTTTTTCATTCTAACGTGTACAGTACCCCCTGACACAAAGACTCTTTTTGCTACTTCTGTGTAGGGTATTTTGGCATCTTCCATCAAAATATTAAGTATTTTGAGATCTACGTTATCAATTTCGTAATTTTTACTCATCTTAAAGTTGTTTTTTGTTAATTATGTAAAATTATGACTATATATCTGACTTGTCTATAAATATTATCCAAATTTATTAAATTATTTTTAATATAACGCAAATAATACTTAATTTTGAATTGCATTTCTTTATTGATCAAGGTCAAAAAGAAATTTATTGTAGGATGATGAAACTGGCAGACATGCCCTCCTATCTCGGGGGTGAAGGTTCGGGATAAAGCACATATGGAGCTCGTATGTGTCTAACCACTTCGTGGAGGTTCGATTCCTTCTCCTACAGCAATTTATTAAGTTAATGTTGTTTATTTGAAAGTCGTTTGTAGGGGTGCAAGCGGCTTTTTTTTTGCTTTTTCTTAAATCAGGAATTAATATATTTAAAGAATTAAAAAAGGAAATAAAGGCTTCCAAAAAAGAGCAATTGAATGATTAAAATATGTAGGGAAATTTTAAAATGTCCCTTGAATTGGACAAGTTCCAACAGGCTTTGAATCAGTATTGAATAAATAAGCCATCCAATATAATTGCTGAGCGGTGCGACCATCGTATCAAAAGACCAATAGTCAAGTTGTGGTGCGAGGGATTCTATTAGAATATCAAGACTAACCATGAGTACCGAAGAAACTAATATTTTCATGACAGGAACTTTAAAAAATCTTTGAATAATCCCGCGTGATGCTAAAGATAAAATGACCCAATTAATCCCCATTATTATGGGAACATCATCTAGCTTCATCCCCAAATTAGCACCATAACTATAATCCCCAAATAAAAAACCAAACTTAACACCTAACCATTCGGCCATAAATCCAATAAAAAAAACGGCCGGTATGGGCCAAGATATTTTGATGCTTTTTTTGGGTAGACCATCCCATAGAACCAAAAATATTAAGAAAAGTATGGCCCATGTTTTACTAAGGAACCATTGAATATATCCTAAATATATACCCATGAGAGCTGAGAAATGAATAATGTAAAGGACACATATAAAAAGGGTACTCCTTGAAGGCATACGTTTTTGGATCAGGTTCATTTGAGGCTAGTAATCTGTTCACCTACAATTTTAGCAGATAATAAGGACAAAGGAATACCTCCCCCGGGATGTACAGATCCCCCGCAGAAATACAAATTTTTTAATTGCTTTGAGAAATTGGGATGTCGTAAAAAGGCAGCAAATTTATTATTACTTGAAGCACCATAAAGGGCACCTTGATGTGAACTTGTTTTTGATTCTATTTTGATGGGATCTAGAATTTCTTCGGCTTCAATATAATCTTCAATATGTACGTTGAGTGTTCGATTTATTTTCTTAATAATATTTTGGCGGGCTTCCTTTTTTATTTGCTCCCAGTCTTGGTTGAAATTGCCTGGGCAATTAATCATTACAAACCAGTTCTCACAGCCTTCGGGCGCATCTTTTTTTTCTTCCTTACTTGAGATGTTGATGTAAATGGTAGGATCATCAATGAGGGTTTTCCTTTCAAAAATATGCTTGAATTCTTCTTCATAGGATTCGCTGAACAAAATATTATGAAGATCGAGGGGTTCAAAGGTCTTTTTGATGCCCCAATAAAATATTAAGGCTGAGCTTGAGCGCTCTTGAGCAAGGGTCTTTTTGGGTTTGATAACATCTTTAAGTAGCCGTTGATAGGTGGCGTAAATATCCATGTTGCACACAATCAAATCACCTTCATGTTTCTGTGACCCTGCCACAACACCCGTGATTTTGCTTCCGTCATGAAGAATTTCTGTTACCGCATTGGATAACTGAAATTCGGCTCCTTTCGATTGGCACAAACGATAGAGGCTTTGACTGATCTCATGCATACCTCCCTTAGGAAAATAGGTACCTAAGCCCATTTCTAAATGGGGAATCATGGACATAATGCCAGGGGTTTTATAAGGTGAAGAGCCATTGTAAGTCGCAAATCGATTAAAAAACTGGATCAGTTTCTTATTTTTTAATGTTCGTTGGTTAAGTTGATTAAGAGACTCAAATAAATTTAGGTGAACACTATTAAATAAAGCCTTGATCGTAGTAAAGGAAAAATAAGTAGCCCAACGATGCAGTGATTTTTCAAGAAATATGGGTGCCGTAAGGTCATATTTGAGTTTAGACTTTTTCAAATATTCTGTAATAATCATAGGATCAACCTTAAAAACCTGACTGACTTCATTGACAAACAATGATGGATCCGATTTTGCGGAAAAGGTGGTACCATCTTCCCAAAAATAATTACAGAGGACCTTCTTTCTAGTATAATTAAAATGGTCTTGGGGGTTTTCTCCAAACAATTCAAATAATTCATTGACGTATTGCGGCATGGTAAATAGCGAAGGCCCCATGTCCCATCGATAACCTTTGTTGTGAAAACTAGTGATTTTGCCACCCACATAGTCATTGGTTTCAAAAGCTTTCACCCGATAACCTTTTTGTAACAGTCTTAAAATTGATGCAAGACCTGCGATACCCGTTCCTATGACGATGGCTGTTTTTCTCATGAATGCGCGTTTATAATTGCAAATTAAGTGAATAGGAGATTTTGAATTTTAATTTTGGCGTATTATTAATGAAAATATTTCCTTTGAAGCCTGAGGAGCGACAAATAAATGTTTTTATAAAATCACTGGTTTTTACTAATATTTTTACTATTATTGCTAATAATAATAGTAAAAAAATAAGATCAATGGAAGTAGATGATGTAGGGACGTCTTTAATAATGAACGATCATTATGATCTCAAAATAGAATCTAAGAGGTTAATTTCAGGTAATTTTCAAGTGAAGTTTTTTGCACGTCTAAAACAAAACAAACCTTTTTATGGCTACGTTTTGGTAGATGCGGCCTGTACCTTGAAAGAAGTTGTTTTGAGAATAAGAAATAAATTATCCCTTATTCAAGGTCAAAAGGATTTTAGACAGACGCATCTTTATTCCATAGGTAAATCTTCAGATTTAGATTTAAATTTCATCATATTTGATCAGTAACATTTTTAAGCATACACTTAGACCCATATGACATGTCCATAGCCGAAAATCTAAAATTTTTAAGAAAAAAAGCGGGGTACACCCAAGAGCAGTTTGCGCAGGAATTAGGGATCAAGCGTTCTTTAGTGGGGGCTTATGAAGAAGGTAGGGCAGAGCCTCGATTGCAAAATTTGTCTAAAATATCCAAAGTATTGAACGTGACTGTGGATGGCCTTATTGTCGGAGATCAAACAACCTTAAAGTCAATTAAATTTCAAAAGGAAAAAATTAAGATTTTATCCATTACGATGGATAAGCAAGAGAATGAAAATATTGAATTAATTCACCAGAAAGCTTCAGCAGGCTACTTGAATGGGTTTTCAGATCCCGAATTCATCTCAGAATTGCCCAAATTCCAATTGCCTATGTTGGCAAAAAATGCGACTTATAGGGCCTTTGAAATTGTGGGTGATTCAATGCTTCCCTTAACCCCAGGCAGTATTGTTGTCGGGAAGTATATTGATTCTGTTACTGACATTAAAAATGGAAAAACCTATGTGCTCATTACCCTGAATGAGGGCATTGTATATAAACGAATATTTAATTATTTGAATGATCGAGGTAAATTATACTTGGTCTCTGATAATCAGGCTTATTCTGCCTATGAAATTGCCCCTGAAGATGTAGAAGAGATTTGGGAAGCGAGGGCTTTCATTAGCATAGATTTTCCAGATCCCGATGCTTCCAAAGAAATTTCGATCGATAAGTTGACAGACATTGTTTTAGATATTCAAAAAAATGTGATAGGATTGAAAGGTGAGCTGAAAGGGAAGATCTAAGTCTTTCGAAGATTACTTTTCAGAATTAAGTCTTTTCACCTTTTTATCTCGTTTGGTGCTCCACTATGCCTTACTAAAATTCATTTGATTAAGAATTGAGAGGGAATGTTTCCATTTTTACTTCCAAGCAAAACGTATTCGCTCAAATCAGTTACCCATAGGGAGGCAATTAATTCCTGTAATTCTCAGCGTTTGGGTGAAGTATTATTTGAAGGTTTCTAGAAAGTTACGTGCCGTTTTTAACTTGAATAAGGTCAAATCACTTAAAAAACAAAACAATGCGCTTATGAGTGAAGAATAATTAATGCCGAAAAAAAATTATTTAAAATTTAAATCATTGCATATTTGCCAAAATATTACTGGCGTTTGAAGCAGGGTTAATTCAAAAGAAAAAGCATCAATTTAAAAAAAATTCATGAGTACACAACCTATCATAATTACATTACCGGATGGAAGCGAGAAAGAATATCCTGGTCCAGTTACGCCCATGGATGTTGCTCTTGAGATCAGTGAAGGTTTGGCTCGTAATGTTTTAGCGGCCAAAGTGAATGGCACCACTGTGGACGCTTCGACGTTAATCAATAGCGATGCGTCTCTTGAATTATTGACTTGGAAGGACCTTGATGGAAAAGCGACGATGTGGCATTCTTCCGCTCATTTGATGGCCGAGGCTTTGGAATCCTTGTACCCAGGAGTGAAATTAGGTATCGGACCTGCCATCGACAGTGGCTTTTATTATGATGTTGATTTCGGTGAAATGGTTTTTGATGGGGAGCAATTATTTCTTATTGAAGAAAAAATGTTGGAATTGGCCCGTCAGAAAAATGAATTTTTAAGAAAATCAATTTCAAAACAGGATGCGGTTGACTATTTTGAAGCAAAAGGCGATGAGTACAAACTTGAACTGATTGAAAATTTAAAAGATGGTGAGATTACTTTTTACACCCAAGGTGATTTTACGGATTTATGTAAGGGCCCTCACATTCCTAATACAGGTTTTATTAAGGCGGTTAAAATTTTAAATATTGCGGGGGCGTATTGGCGCGGAGATGAAAAAAGGAAACAACTTACCAGACTCTATGGTATCTCATTTCCCAAGCAAAAAGAACTCAAGGAATATTTAGCCCTTTTAGAAGAAGCGAAAAAAAGAGACCATAGGAAAATTGGGCAAGAGTTAGGTTTTTTTACGTTCTCCCAAAAAGTAGGCAAGGGACTTCCGCTTTGGTTACCCAAGGGTGCCGTCTTGCGTGAAAGGTTAGAGAGTTTTCTCAAAAAGGCGCAGGCGAAAGCTGGATACGATCCGGTGATCACTCCTCACATCGGTACGAAAGAGCTCTACATCACATCAGGTCATTATGAAAAGTATGGTAAGGACTCTTTTCAACCCATTCTTACGCCTTCTGAGGATGAAGAGTTTTTGTTGAAGCCTATGAATTGTCCTCACCACTGCGAGATTTACAAGTCTCAGCCGAGGTCATACAAAGAGCTTCCTGTACGTTATGCTGAGTTTGGAACCGTGTATCGGTATGAGCAAAGTGGTGAGCTCCATGGTCTGACTAGGGTTCGAGGCTTTACACAGGATGATGCTCATATTTTTTGTAGACCAGATCAAGTAAAAGAAGAGTTTTCAAAGGTCATCGATTTAACCTTGTACGTCTTGAAGGCCTTGGGTTTTCCTGAATTTACTGCGCAAGTATCTTTAAGGGACCTATCAACTCCAGAGAAATACATCGGGACAGATGAGAATTGGAATATTGCCGAAACGGCGATACAGGATGTAGCCAAAGAAAAAGGACTTGATACCGTGATAGAAACCGGAGAAGCTGCGTTTTATGGTCCAAAATTAGATTTTATGGTTAAAGATGCCATTGGTAGAAAGTGGCAATTAGGAACCATACAAGTTGATTATACGTTGCCAGAGCGCTTTGAATTGGAATATGTTGGTGCGGATAACCAGAAGCATCGTCCTGTAATGATTCATAGAGCCCCCTTCGGTTCACTCGAAAGATTTATTGCCATTCTCATTGAAAATACAGCGGGAAATTTGCCCCTTTGGTTAGCGCCTGAGCAGTTCGCTATGCTACCTATTTCTGAAAAGTATCATGATTATGCGGAAAAAGTATTTCTACAGTTGCAAGAACACGATCTAAAAGGCTTTACAGATCGACGAGACGAAAAGATAGGAAAAAAAATCAGGGATGCTGAGGTGAAGAAAATACCTTTCATGCTCATTGTGGGAGACAAGGAGTCCGCAGAAAATACCCTGTCAGTGAGAGCTCATGGAGCAGGAGATTTAGGATCTTTTAGTGTAAATGAGTTTTTAGAGATGTTTAAAAAGAAGATAGAAATCTAAAGACTATTTAAAATCTTGAGAGTTACTGCAAACCTTTAGTTTTTATTCCTCCTTCAAAAGCCATTTTTTGATAAATTTTCTGCTTTTTTGAGTAGAAGTTTTTTAATACATATTTAATTTGATGATATTTGCGATTCATTTTTTAGATGTTCAACCAGTAAAAACAAAGCAATTAGTAGACAAATAACAAAAAGACCTTATAGAGGTCGTGCTGAAGAACCTTACAAGGTCAACGATAAAATATCAGCATCAATGGTGAGAGTAGTAGGAGAAAATGTCAAAGTAGATGTTTACCCGTTAAATGTTGCTCTAAATTTAGCCAAGGAGCAAAGTTTAGATTTAGTTGAAATATCACCTAAAGCGGACCCTCCTGTTTGTAAAATAACTGATTATTCTAAGTTTAAGTACGAGCAAAAAAAGAAGCAAAAAGAAATCAAATCTAAGGCCCAGAAAACGGTGATTAAGGAAATTAGATTTGGACCTAACACGGACGATCATGATTTTGGTTTTAAGCTAAATCATGCTAAAAAGTTTTTACATGAGGGGTCAAAGGTTAAAGCCTATGTTCACTTTGTGGGAAGGTCAATTGTTTTTAAAGAGCGGGGTGAAATACTCTTATTGAAATTCGCCCAATCTCTTGAAGAATCAGCAAAAGTTGAACAATTCCCTAAGTTAGAGGGAAAAAGAATGTTTTTAATGTTATCACCTAAGCAGAAGTAAACGATTAAATAATGCCTAAAGTAAAAACAAATTCAAGTGCAAAAAAGAGATTTAAACTGACCGGTTCAGGAAAAATCAAACGTAAGCACGCTTTTAAGAGTCATATTTTGACTAAAAAAGAAACCAAGCAAAAACGCAATCTTACACAAGCAGGTTTGGTTCATAAAGCAGATGAAAACAACGTAAAATTAATGTTGCATATCTGATAGGTTCAAATGTATAACCCAATGATTGGTTTTAAGTGTACGTTACCACCAATTGTTAAAAATAAATAGATAAAATGAGATCAGTTAATCATGTAGCCTCAAAGGCAAGAAGAACAAAAATGATGAAGTATGCCAAAGGTTATTTTGGCAGAAGGAAAAATGTCTGGACGGTAGCAAAGAACGCCATTGAAAGAGGATGGCAATATGCTTATCGAGATAGAAAAGTTAAAAAGAGAGAGTTTAGAGCCTTGTGGATACAGCGTATCAATGCAGGTGCAAGACAATATGACTTGAGTTATTCTAAATTTATGGGATTACTTAAGAAGAAGAGTATCGAAATCAATAGAAAGGTACTTGCTGATTTGGCCATGAACAATGAAGAAGCTTTCAAGGCGATCGTCGAAACAGCCAAAAAATAATTCTGAAAGAAAAGTATAGAAAAGCCATTCAATTAATTTAAATGGCTTTTTTTATGGACTACGATTTGTAATTATAGGTTGATGACACCGTTGTTATTGAACATCTTTTATTTTTTTTATATTTAATAGGGATAAAGTTTTCTCTTGATAGGAACGACCTATAGGGATAAGATGAGGCCCAATCTCCATTTCATTTGAGGTGACCGTTTTAATATGACCTATAGCTATGGTATAGCTCTTGTGTATTCTCATAAATCTATCTCGGGGTAAATGGTTGGTAAAATTTCCAATATTTGCATGGACAACATATTCTTCATACAAAGTCCTTATTAAAATATAATCCTTTAATCCCTCTATAAACAATATATCACTATAGTTGATTCGCTTAAGCTTTTTGTTTGTCTTTACAAATAGGTGATCTTCCTGAGATGCCTCGGCTGTTAAGGTCGATTTCAATGGCTGAGTAGAATAAATTTTAGCAACTGATTTCATGAACCTTGCGGCGTCAAGAGGGAGTGTCAAGAAGTCTATGATGTTGCGATATGCATAGCATTTCGCCGCTAATTCTGGTGTCTTTGAAATCATAATAACTCCGATTTCTGAATGCCAGCAATTGACTAAGTCAAATACGTCAATCTCATCAAAATCATCAAATAGAAAAATGAAATCAATGGAATAGTTTTGGATGCTATTTTGTAAATTTTTTAATGAATCTGTGTTTTCTATAATATCTAAATCTGAATATTGATCGATCAAATGGATGAGGTAGGTCCTTTTTATTTCATCATTTCCAATTATTATGCCATTTATCATATACAAATCGTTAAAATAAATTGTTAAACTAAACATTTGCAGTTGGTAATATAAATATTGTTGTTGGTATAATTTATTTAATTAAGTTTTTATTTTTTGACTTATTTTTAATAAGATTTTATAACTATGCGAACCATGAAATATTCGTTAACAAAATCTATCATGCTCAAATAAGAAAATAAATGTTGAATAAATATGTGATAGGTATTGATGTGGGAGGAACCCATACTCGGATTGGTCAAATAAGTGCATCGGGAGAAGTCCTAAAAAATCAGATGTTGAAAACCGCTGACTATGGGAATGCTACTACTTTTCTTGAACATTTGATAGGCGTGATCAAAACTATTATCAGCGATGATACGGAAGGATTTTTGGGGATAGGAATGGGAGCACCAAGTGTCAACGAGCAAAACCAAACCATAACCTATGCTGCCAATCTTAACTGGGACGGTTCTTTAGATATCATCCAAATACTGAGTCAGGCATTTTCGGTTCCGGTCAAGCTAACCAATGACGCCAATCTCTTAGTTCTTGCCCATCAGCATTTTGATGATGCTTTGTTGTCAGATTTTTTTGTGGTAACCCTGGGCACGGGTGTCGGAGCAGGCATCTGTTGTAATGGGAGTTTGTTGAAGGGCAAGGAAGGTTTTGCTGGAGAATTAGGGCATGTAATAGTAAAGGATTCTGGAAGATCTTGTCCTTGTGGTAGAAAGGGATGTCTTGAGACTTATGTCTCTGCAACGGGCATGATTCGGACAGTGACCTCATTAATAGCTGAATTTAATAGTTACAAAGGTTCATTATTAGATTTACCCATGTCACATTTAAATGCTAAAATGATTACTGAATTGGCATTGTCTGGGGACGAAATTGCCAAAAGAGCCTTGATCTTAACGGGTGAAATCCTTGGTAAGGCATTGGCCAATATGGTGGCTTTATTCAATCCTCAGCATATTTATTTGGCGGGAGGGGTTACGCATGCAGATCAGCTGCTATTGGCACCCACACGTCAATCCTTCTATCATCATCTATTGAATGTTTATCCCGATCAGATAACGATTGAAAAATCGAAATTTGATGATCATGAGGGGGCTATTTTAGGCGCCTCTGTGTTGATATGGCAATTAAATGAAGCCTAAATTAAAAAAAAATGGATTCACCTTTATCTGAAAAAAATGAATAACAAGGTTTTAACCAAAGAAAAATGGGAGGCTTCACCTTTCACCAAAAAAGAGAAAATTCATACACAGCTGTATGAAACTTCATTTTCCGCCTCTACAGCCATAGCGGTTGAAATAGCTGATATGATAAGAGAAAAGCAATCTCTGGATGAGTTTTGTGTATTGGGATTGGCGACAGGGTCTTCTCCTAAAAGTGTTTACAAAGAGTTAGTTAGGCTGCATAAAGAAGAAGGTTTGAGTTTTGAAAATGTGATTACTTTTAATTTGGATGAATATTATCCTATGGATCCCAATGCTTTGCAGAGCTATGTGAAGTTCATGCATGAACAGCTTTTTGATCATATTGATATAAAACCTGAAAATATTCACATACCGGAGGGTACACTGAGCAAAACATCAGTCGGTGATTTTTGCTTCAGTTATGAGGAGGAAATAGATAAGTATGGTGGTTTGGATATTCAAATTTTGGGTATTGGACGGACGGGTCATATCGGGTTTAACGAACCAGGATCTTCATCTCAATCGATGACGCGATTGGTAAACTTAGATTCGATTACTCGAATGGATGCGGCCAGTGATTTTTTTGGTGAAGAAAATGTACCCATTAAAGCTATAACCATGGGCGTAGGGACTATTATGAAAGCCCGGCGTATCATCATTATGGCTTGGGGCGAGACCAAGGCTGGCATTGTAGCTCAAGCGATTGAAAACTCACCATCAGACAACGTTCCCGCAAGCTATTTACAATTTCACCCCAATACATCCTTTATTTTAGATGCAGCAGCAGGATCTGAATTATCGCGAAGAAAAATCCCATGGACTCTGGGTGTTATAGATTGGAACCCTGAATTAACGAAACGAGCGGTGATCTGGTTGTGTGAAAAGTTAACAAAGCCTATTTTGAAATTGACCGCTCGAGATTACAGTGATCATGGGATGGGTGATTTGATTATAGAAAACGATACGGCATATAATATTAACATTAAGATATTTAATAAGCTCCAGCATACGATAACGGGTTGGCCCGGGGGTAAACCAGACGTGGATGACACTTACAGACCTGAAAGAGCGCTTCCTGCCAAAAAGAAGATCATTATTTTCAGTCCACATCCCGATGATGATGTCATTTCTATGGGAGGAACATTTTTACGCTTGGTTGATCAAGGACATGAGGTTCATGTCGCCTATCAAACCTCTGGAAATATTGCCGTCTTTGATGAAGAAGTTGTTCGGTTTGCAGATTTTTATGTAGATCTAAAGAACAATTATGAGGATCAACCGGCAAAGACTAACTCCTTGTATAAAAAAGTTCTTCAAGCCATAAGTAATAAAAAGTCTGGAGAAATTGATACTGATATTGTACAAAATATTAAATCATTGATTCGTAGGGGAGAAGCGAAAGCCGCTTGTAGATACGTGGGCATTCCAGATGAGCATGTCCATTTCCTTGACATGCCCTTTTATGAAACTGGGGCCATAGAAAAAAACCCAATTGGTGATGTGGATATTGAGATCATAACGGAGTTGATCACAGCCATTAAACCAGATCAAATATATGCTGCGGGAGATCTTTCAGATCCTCATGGAACTCACCGAGTTTGCTTAGATGCTATTTTTAAGTCCATAGAATCGCTTAAGAAATCATCTTTTATGAGTAATTGTTGGTTATGGTTGTATAGAGGAGCGTGGCAAGAATGGTCGGTGGAAGAAATAGAAATGGCCGTTCCTTTAAGTCCGAGTGAGGTGCTCAGAAAAAAGAAAGCCATTTTCAAGCATCAATCACAAAAAGATACGGCTGTTTTTCCAGGAAGTGACGAAAGAGAATTTTGGCAGCGTGCAGCTGATCGAAATCAAGAAACAGCCAATAGATATCATCAATTGGGCTTAGCAGAATATGAAGCGATAGAGGCCTTTAAAAGGTATTATTTTTGATAGAATTCATTTTGGTGTACTGCATTTAAATAGTTCTCTTGTACGTGGCTATCTGAAGGTTTCTCTTACAGAAGACCTATAGTTAAAAGCGGAGATCGGTTTTTTTAATGTTTCCCAGCATAATCTAATGCTGGTGCGCGATCACCAATCATGGGCTCATATTTAAATTGATTACCTCGCCTTTTATATAATTCCAATTTAGCTTTTTCAATGATCGCTGGATTTTCGAAGAGGTCTATAGCCGTCATGGCCATAGTTTTGGATGCTACCGTCATTCCTTTGATACCCATAGAAGTTCCGCCTGCCGCTACGGCTTGCCAGCTATGTCCGGGTGTGCCGGGGGGCCAAGTCGCTGCAGACATACTTACGAGCGGGACAATCCAGCTTACATCACCCGCATCGGTAGAATAATTTCCGGCAATTTCTGAAATGGAAAAGGGCGCTACTGAAGCAGCCATTTCCGGAGAGAGGCCCTCAGAATTGAAGGTATTCATTAGTGTTTCAGCAAAAAGATGCTCTTCTTCCGTATAGTCCACGCCGCCCACCATCTCCAGATTAGCATGGACGACTTCTGATAATATTTTATTAGGCAGAATATTGAAGGAGCCTCCAGTCATTTCATAACTCATAGAAGTGCCTGTACCCATTGCAGCACCCTCAGCTGCCTTTAAAGATCTATCTAAAAGGTCTTTTACCACACGCATGTCAGGATGTCTAAAGAAATAATAGACTTCAGCATGGGCAGGTACAACATTAGGAGCTTCTCCGCCCTTTGTAATGACATAATGTATTCGACTAGCTGAGGGTATGTGTTCACGCATCATATTCATCATATAATTCATGACTTCTACTCCATCTAAAGCGCTTCTTCCTCGCTCTGGTGCTCCTGCAGCATGTGTCGATATGCCTTTAAATCGATACTTAACAGAGGCAATGGCGAGGTTGGATGCCACTCGAACAGAGTTTTGATTTCCGGCATGCCAATACATCGACATATCTACATCATCAAATAAACCTTCACGGGCCATGTAAACTTTGCCAGATCCACCTTCTTCAGCAGGGGTGCCATGTATGCGAAGTGTACCCTTTATTTTGTTATTTTGCATCCAATTTTTTACTTCTACGGCTGCAGAAACAATACCTGTACCGAACAGATGATGACCACAAGCATGCCCTGATAAATGGCCATCTGCTCTTTCTTTTCTAAAAGGAACGGCTTCTTGAGATACTCCAGGAAGCGCGTCAAATTCAGCCAACATACTGATGACCGGTTTTCCTGAACCATAGGAAGCCACAAACCCTGTAGGTAGCCCTGCTACACCCACCTCGAGGGTGAAACCTTCATTTTTAAGTATATCTTGGAGGAGTTGAGAGCTTTTATATTCTTGATAACCAATCTCAGCATAATTCCATATGGTTAACGCGGTCTTTTGATAAAAAGCTTCTTTTTGATCTAAGGCGAGGATGATCGCTTTTTTATCTTTGCTGATTTTTTGAGCCAAAATAGGTGATAAAATCAATAAAAAACAAAGGAAATGTATGAAGTGCTTTTTCATAGTAAAATAATTTTAACTTTTAAAAGGATGAATCATGGGTGACTAATCTAGAGATAATCATTTTATTTCAAGCCAATAATTATATGAATGGATACCGGTATAAAGTTATTTATTTTCTAAATCATATCTAATCCTTTGATGGTTGTAAGTTTTAACATAAAATAAGCATAATTGAAAAGGATACCGATAATGTTAGTATTTTACGATTAATTGACAGATTTTTTCTAATTTAACTCATTAAAACTGCTTTTCTCTCCTCAAAACTGCTTTTATGAAAACCTTCCTCACAACTTTCGCGCTACTTTTTTTTGTATTTATGTCTGAAACTAAGGCACAAATTTCTGTTTCAGATTGTCCCGCTTCACCCTATGCGATTGAGATCACCCAACCTGACGGTACTAAAATTAGTATTATAGGTAAGGGCAGTATGAAGAACTCTTGGACCGAAACTTTGGATGGGTACAGTATAGTAAAAAATATAGATGGGGTTTATGAATACGCACAAAAAAATAACGGACAATTAGTTTCCTCTGGATTCTTAGTTGTAGAGAATGGTCAAAATCTAGATAAGCAAAACTTTCTTGATAAGCAGGATAAGCACCTCAGATCAACCATTACTGCCAAAGAGTTATCAAATGCACGTATCATGGATACATCTGCAGATAACGATCCAGAAATTGATTTGGCCTTTCCAACGCAAGGGACTCATAAAGTATTGGTTTTATTGATTGATTATCCCGACCTAGAAGCGACACATACCGTTGTAGAATTCGAAAACTTCATGAATCAAGAAAATTACGATGGCACGGGCAGTTTTAGAGATTACTATCTAAAAGCATCAAGCAATAAGCTCGATGTAAATGCAGATGTGGTGGGATGGTACAGAGCGGACAGTGCTTATGAATATTATGGCAAAAAAAACGGTTACGAGAGGGCGCGAGCTTTAGCTCGTGAGGCCGTCGACGCAGCAGAGGTTGCCGGTATTGATTTTTCTATCTATGACAATGATAAGGACGGCAACATCGATGGGATCATTTTGGTTCATGCAGGGCAAGGTGCTGAAGAGGGGAGCCTAGAAGATTATATTTGGAGTCACCGATCTTCATTAGGTAGTGATTATTACAGGACTTATGATGGGATCATCATTAATGATTATATGGTAAATCCAGAAAGGCGTATCGGGTCTAATAGTGGCGCAGGAGGGATGGTTGGAATAGGTGTTTTCTGTCATGAATTTGGTCATGGTTTAGGTTTGCCAGATTTGTATGATATCGATTACAGTTCGGCAGGTGTAGGCAGTTGGGGATTGATGGCTGGTGCAAGCTGGTTGGGTGATGAAAAAGTTCCTGGATTTATGTCTGCTTGGAGTCGAGTTACTTTGGGGTGGGTCACACCAGAAAAGATATCAAGCGGTTCCTATGCTTTGGCAGCATCAACAACGAGTACGGTTGTTTATAAAGTCAATACGGCAGTTCCTGGAGAATATTTTTTACTCGAAAATAGGCAGCAAAGTGGTCAAGATGCTTTTATAAAGGGTAGTGGCTTAGCCATTTGGCATATTGATGATAACCAGAGAGTAAGTGACAATTCCGATAATGCTGATGAAAGTCATAGATTAGTAGATTTGGAACAAGCTGATGGGTTGGGTCATTTGTATACCGAAGATGGCGCTTCTGATGATGGAGATCTTTTTCCAGGAAGCGCCGAAAATACCTCATTCACAGATATTACCTTGCCTAATTCGAAAACTTATGATTCATCCGCATCAGGCATTGAAATTACTGAAATTACAGAAGTAAGCGGTATGGTTAATTTTACTGTGAGTGGTGGAGACGAGAGTTATGACCCTGTCAATGTGATTTTCTCACTTGATCTTACCAATTATCCGAGCGCACAAACGCCACCTTATATCTATGGTGAATGGGACAGTTATTGCAAGAACTGCAATCTTATGACAGATGCCGATGAAGATGGTATTTGGACTGATACCATTAGTCTGGGAAGGGGTGATTATAAATTTATTTTTTTGACAGGGGTAGCTTTTGTTTCTGGTACGGATTATGAAGGTTTTGATGATGTATCGACTCCCTGTAATGTTTTGGCCGAAGCGGGTACAGTTTTTACGACCAATCATTATTTCAGAAGCCTACAGGTGACGGGTCAAACAGAAAGTCAGATGTATGGGGAAGGTACGGTAATGTGGAATGATTGCCCCCCATTGAGTATGACTATTACTGCTGCAAACAGTACAGGTGCCGTAGCTGATGGTTCGGTATCAAATGATGCATCCTTAGCACTAATTTTTACCAGTAGTCAAGGGACTACAGATTTTACTGCTGAGGATATTGCTGTGACTGGAGGCACGATTAGCAGCCTTGGATCCACAAGTACTTCGGTCTATACGGCTACTTTTACTCCGTCAGCAGATGGGGTTACCACCATTGATGTAGCAGCAGGTACTTTTACAAATGCTACAGGAGATAGTAATTTAGCAGCTTCCCAGTTTAACTGGACCTATGATGGAATCCGACCCACTTTGGAAATCACGGCAGCTAATAGTGTGGCTGCGGTTGAAAACGGTGCGGCATCTAATGACACTACCCTTACTTTAACCTTTGCGAGCAGTGAAGGAACTGTGGACTTCACAGCCGATGATGTCACCGTGACTGGAGGAACTATGAGTAGTTTTGCTAGAAGCAGTGGTACGGTTTACACAGCTATATTTTCTCCATCAGTTGAAGGGTTGATTACCATAGATGTATTAGCAGGTGCTTTCACCGATACTGTAGGTAATAGCAATACGGCATCACCCCAGTTTAATTGGACTTATGATGGGACTTTGCCTACTATGGAAATTACTGCTGCGAATACTGAGGGTGTCGTTGCTGAAGGTACGACTTCTGATGATGCTACCTTAACCTTAACCTTTACGAGTAGTGAGGGAACTGTGGACTTCACAGCCGATGATATCACCATGACGGGTGGCACAATTAGTAGCTTTTCCGCTACCAACTCTTTGGTATATACTGCTGTTTTAACTCCTTCTGCAAATGGAGCTGTCACTATTGATGTGTTGGCAAATGCTTTTACGGATGCTGCAGGTAATAATAATACAGTGGCAGTACAGTTTAATTGGACCTATGCGGAAGAAGAGACACTAAATATGGATATATTGGAGCAATCCATACCTTTTACTTTTTATCCAAATCCGGTTAAAGGTACCTTGTATATAAAAAGTTCTAATACTAAGGAAATTGATCTATTCGAGATGTTCAATTTATCTGGGAAGAAGGTTCTAGATTTTCGTAGTGATATTCAACAAGTAGATTTGACTGGATTATCAGAAGGAATTTATTTAATAAGATCAAAAAATAATTTAATGAGTTCTCAAAGACTAATCATTTCAAAATAGGTGAATTGATAGGAGTGATTTATTTTGATCATATTTTTTCATTTTCAGTATTGCTATGTGAGATTTAGAAAGGGATCTTACGGGATATAGAATTTAATATTAGTGGATAAAAACGGATTGATTTCGTCCAAACTTATCATTGAATATTCATCACTGCCCAATAATAGCTTAGAACAAGTGATGAGCATTCCAGTAATACATTATATCAAAGTATGGGTTGTCAGTTGGATTCCTGAAACGGCTAATAAGCATAATCTTGGTATACGGTTTGATAGGAAAAATATAATCAGAACAAATTACTTTTAACGTATTTAGGAACCTCTATTCCCAGTAACAGCTAAATTAAACACAAAAAGGTCAGTTCGCTTTCATTAGTATAGACTTGTTAACCTGTGTACGAAAACACAGAGCTTTTACCCTAGGATTTATTATGAATCAGGATCTTTTTTTTTATAGCAAAATATTGAAAAAAGAATTCCCTCTCTTCGAGATAAGATGCTTTTACGCTAAATAAAAAAAATAATTTTTTGCTTTTTTTATACCCTCATCTTGTTGAACAAAGGTTATATGACATCACTTTCTTCCAAAAATGAGGAACTATTAAGAGGGTTCACGTAAAATAGCAATTCATTTTTATTGATCTTAGAGCCCTGTCTGAAATTCAACCAAAAACACCCTGACTTAATGGTATAAGTGAGGGCGTTTACTGTTAAAGATAAATTGGTGGAGTCATTCTCCAAATATAAATTATAATATATTGAATTTTTTTTAATTTTATGTAACAATTGTTACATAAAATTAAAATTAATGAAAAAAATATTAAGTAATTAGGTTAATGTAATAAAATGGTTGTGTCACCTTTTTTTAATTTTTTTTAAGTTAACTTATTACTAAAATTTATCGTTATGCAATTATTAAGGTCTTTTATTTATTTGGTTCTACTGATATTAGCTCATTTTTTTAATCAGTTTAGTGCCATGGCTCAAAGGGTTAATCAACCCGTCGACCCCTCATTTTATGAAGGCTATAAATGGCGAAATCTCGGTCCAAATAGAGGAGGAAGATCTCTCAGTTCAATCGGGAGCCCGGGTCGGGTCAATGAATATTATTTTGGAGCGACAGGTGGGGGACTATGGAAAACGATCGATGGAGGTAATGATTGGTTTCCTGTTACCGATGGTCAGATCAAGTCATCAAGTATTGGGGCAGTTGCTGTGGCGGAAACCAACCCTGACATTGTTTATATTGGAGGTGGTGAAACGCAGCTAAGGGGAAGTATTACACAAGGAGAGGGTGTTTATAAGTCCATCGATGGGGGCAAAAATTGGAGAGACCTTGGACTTAAAGAAACACAGGCCATATCGAGAATTAGGGTGCACCCTACCAATCCGGATATCGTTTATGTAGCGGCCTTAGGTCACCCCTATGGGGAGAATGAGCAAAGAGGTGTTTTTCGGTCAGTTGACGGTGGGAATCATTGGCAAAAAGTACTTTATGTAAGTGATCGCGCAGGTGCAGCAGACCTGATTATTGATCGTACTAATCCTAAAATACTTTATGCTTCAACTTGGCAGGTATACCGCAAAGCATGGAAAATGTGGGGAGGAGGCCCGGACAGTAAACTTTTTAAATCACTTGATGGTGGAGATACTTGGATAGAACTTACCAAAAATCCAGGCATGCCTGAAGGTCCGATAGGTAAAATCGGGGTGACCGTTTCTCCAGCTGATCCCAATCGTATATGGGCGGTTGTCGAAGCAAACGAAGGGGGTATTTTCAGATCTGATGATGGAGGATGGACCTGGCTACGCGTAAATAGTGAGAGAAAATTAAGACAAAGGGCTTTTTATTATTCAAGAATTTATGCCGATCCATTAGATCGAGAGACTGTGTATGGTCTCAATGTCCAATTTTGGAAATCAACAGATGGAGGTGTCACCTTTGACGAGGAAATCAAAGTACCCCATGGTGATAATCATGATCTATGGATCGACCCCAATAATCCGTTGCGCATGATCAGCTCAAATGACGGTGGAGGAACGGTCTCATTAAATGGAGGAAAGTCATGGACGGAAGAAGATTATCCTACCACTCAATTTTACCACGTAATGACGACCAGTGATGTACCTTATCATGTTGCTGGAGCACAGCAAGATAATAGTACGCTAGCCATGCCATCTGATGGATGGAGCCATAGGCAAGCAAGAGGACCCAATCATGGCTGGTACTATCCTGTCGGTGGGGGTGAAAGTGGATGGATTACACAAAGTCCAACAAATCCAGATGTTTTTTATGCGGGTAGTCAAGGGGCATTATTAACTAGATATAACAGAAAAACAGGTCAAAACAGGGACATACAGGTTTATCCACGTTTTTTTTCTGGAGAGCCTTCGAGTGCCTTACCTGAACGTTGGCAATGGACCTTTCCTATTATGTTTTCCCCATTGGATGATCAGATCATGTATACCTGCTCTCAGCATGTTTGGAAAACAACCAATGACGGGCAAACATGGGAGAAAATTAGTCCAGATTTGACCTATGCGGATCCAGCAACTTTGGGAGTTACTGGAGGTGTCATCACCAAAGACATGAATGGTCCTGAAATATATGCGACGGTATTTGCCCTAGCACCCTCTAATCATGACGTCAATACTATCTGGGCAGGTTCTGACGACGGAAAAGTCCATATCACAAGGAATGGAGGTAAGAAATGGGTGGATATTACTCCTAAAGAATTACCGAAATTTTCTAGAGTAAGTATCATTGAGGAGAGTAAGTTTAAACCAGGGACTTTATATCTGGCTGCCAATCGTTATCAGACCGACGACCGCGAACCCTATGTTTTTAAAACCAATGACTTTGGTAAGACGTGGACAAAAATAACGATAGGCATCGAACCTGGCCATTTTGCTAGAGCGATTAGAGAAGACTTGGTCAAAGCGGGATTACTGTATTTGGCGACGGAACATGGGGTCTATGTATCTTTTAATGATGGGGCAATGTGGCAGTCTTTACAACTCAATCTTCCCGATACACCCATTAGAGATTTGGTGTTAAGGGATAATGATGTGGTTTTGGGATCACATGGAAGAGGTTTTTGGATTTTGGACGACATCATTCCTTTTCGAAGTGCGGCAGCCGTGAATCCAGCGGATGAGGTTCTTTTGTACCCACCTAGTGATCCTATTAGAGGCATTTATCCAGCCAAAATTCAATATTATTTGAAAGAACAAGTAGATTCGGTTCATATAGATCTTTTGGATCCGAATGGGATGCTGATTCATTCCTTTTCGGGATATACCCCTGAGTATGTTCCAGATCCAAATATTTCAAGATGGATGCGAGGAGGGAGTACTGTGCCAACAACTGCAAAAGGATTGAATACGTTTACTTGGGATTTGCGTTATCCCGGGGCTATCTCTTTTGATGGGATGATTATTTGGAGTGCTCGACCTCAAAGAGGTCCCTTGGCGCCCTTAGGAAATTATCAGGTAAAAATTCGGGTTGGGGCAGTACAAAAAACAGAAACTTTTGAAATTAAAATAGATCCTAATTTAGAAGAAATTACGCCTTCCGACCTCCAACTTCAATTTGATTTAGCCATTCAAATTAGAAACCAAACAAGTTCTGCAAATGAGGCGGTTATTCAAATCAGATCCCTTCGTAATCAATTGGAGGCTTTGATGAAGCATCAGGAGCTGAGTGCATTAAATACCTCAGTCCAAGAGATCATTGAAAAAACACGAGGGATTGAAGAGACCTTGTATCAGGTAAAAAATCAGAGTAATCAAGATCCCCTGAACTTCCCCATTAAATTGAATAACCGATTGGCTTCCTTGAGAAGAAGTGTGGAAAATGGGCAGGCAAGACCCACGGATGCGGCTTATGTGGTATTTGATGAACTGAAGGGAGCATTGACTCAATTACTGACTCAATTAGATACCCTCTTATCAGAAGATTTGAATCGTTTGAATGATGCCTTTATGGCTCAAGGATTCAAGGCCATTGAAATTAAAAAAGTACCTTGAAAGTGAGTTTTTAAAAAATATTTCAGCTAAATATCTGACTTAAAATGACGTCATGAATGGCGGTAGGACTTAAGTTGCTTTCTATGCCTTTATGACCAATGTATACGGCTTTATCTGCATCTTTTAATTGAATACGCCCGTGGGATCCTTTAACTAGGCTCGCATCTAAAGGAATGAAATCCATCAGCGTTCTGAATCCTAATTTTTTTCCAAGAAGCTTTAAGAGGATTCTAGGCATGATCAACTTTTTTTTTGGATCAAAAAACATTTCTACGGGATCATATCCAGGTTTGTTATGAATGGCCACAGTCCGAGCAAAATCAGGAGCTTTCTTGTCGTCCTCCCAATAATAATAGGTAAACCAACATTTTTCTTTTGCCACGATGACCAGATCACCACTGCGATCATGGTTGATGTGATATGCTGGTTGCTGGTCAGCATTTAATACGAGTTCAATATCAGGATGGGCTCTTAAATTATTTTCAATTTCCTTTGTTTTACTTTTATCATTTATATAGACATGGGCGACTTGATGATCAGCCATAGCAAAAGCCTTTGATGCACCCGCATCTAGTATCTCAAGTCCATTTTCCTTTCGAACTTCTATGAGGTCCATTGACCTGAGTAAGCGATTGATATGTATGGGATGATGTACATCTGTAATGCCGTATTCTGAAAGTATATTTACGTGTACCCCTTTGTTTTCAAGAGCTGTAATAAGCTTTGCACAGACCCTATCGATTTCGGCCAAATCTTGGTCAACATACTTGGGGTCATGTCCGAATTTTTGGAGGACATAATCAAGATGGGGTAGATAGATAAGTATTAAATCAGGATTGTGCCATTCATGAACTTTTAAAGAGGCTTTAGCGATCCATTCGCTGGACTTTATGGTGGTTTTTGGACCCCAAAAATCAAAAAGGGGAAAAGTCCCCAGCTCTTGTTGCAGTTTCTGACGTAAATTGGGTGGAAAGGAATAACAATCGGGTACCTTCAATCCATCGGCACGGTATTGGGGTCTGGGGGTCACAGAATAGTCAACCTTTGAGTACATATTGTACCACCAAAACATATTGGCACAGGTAAAGTTTGGATCCCTTGCTTTGGCATTTTCCCAAATACTTGGGGATTGAACCAGTTTATTGGATTGCGCCCAGAGTTTGATTTCTTGCTGCTCTTTAAAAAACCATCCATTAGCGACGATGCCATGTTCACTGGGCCATTTCCCCGTGAGGTAGGTAGTCTGAGCTGAACAGGTCACTGCGGGTAGTACGGGATCAATATAAGAAAGGTTTTTACCTTCCACCCATTGCTTTAAAAAGGGAGTTTTAGATCCAATGATTCTTTTAGAGAGGCCAACTACATTGATGATGGCCGTTTTATTCAACTTCGGCATGTTTATTTAAGGTTTTTTTTACCCAGTTTAACTCTCGAATAATACTATTGACCCTATCTGTTTGCATATTTTTGGGTAATACATCCCAGGTATAGGTTTCTACCTCTAGATGCTGAGTGAAAGGGTCCTTCAACCAAAGGCGTAAGGTTTCAATGATGTCTTCTTGTGTGGAATAAAGTTTACCGTAGGTTTCTGTAAATACAGGGACATGGAAGTGTGTTCTTATTTCATCATAGGCATACTCATCAAGGGAAGATAGGGCGGAACCTAAATCTGTGTATCGCATCAATTTTCCATCGCTTCGTTTAACTACCGCTTGATGTAAATAGGTAGGCTCGTCAAAAGGCAATAACTCTATGGGTACCCAACTTGGGTCGGATTGATTACGAATATTCCCTGAACCCAGCGCCGCACTAATTTGTATTCTTCCAATATTAATATCTGCATTTTTGATCCGTGACAAAGCTTCTACAGGCTTTTCAAAGCCTACGGCAAAATGGCAAACATCGTAGCACATTTGAAAATGCGTTCTAATGATCTGATCCGCTTCTTTTTCAGTAACCCCTAGGCGATTGCTAATTTCTGGAAGGGCTTTGACCAATAAATAGTCATTGAAAAAAGAAACAAATTCTTTACTGGTTTCTATTACACCATCCGGCTCGGGCTCTAGGTCTAGATGTAAGTTTTTACCGGTTGCATCTTTTAATTTTTTTAAATAACAGATTAGTTCTGTGAACTGTTCACAAGCTGCGGATTTCACACGATTGAGCTCTTTTTCTGTTCGATGCCAGTGCCTATATGAAATAGGAGACGTCGATACGCCACCATCCATTCCTTCTGGCAATAATTTAGATAAGATCAGAAAAAGTCTTTGCGTATATGCCAACCGATCAGAAGTACTCCAATCTGGCTGATGGACTGCATCTTTTACTTTTTGATGGTGAAAACCACCATATGGAAAACCATTGATGGTAAAAACATACATGTTTTCTTCCCTTAACCATGCCTGGAAAGCATTTAATTGGGTTTCCTTAATCAATTCTAAGGCGGCCAAATGGGATAACCGAAGTCCGATGCCAAAGGGGGATTCCGTTAAGCCCTTGCGTACTTGGGTCGTATAAGTTTTGAGATTGTGAAAGGTTTCATCCCAAGATTCACCAGGATGAATGTTGCTGCAGTAGGTTAAATGTGCCTGATGATGCTCAATTTTCATGTAGACTATATTTTTGATCTAATAATAAAACGGCGCTGTTGAGTCCATTCACATCCATTTCGTGAACATCAAATTTAGTGCCAATTTCATTAATTAATGTGATGGTCAACCTGCCGCCAAGATGGGCTCTAAACTCTTCTAAACCCTCGAGTATCTCAGGATTAATTTGCTTTTTTTCTGGATTGAGCAGCAGCGGATGAAATAGCTTGAAGCCAAGTGTAGTGAGTACTTGATAGACGCGTTCAAAAATTTCCTGGTCACAAATGTTCATAGCAACGGCATAGGCCAAATCCAATGCGATGCCAATAGCGACTGCCTCGCCATGTTTTACTTCGAATTCAGTCAATTGCTCTAACTTATGGGCGGCCCAATGTCCAAAATCGAGGGGTCTTGAGGAACCCATTTCAAAGGGATCTCCCTGCAATGAAATATGATCTACATGCAATGCAGCGCAGTCAAAAATCAATTTTTCCATCGTTTCGTTATCTCGACGACTGAGGGCCAAAGCATGATCTTCCAACCAATAAAAAAAAGTGGCGTCTTTAATGAGTGCAACTTTGACCGCTTCTGACATACCCGACCGCCAATCCCGGTCATCAAGAGTACCTAAAAAATTAAAATCATTGATCACGGCAATAGGAGGAGAGAAGGTTCCTAAAAAGTTTTTCTTTCCAAAATAGTTGATGCCATTTTTAACGCCTACCCCAGAATCATTTTGGGAAAGAACGGTCGTAGGCATTCGAATATGTCTGATGCCTCGATGGCCTATAGCTGCTGCGAATCCAACCATATCTAAAATAGCACCTCCTCCCATGGCAATCAAATAGGCATGGCGGTCAATATTTTTTTCATGAATGTAGTTGAGCACTTCATCTAGGGTCTCCAGTGAGTTCTTTGCCGGCTCTCCACCTGTGATTACCAGAGGTTGAGCGACTAACTGTAAAGAGGGAAAAGCATGGATATAGCTTTCTATGGCTTGAGGCAAATTAGGCCAATGGTCTAGAAGTCCTTGATCGATCACAAAACCTAGTTTGATTTTTCCGCCAATAGCCGATGGTTGAAACAGATCAAATAGGAGGGTATTGGAGAGATGAAAGACTTCTCTTGTAAACAAAATATTATATCGGTAATTAATAGAAAAATCTTGTTCAATAATGGTCTTATTCTTTTGTAATTCAAGGTTTTCCTTAGAGATTTTATTCACTTGCATAATTCATCTTTGAAAAAAAGGGACAACTCAAAGCTCTTCTTTATTAAGATTAATATTTTTTAAAGTCTGTAATTGTCCCTCTTTCAAAGGTAGATCAAAATCATTCTTTAGACAATATCAAGACAAAAGGAAGGCCGAAAAACCTGCGAACGGCTCAAGTGACAGAAAATCTTTTGGCCAAGCCTAGGGAGATAGGTAATAAGAGTAATGTACCTAAGCCCAGACCCCAATGCCCAAAGCCGGCAACATAAGAAGCATTGAGTGGGATAAGAGAAAGAACACCCATTTTAACGGCTACTTTTATAAATTTAGGATTGTTTTTAACGATCGCTTTGAGTTTGGCTTTTCCATTCATTCCTATCCATAAAACGATGAAAGGACCAGACATCCAAATATCCATCCAACCGAGTATCCCAATACCTACCAGCAGGCCCGTAACCGCCACATCCAAAGCCAAAGCCATGACCAAGGCTGACGTATTGTTTCCCAAGACTTCGCCCTTGCTCATCAGGGTAATGGCAGCTATGAAAATAACAGGAATCAAGCAAATCCATATCAAATGCGGGTGGGTGCTGATCGATAAAATACTCATACCGAGCATCAAATTTAACCCACGACAAATGCCCATATTGAGGGGGCCAATGACTAAGAAATCTTTTGTGTACCGGTCATAAAGAAGGGCTGAGAGAGCGATAAAAATGGCAATGAAACCGCTTTCAACATGACTTAAGAAGCTGAGTAATATCCCAGTAAGTAATAAGGTAATGCCAAAAAACCGAGCATTTTTCAGGGAAACTTGACCCCTAGGAAGCGGTCTTTCTGGTCTTTCAGTTCGATCAATATCTAGATCAAAAATATCATTGAAGACAATACCTCCAGCGTAAAGGCATGAGGTAGAAAGTAGAAGGAAAATAAGGTTCAAAAGAGAGGGGGTATTCAGCTCAAAAAAATACCCAGCAATGGCTGCTCCTGCCAAAATATCTGACATAGCAGTAACAATGTTTGCAGGCCTTATGAGCATCAAATAGGGGTGTAAGTTCATTTAGAGCCTAGTTTTCTATAATATTGGAGTCATCTGATTTTTTGGGAGGCTGGCCCCTCAAAACACTATTACCCCCATATAAGATTGATTGATCGAAATGCACGCCGTCAGACCAATCGCTTTCTTTCATATTTCCGCTTTGAGCATAAGCTTCAAGGGCATTTTGATAGCAGACGGCCTGAACAATTTCACTTGTAATACCCTTGTCTAACATGAGCTGAGCTGTTTTGGGAACAGACAAAGGATCACTGACACCCCAATCAGCAGAGCTGTCTATAAATATTTTATTGGAGCCATATTTTTCGACGACGGCTACCATCCGTTCACTGCCCATTTTGGTATTGGGATAAATGGTAAAAGCAGTCCAATAACCTCTTTCAAGCACTGATTCAACGGTTTCTTCATTATTATGATCGATGATTACGGTCGAAGGATCAATGCCATGCTCTTCCAATACATCCATACTTCTCAGGGTACCTCTTTTCTTATCTCTGTGAGGGGTGTGCACCAGTATGGGTAGTTCCAGTTCTTTTGCCAATTCAATTTGAACTCTAAAATATTTATCTTCAGCGGCCGTTTGATCATCATATCCAATCTCACCAATGGCAACGACATTGTCCTTAAGCGCGAAGAGTGGTAATAATTCCATGACCTCTTCAGCCAAACTTTCATTATTGGCCTCCTTGGAGTTCAACCCAATAGTACAGTAATGTTTGATGCCAAATTGAGAAGCTCTGAAGGCTTCCCAACCGACAATACTACTGAAGTAATCCTTAAAAGAGCCCACTTCAGTGCGAGGTTGACCTAACCAGAAGGCGGGTTCAATGATGGCCACTATACCTGCTTTTGACATGGCTTCATAGTCATTGGTCGTACGAGAAGTCATGTGAATGTGGGGATCAATAAATTTCATATCTCTTTATTATTAAGCTTTTGATGCATTTTGTAAGGCTTGATTGTTATGCCAGAAATCGGATCCGATTTGATCCCAACTGATAGGTTCTATTTGTGTTGACTGCGAATTCAGCCATTGTTGGGCGGCATCTAAGTTACTTTCTTGAATTAACTTGAGCATGGCCTTTTGATCTTGGGCGTTACCTTCAGCCATTTTTTTAATCATTTCCACAAATAGTTTCTCAGTTATGTAACCCGATATCATGCGCCATAATTCTGGTGTTACCCGTCGTGATGCGGCCCAGCGTTCTCGGGCATAATCAAATAGTATATGAGCCAGCTTTTCATTTTTCCTTTGATCTATATCTTTAATTTGGTAAATGGGGCGCTCCATAAAAACGGCTTTAAGGATCATTTGGTTCCATTCATCTTGACTGAAATAACTGGCAGGATAAGGATTTTTAAGTGTAATGGCATCGAAAACATCTACTATATTGGTTCTAATTCCATTTACAACGATGGGAGCAAAATGACTAGCATTTTCTAAGTAAGGGATGGATTTAAAAATGCTGATTTGCTCTCTGGTGTCTGCCACGGAGATCAGCTTAGTCAGGCTCTCTACGCTTAAAAGAGGATAATACATCAAAAGTGAGAAACGGCAGAGCTGATCTAATGTCCAATTTTCGATGTTAAATTCAGGATATTTTAACTGAATGATTTGAAGTTGTGATAGGCTTAGCTGAAGATGACCTCGAGGAATTTTTTTATTTATCAGGGCAAATGAAATAAAAAAGTCTTGGTCAGTCTTGATTGAATGAAGTTTCTGATCCAACCAGCTTTTGGTTTTTTCGTCTTTGAGTTCATTTAAACAATATTCCTTTATCAATTCAGAGAGACGCACAGATTCATTTTTAAAAGGCTAGAGGATTAAGTCATGATGACTCAAACTAAAAACATAAAATTAATACAATTGCACTGGTTATATGAAGTTGAAATAAGATTTTCAGTACTCAGACCTAAATATATTTATGATGAGGAGTACCCCGCTTTTCAGAGGTTCTAACTTTCATCAGTTGACCCATGGAACTCCTAGTTCAATGAGTTCCTGTTTGGATAATTGAATACTATTCACTTCCATTGAAATGCGAGTTAAGGGTTGGTCCAGCGTATCCGTTGGCATTTCAGCGATACGGTCCAGGACGTCAAAACCTTTAAAGAGTTGCCCAAAAATCATATAGTTGTCATCGAGGCGAGGGATGCCATTTCGATCATGAACGATGTATAACTGACAACCGGCAGATAGTTTTGATGGATTATTATCTCTTCCTGCACCTACGGCTCCATAAATATGGCGAATGTTGGGTTGAAATTCGGGAGCTATTAAATAGGGTGAAGCTTTAAATCCATCGGGCGTATCTGGACAGCCACCTTGGATAACAAAGTTTTTTATTACTCGATTAAAGGTAAGGGTATCCCAATATTGTTTTTTGGCAAGCGAGAGAAAACTTTTTTTATGCTTGGGGGTTTCTTCATAAAGCCAAAATAACATCTCACCATAAGGTGTTTTGATTTGACCTATGTCATAATATTTTGAAGAGTACGGAACACAACTGGCAAAGAGTCCCATGACCAATAAAAGAAAACCAGCTTTACGTAAGTTAGAAATTCTAGTGGGTACAGGTGTCATACCCTTAAATATCACAAATTTCAATACCTTTTTTAAGGGAGGCCAAGGCATCCTGTTGTTTGGGTATAAATTCTTGTGCCACATGACCAGTAAATCCAGTATCCGCAATGGCCTTCATAATGGCCGGATAATACAGCTCTTGGGTTTCATCTATTTCGTTTCTTCCGGGTACGCCTGCGGTATGATAATGACTGATGTAGTCCTTGCGTTTTTGGATGGTAGCGATGACGTCGCCTTCCATAATCTGCATGTGATAAATATCGTACAAGAGTTTGAAGTTGGGGCTGCCTAATTTATCAGCCAAAGCGACCCCCCATTCGGTATGGTCACAGAGGTAATCTTGGTGATCTACCTTTGAATTGAGCAATTCCATAGTTAAAACAATATTATTTTTTTCTGCTAATTTCACGACTGGATCCAGTCCTTTTGCACAGATCTCCAAACCGGCTGCATCCGAAAGACCATTGCGATTACCTGAAAAGCAAATGATATTTTTTAAACCTGCATCAGCCGCTTTTGGAAAGGATGCTTTATACTCTTTTAAAAGGTTTTTATGATTTTGAGGATCACTGAACCCATTGATAATACCCATTTGACTGCCATAAGCCATGGCACATGTCAGGTCATATTTTTGTGCCGTAGCCCACTGCTCAGCGGTCAGTAAATCAATTGAACTGATACCAATGTTTTTGGCAAATTCACAAAGTTCTTCTAATTCAAATTGATTAAAGCACCACTCACATACCGAGTGATTGATTCTTTGAGAAAGGGGTTCGATTTCGTTACTGCCCGAAGAAACAGTAGGTAAACCCATGAAACCTAATGTAGCCAAACCTGATAAGTTTTTAAGTGCTCGTTTTCTTGTAATTTTCATTGCAGTTGTTTTTTAGAGAGAATGGATGAAGACAATAAACCCTCCCAATCTTTAAATTAAACAAAAAACAAGAAGGAATGCGGTTATATTTTAAAAATTTACATAGCATTGCCGCTTATGATGAAAAGTATGATTACCCTACTTTCCTTTATCTTCCCTGATTTTTTTGTAAAAAAAGCGTATCAGCAATTGACCCATCCCAAATTTTATCCTTATCGAGCACATGAGAAAGATATTTTAGAGGCTGCTCTCGTTACTGATTATACCTTTAAAAAGGGCAATATAAAAATGTATAAATGGTCTGGGGGACCAAAAAAAATTCTTGTAATCCATGGCTGGGAGGGACGAGTCACTCATTTCTCCATGTTGATTCAACATTTAATAAAAGCGGGTTATACCGTTTATGGTTTTGACGCACCAAGTCATGGATTAAGCGATAAAGTAGAAACAAGTCTATTTGATTTCATCGACTTAGTAGGTGAAATGATTGCGCGTGTTCAGCCAGCCATTGCGATAAGCCATTCATTTGGTGCGGTAGCCACTACGTATTCATTAGCTCAGAATAGTCATTTGCAACTTGATAAATATGTGCTGATTACCTGCCCCGACAAGTTTCTTGAGCGAATCGAAGCCGTGGCCCATGATTTTGGCTTATCTAAAGGGATTGTTGATAAACTGATTATTAAAATTGAGCAAGATTATAATTTAGATGTTGGGAGATTAAATGTCAGTGAGTTTGTCAAGGAGGTAAAAGTAAGAAAAGCTTATATTCTGCATGACCAAGATGACCGACAACTCCCTTTGAGTCAGGCCATGCATGTCCATGAAAACTGGTCAAATTCAGCGCTTGAAATAGTACGAGGGACCGGGCATTTTAAGATATTACAGGATGAAGGAGTGATTGCAAAAATCCTTAATTTTTCAGCAAGCTAAAGTGAATGCCGATAAAAACTTCATGCCTCCTCACGATACCCTAGTTCTATTTTTAATGAATCGCCTACTGAGCCTTCCTATCGCAAATCCCGAAAAAATTCCAAGCGTATTGGCAAGGAAGTCGAACCATTCTCCAGATCGATTGACATAGGGTTGAATCAGTTCAATGGAGCCACTGAGCAAAATCATAAAAAGCAAATACAAGCGGGTGTATTTGGGGTGCGCATAAGCAAGGGGGAGTGCTAAGGATAGATAGGCAATAAAATGGTAAAGTTTATCGGCTCCTTCACCCATCTTGGGTAGCTGAGGCAAGGGATACAAGCTTAAAAACAATATTATTAATAGTAAGGGGATCGTCATGTGCCTCCAGAAGCGTAGGATCATTTGATCAATGGAGGTGAGTAGGTTTGATTTAGTCATTAAATAAGGCTGATCTCGTCCATAATTTCTGATAAATGCATTTCACATGCAAATAAAGGTTATTCGAGATGTAAATTTATTAACCTGTCAAATTAATTCAATTCTAACAACTAATAGGTTGTCTATTCAATCATAAAGAAAGAGAAGCACCTCAATGTAGCGGTAAAATGTCTCATTTCAGTTTATGAAAAGCCTGTTTGGTCCAAATCACAATAGATGAGATAATATCGATTTAAACTATAAAAAAAGTCCTCAACTATGTTGAAGACTTTTTAAATCAATGCGGTCTGGACCGGGCTCGAACCGGCGACCTCCTGCGTGACAGGCAGGCATTCTAACCAACTGAACTACCAAACCATTTGAGTTGCAAACTTATACTCTTATCACATCTTTTACAATAAGCAAAGCCATATTATTTTGAAATTTTGCGATCTTTGTATCGAAGTGATAAAATCCCATAGTTTAAACTAAATTTAAGGCTTAAAATAATATAATTATATGTTGCTTGACTTTGAAAAACCCATTTCAGAATTAGAATCGAAACTCAATGACATGAAACAACTTGCTGTTGAAAGTGATGTCGATGTTTCTCTAGCGATTAAGAAACTTGAGGAAAATATTATTTCGTTGAAGAATGATACTTTTAAAAATTTGACCAGATGGCAGCGAATACAACTTTCAAGACATCCGGATAGACCCTACACACTGGATTATATTTATGAAATCACTTCTGAGTTCATTGAGTTGCATGGTGATCGTAATGTGGGAGATGATCGGGCGGTTGTGGGGGGCTTTGCGGAGATTGACGGTGAAACCATCATGATCATTGGCCAGCAAAAAGGCAGAAATACCAAGCAGCGACAAGAAAGAAACTTTGGGATGGCAAACCCTGAGGGGTATAGAAAGGCCCTTCGCCTTATGAAGCTGGCTGAAAAGTTCAACAAACCGATTGTTACGCTGATCGATACACCGGGAGCCTTTCCGGGTATAGAAGCTGAAGAAAGAGGTCAGGGTGAAGCCATAGCTAAAAACTTGAAAGAAATGTTTACCCTCAAAGTCCCTGTAATTTGTGTAGTTATTGGAGAGGGGGCATCTGGGGGTGCCTTGGGGATTGCTATTGGAGACAAAGTACTCATGATGGAAAATGCTTGGTATTCTGTAATTTCTCCCGAAAACTGTTCAACTATATTGTGGAGAAGTTGGGATTATAAGGAACAAGCGGCAGATGTATTGAAACCTACGGCAAAAGACATGTTAAAACTTAAGCTCATCGACGGAATCATAAAAGAGCCATTAGGGGGTGCGCATACCAACCTGCAGGAGAGTGCTGTTTTCTTGAAGAAAGCTCTAATGAGTAACCTTGAAACATTAAAAAAGAAATCTTCGGAAGAGCGTATTGCCGACAGAATGGATAAGTTTGGATCCATGGGCGTTTATAGCTAATGCCTTGAACAATGGTCAGATCTCGTGAAGGAAACAGCATCGGTCTGGCCCTGTCTGGAGGAGGGTGTCGCAGTGTTGCTCATTTAGGTATGATGCAAGCGCTTATTGAACAAGGGTTTTCTTTCAGTCGGATTGCTGGAAGCAGTGCGGGCGCAATCATCGGTGCGTTGTATTGTCAAGGTATCATGCCCAAAGAAATTTTGAAAATTCTCAATAACCTCAATTACTTTAGCTTTTTTAGACCAGCTTTGAATTGGCAGGCCCTTTTAAACTTAGAGAAAGTCATTGACTTTCTAAGTATTCATCTCCCCATAGATGATTTTTCATCTCTTCATACCCCATTGGTGGTAGTTGCTACTGATTTGAAGAAAGGGAAAATTAAATATTTTAAAAAAGGGAAATTATGGAGAACCTTGATAGCATCTTGTAGTATTCCTGTAGTTTTTAGTCCTGTAAAAATTAAGGGTACTGCTTATGTTGATGGAGGTTTATTAAATAACTTACCGATTGAGCCTTTGAAAAAAAAATGCAATTATGTGATCGGTCTGCATTGCAATCCCATAGGCATAATACGGACCAGAGTAAATTGGAAAAAGCAACTCGAGCGTTCTTGGCTCTTGGCCATTTCTTCTAGAGATCGACTTAAAATAAAAAAAATAGATTTATTTTGGGAGCCTCCTGAATTATCCAGCTATCATGTTTTTAATTTTAAGAGGCTAGATACAATATTTGAGATAGGGTATGATTATGCCTTACAGCAGTTGAGGAAGGGGAAATCTGAATTTTTAATAAATAGTTATGTTCGAAATTAAACGGAATTTTTTTAAATTTTGCTTTTGGATTTTGGGATGGAAAGTAGTGGGAAATCCTCCTAAGATCAAAAAGTATATGATTACTGTGGCTCCTCATACGAGTGGATGGGATTTTTTAGTGGGTATTGCTGCAAAAAATATTGTCAGATTAGAAGGTCAGTTTTTGGGGAAAAAATCTCTATTTGACCTTCCCGTTGTTGGACAAGTAATGCGTTACTGTGGGGGGCACCCCGTAAATCGTACCACCAAGTCAAATGTTGTGGATAATGTCGCTGAACTGTTTCAAAAAAATGAAGAATTTGTGATGGTCATTGCTCCGGAAGGAACCAGAACTTATCAAAAAGAGTGGAAGACAGGATTCTATTTTATTGCGTTGAAAGCAAAGGTACCCATTGTCATGGCCGGTTTTGATTTTAAACGAAAACTCGTTGAGCTCAAAGAGCCATTCATGCCCACTGGGGATGTGGTAAAAGACATCGAAATGATGAAGGGATACTATAAAACAATAACTGGGAAGTATCCAGAATTGGGGGTTCATTGATCATGAACTACCCCTTTAATACTTTTATAATAAATTAACTACTCCTTCTTAGCCGCCGCCTTCTTAGTAGTGGCTCGCTTCGTTCTTCTTTTGGGCACTACTTCAGGCTCAATGACTTCGATTACATCTGCTAAGATTCTACCGCAATGCTCGCAAATAATGATTTTTTTCTTTTCTCTAACTTCAGCTTGCTTTTGAGCAGGGACGATGTTAAAACATCCTCCGCAAGCATCTCGATTCACCGGTACTACAGCGAGTCCATTTCGCATATTTTTTCTGGTACGCTCATAAGATACGAGTAGCCGTGCATCAGCTTTTTTCGCCAAAGATTCCCTTGACTTCAGATATTTTTTTTCATCCTCTTCTGATTCAGCAGTAATGGTTGAAAGTTCTTTTTTCTTGGCGACAAGATCCTTTTCTCTTTCTTCTAGACGATGCTTGGTTTCTTCTATCTCTGTGTTCTTCAGTTCAATTTTACCATACGCCTCTTTGATCTTCTTTTCAAGAATTTGGATTTCAAGATGCTGTAATTCCATTTCTTTAGTAATGGCATCATATTCTCGATTGTTTCGAACATTCATCTGCTGTTCTTCATATTTTTTTATGAATCTCTCAGCATCTTTGATGGCCGTTTTGTTGTTTTCAATCAGGCTTTCGACATCATTCAAGTCTTGATTTTGTTTTTCAACTCTTGTTTGATAACCTGTTATCTCATCTTCAAGATCCATTACTTCTTCAGGAAGTGCACCTCTGATCTTGATTAATTCATCTAGATCGATGTCAATTTTTTGTAATTTAGATAATGCCTCTAATTTTTTTGCTACCGAATGTTCCATGCAGAATTAAAAATAATTTATTGGATTTGTATTTACCTCAGATAAACGAACTGCAATATTAGTGAATTTTTCATTTAAAAAATCACATAACAATTGCTTTGTGAATACTTCGCTTTCATAATGTCCAATATCGGCAATGGTTATCCGACCATCGGCTTCAAAAAAGTCATGATATTTAAAGTCGGCGCTGATGAAAATATCGGCCCCCAATGCACAAGCATCATTAAGCAAAAAGCCCCCTGAGCCACCACAAACAGCAATTTTTTCCACAGTTTTTCCTATTAAGGGTGTATGTCGAATATGTTTTAGGTCCATTGAGGACTTGAGATGATCAAGAAAATCTATGATCGGCATAGGATTTAATAATTGACCTATTAAACCAGCCCCTAAATTTTCTTGGTTATTTTCTAATGAAGTTAAATAGTAGGCAACTTCCTCATAAGGATGTGCGGACCTGAGCGCAGATAAGACGATATCTTTTTTATGACGGGGTAAAATCATTTCAATTCTACTTTCTTTTACAGATTCAAGTTTATCTAAGCTACCCAAGGTAGGGTTTGCACCTGCTGCAGGCTTAAAAACACCTTCTCCTGTGACATTAAAACTGCATTCTTTATAATTGCCGATATGACCCGCTCCCGCTTGATGTAGTGCACTGAGTATCTTGGATTTGTGTTCAATGGGGACAAAGGTTACCAGCTTGTATAGCGTGCGCACCATGGGACGAAGAACTTGTCTGTGTGTTAATTTAAGTCTTTGGGCAATCATGCCATTAACTCCATGCATGACATTATCTAAATTTGTATGGATGGCATATATAGCCAAATCATTTTTTATGGCTTTAATCAAACACCTATTTACCCAATGATTTCCAGACAGTTTTTTAACGCCCTTAAATACGATGGGATGGTGAGAGATGATCATATTGCATTGGTTCTCTAATGCTTCCTCTATGACTGATTCGGTGAGGTCGAGAGAGATCAGACAGCCCTTAATGGGCATTTCTTCATCACCAACGATGAGACCCGAGTTGTCATAAGATTCTTGAAAAGGCAGTGGAGCCCATTCTTGTAAGCTTTTCGTAATATCTTTGACCCTCATTTGATATGTTTTATGGCTTGGTGGCAACTTATTTTATTTCCTTTTGCGTTAATATACGATCTTATTACAAGATTTCGCAATCATTTATATAACATTAAACAGAGAACTTCAATAAAATTTGAAGCAAATGTCATTGGTGTTGGAAATCTTGAGGTGGGAGGAACGGGTAAGTCGCCCATGATCGATTTTTTGATTCAACATTTTTTGAGTGAAAACAGGGAAATTGCTACATTGAGTAGGGGTTATGGGAGAAAAACGCATGGGTTTAGATTGGGTAGTTCTTCAGATACGGCCGCAACCTTGGGTGATGAGCCGATGATCTATCAGAAAAAATATGGGGATCAAATTTCAGTAGCTGTAGCCGAAGCTCGAGCCATTGGCATCCCTTATCTTTTGGCACATAATGACACCATTGATGTGATTTTACTTGATGATGCGTATCAGCACCGAACTGTTGAGCCCAGCCTATCAATATTGCTTTCGACATGTAAACGTCCTTTTTTTGACGATTTTTTGTTACCAACTGGTCGGTTGAGGGAAGCACGTCGAGGGGCACGTCGAGCGGATATCATCTGCTTCACCAAAGCTCCTCTTGATATGAGTGACCATGAACAGCAGCAGATGATCGCAAAGACACGAGCGTATAATCCCGACGCACCTATTTTTTTTACCCACATAGCGTATGCACCTCTCATTTCATTTGGAACAGCAAAGGCCAAACAAAAAGTGATCGGGATTGGAGGAATTGCGGATAATCAGGTATTTGAATCCTACTTAAAATCAAATTTTGAGGTAGTTGAGTTTTATGAATTTGCAGACCATCATGATTATAAGACTGATGAGATCAATAAAATTGTCGAGGTTATGGCGCATCATGAGGCCATGCTCGTGACCACTGAAAAAGATTTCATCAAACTGGGTGATTTTAAAAATCTAATAGCTAAAAGTTGTTTTTATTTGCCCATTGAAATTAAATTTATCAAAGGTCAGTCGACCTTTTTCAAATTAGTCGACGATACTATGAAAAAATATCCAAAGTATTGATGTTGAGAATTGTATTTTTAAGGTCAATTTTAATGGTTGCCCTCCTCATAGGGTTACCTTCCTCTAGTTTTTCACAAATCTTAGATGATTCTACTGTTTTGGTTTATGGCCCCTCAACTTTGAACATAATTCTGGAGGAAAACTTGAAATCCAATGACAAGAGATTGGTTTTTATTGATACCCTTATCGGAAATTTAGACCGATTTACCGCTTATGGGAGGTCAGATTATAAACTGCAAAATTTGGGAAATATAGGTACGGCGTTATTTCCTGTATTTTATGACTTGCCCAATGCCATTGGTGCCCATGCTGGTTACCATGCTTTTGATCCTTTGACTACGCAGCCCGCAGCTATTCAATATTATGATACCAAGTCACCTTTCATGAAATTAAATGTAGTATTTGGTGGAAAAAACAGGTCCTTGGCCAACTTTAGTTTTACACAAAACATTCAACCTGATTGGAATTTTGGCTTTGAGTATTACCGAAGTACAGCTGATAAACAAATCGGAACCGAAACGATAAACGATAGAAATGTGATCAATACGGTTTTGAATGTACATTCTAGTTATAGGCATCCCAATAAGCCTTATCAAGTCTTATTTAATCTGATGTCCTTCAACAATGACGTGGATGAAACGGGAGGTTTGTACTTTGATGAGGTAGATTCTTTGATAGATAAAGAAGATAAATTTCAGTATGAAAATAATTCTATTTTTCTAGAAAATGCCAAAGTGAAGGATTCAAGACTAACTTTTCATTTGTACCAGCAATATGATTTATTTAAAAACTTCCAATTGTATCATCAATTTGATCAAGGGAAGCAAGTAAACTTATTCAGTGATTTTAATGAGAACAACGGAGGAGGAGGTGATTACAAGGATTATTATGATCAGTTTTTGATTGATCAGGACAGCACTTATCAGAAGTCCAGTTTTCGTACCCTCTCCAATGAGGTAGGTTTGATTGGGAAACTGTCTTCTATTTTTTATCGTTTTTATATCAAAAACAGAGTGGTCAATCATGAAGCACTGTATTTTAATCCCATGTCTAGAAAAGTGGAAAATTATCTAGGGGGTAGGGTTGATTTTAGATGGAAAGAGATTTTCGAAATACAAGGATCAGCAGAACTCATGCAAACGGGTGAATATAATTTTAAGGGTTCATTGAAGAGTGAATTAATTAATTTAGAGTATAAAAGTATGCTTTATCAGCCCTCTTTATTAAAGCAACGCTTTTTTGGCAATCATTATGATTGGGATCATGATTTCGACAATGTATTTTCCAATCAAATCAATGGATCCCTGTCTTTGAAATGGTGGCAATTTCAATTCATTCCTAAAATATCGTTAACCACCTATAGCAACTATGTTTATTTTGGCCAAGATAAAATGCCAAATGTTGCCGCTGATGCCAATCTGATCAGTCAGCTGGGGGGTGAAATCAATCTTTTTCTTCCTACCAATAAAACCCTCGGTTATGGTTTTCGTTTTAAAAATGAGGTCATCTTTACCGAAGTTTCAGGTGGCCAAAGCGATGCCTTTAGAATACCTACCACTTTCCTGAATATGAAAGCTTATTGGGAGGGAAGTTGGTTTAACCATACGATCCCCGTACAAATTGGTATTGATGTTCATCACAAATCAGCTTATTATGCCAATGCCTATGATCCAGTAACCCAACAGTTTTATCTGCAAAATGATGAGAAAATATTTAAAGGATACAGTTATCCAGCCAACCTTTTTTGGAACATGCGGATTGAAAAAGTTTTTCTCTTTATTAAATCGACCCATGTGAGTCAGCCAAATGACGGTGGATATTTCGTTACGCCAAAATACCCTGGACAGCAGCGGGTACTGGATTTTGGTTTTAAATGGTTATTTTTTGATTGATTGATGGAAAAAACAACATTGCGCCTAGCGTTGCCTTCAGATCCGAGATGGGTAAACATAGCGGAAAAAAATATCGAGCATATTTTGGTCGATCATGCCTTTTGCGAACAAAAAGCGGCTTCCTCCTGTATTTCTTTGATTCTACAATATCCTGAAAAAACGGCTTTAGTAGATCGTTTAACCCCCGTAGTTGCTGAGGAATGGTCACATTTCGAGCGGGTCATCGCGCTTTTACGCAAACGGGGCTATGAGCTGGGATTTCCCAGAAAAGATTTTTACGTTTCGGAGTTGATGACCGTGCTCAAAAAAGGGGGAAGCAGAGACCAACAGTTGGTTGAAAAATTACTCATGAACGCATTGATTGAGGCACGAAGTGCCGAGCGCTTTAAGCTGTTATCTCAACACTTGACAGATCCAGAATTAACGAGCTTCTACCATGAATTGATGATCTCTGAGGCAGGACATTATAGAAATTTCATTGAATTGGCCAAAGTTTACTGGGACCCTGCCAAAGTTGAAATCAGATGGAAAGAGTTTTTATATGAAGAGGCACTGATTATGGAAAATTTAGAGATTCGTTCGGATCGATTTCATTAATGGGATAAAATAATAGGCAATAATTTTTGTTTTTTTTTAATGATAATATCCAAAAAAAACTCAGGTTTTTTGTTTCTTTTTCTTGGCTGCTGGGAATAAAATATTGTTTAATATCAAGCGATAACCTGCCGAATTTGGATGCAGATTCAAATCCGTAGGCTCTTCGTTGACATAATGTTGATAATCTTCTGGATCGTGGCCTCCATAGAAGGTAAAAAACCCTTTTTCTATCACCCCATGAATGTAGCGCGCCTCATCCAATTGCTTGGTTTCACCCAAAACCAACACATCTCCTTTGATTAAATCTTTTTTGAATCCTGTAGTCTGCCCCATAAAACTGTGAATGATTTTTTCATGATTTTGAGTGAGCATGGTAGGTATTGGGTCCCATTTTGCTGAAAATTGAAACAAGGTGAAATAATCATTTTGCTCATTCAAGCCTCTACTTTGGGGTGAATTATCAATGTTTGAAAACTCATATTCGTAAGGATTTCTCACCAATTGAAAATTTTCAAAAGCAAAAGTTCTTTCAAAATCTAATTTTGACTGGGCCGTAGGATCCATGGGATCACCATCGTACATTTTTTCACAAATATCCAATCCTTCAGCGGCAAGGGCAATGTCATACGTATCCGTTGCTGAGCACATGGCAAATAAGAAGCCGCCGCTGGCCACATAAGACTTGATTCGTTTGGCGATGGCTAATTTCAACAATGAAACTTTTCCATAGCCATGTTTTTGAGCACTTGCTTCAAATTCATTTTGTTGTTGCTGATACCAAGGCATGTGCTTATAGTTTTTATAAAACCTCCCATATTGACCTGTAAAATCTTCGTGATGCAGATGTAGCCAATCATATCTTATCAACTCATTGTACATAATTTCGTCATCAAAAATGATTTCATAGGGAATTTCAGCATAGGATAAAACCAGCGTGACCGCATCATCCCAGGGTTGTTTGCTTTTGGGAGAATAGACCGCAATTTTGGGATATTGTTCAAGCTTCATCACGTCCATATTCGAGGAGGGCGAAGCGATTTCTTCAAATAATTGATTTACTTGTGCATCCGAAATAACTTCAAAACTTACATTTCTTATCAGACATTCATTTTGTATGAGTGGGCTGTGAGGGACTAAAAAACTGCCTCCGCGATAGTTTAAGAGCCAATCAACGGGCACTTCTTTGGTAAGGGCCCAATAAGTGATGCCATAAGCTTTGAGGTGGTCTGTTTGTGAGGCATCCATGGGCATTAAGAGATAAGCGCCTTTTACATTTAAGCTCAAGAAAACCCCTATCAAAAAGGGGAAAAATAGATTTTTCATAAGAGTTTTGTCAATATTCTAAACGCGAGTGTCCATATTACGTATACCAAAGAGTAGTGATCAAATTTAGCACATGATATCTGTTTGTTGTTAATATTATGAATATTTTAGAAAATATAGGGGAGGGTCTTAACGCGATCAAAGCAAATAAATTACGTACGATTTTAACGGCTTCTATTATCGCCATTGGTATTACTTCTTTGGTAGGTATTCTCACAGCGATTGATGCGATAAAAGGATCGGTGGAGGATAGCTTTTCTAATCTAGGCTCCAAAACTTATACGATCACTGATAAAAGATTAAGGGGTTCTACCGGAGGAAAAAAATCAAAAATATTTACTAAAATCAAATTTGAAGAGTTTCAAAAGTTTAAAAATAAGTTTGAAAAATCAGGAATAGTAAGCTTGAGTAGTGTGCTTTCAGGAAATGCCGAGGTCAAACGAGGTTCTAAGGTTTCCAATCCTAACGTAATGATTCGAGGAACGGATGAGTATTTTTTATCCATTGATGGATATGATCTCAGTGAGGGTAGAAACTTTTCCTCCAATGAAATACAAAGTGGTGCTCTTGTGGCTATTATTACTAGTGAGATAAGAACGCTTTTATTCGATGATAATGAAAGTCCTATTGGTAAAAAGATCAATTTTTTTGGAGTCAGCTGTCGGGTGATTGGGACATTGAAATCTAAAGGATCGGCTTCAAGTAGAGGTAATTTCGATCGGCGCGTGATTGTTCCCTTGAATGCCGCTCGCGTCATAGGCTCAGAGCGAAATTTACGTTTTTTAGCCACCGTAGCCATAGATGAGTTTTACGAAGCCGATGAATCGATAGGATTGGCTACAGGACTGATGCGTTCCATCCGAGGAGATCGACCTATTGATCAAAATTCATTTGAAATTAAAGCCAATCAATCTATTGCTGAAAGGTTAGATGAAATATCCGGATACTTAAAATTGGGAGGTTTTACCATAGGATTTATTACTTTATTGGGTGCCTCCATTGGATTGATGAATATTATGTTGGTTTCAGTGACTGAGCGAACGCGTGAAATTGGCCTGAGAAAGGCTCTGGGAGCTACACCAAATAAAATTAGACAGCAATTCTTGATTGAAGCCTTAGTGATTTGTCAAATGGGAGGCATTGGAGGGATTATCATGGGCATAGGGATTGGTAATTTAATTGCTAAGCTTATTGGGTCCAATTCCTTCATTATTCCTTGGGTTTGGGTCCTCTTTGGTGTGGTTACCAGCATGATTGTCGGGCTTATGTCGGGCTATATACCTGCCCACAAAGCCTCCAAACTTGATCCCATCGATTCCCTAAGGTTTGAATAGGGCGATGCTTCAACCATGCAATGACTGGGTAGCCTGCTTTGAAGGGCTCTGTTAATTGATAATCATGATTTCTTTGGCGGCCCCAATTGCATTGAAACGAATACTTAATTCAATGGTATTTTCACAATTCAATTGATAAAAAAAGAATTTTCTATTTCTTTTATCTAAGCGCTGTTTCGTGGGACTGCCCAAAAGGGCAATGATTTCATTTTGATTGGATCCCAGTACGATATCTTTTTGATTGATCAAGAGGGGTGCGCCTTGCGCCGCGCGATAATTACGGCACTCAACGAGATCCTCATCCCACTGGTCTTGATCGAAGCCCGTTACCTTGGGAGCTGGATAACAAGAACATAAAACAATAATTAAACAAGTGAAATATTTGAATGTAGTGGACATATTGACTATTTACTGGTTATCGGGTTATGAGGTATATCTGGATTGATCCTTGTATTTGGACAGACATTATTCATTGATATCTTCCAAGGAAAGCAAAAAAGCATATTGCAAGGCCACGTTCTCATACCTGCGGTATCTTCCTGAGGCACCGCCATGCCCTGCGTCCATATTGGTTTGGAGTAACAATAAATTTTCGTCGGTTTTATAGGTACGAAGCTTGGCAACCCACTTGGCAGGTTCCCAATATTGTACCTGTGAGTCGAAATAACCCGTAGTTACCAGTAGGTTGGGATAAGCTTGTGCCCGCACTTGATCATAGGGCGAATAAGAATGCATATATTCATAAGATTCAAGATTTTTAGGATTGCCCCATTCATTGAACTCGGCAGTGGTAAGGGGAATCGACTCATCCATCATGGTCGAAATTACATCAACGAAGGGTACCGCGGCAATCACTCCATTAAATTGCTCGGGCGCCATATTGATAACGGCACCCATCAACAAGCCACCTGCACTTCCTCCTTGTGCATAGAGGTGTTCAGCTGAGGTATAACCCTCATTAGATAAATAAGAGGCACAATCAATGAAATCATGAAATGTGTTTTTCTTTTTGAACATCCTACCTTCTTCATACCATTTTCGACCCATTTCCTGGCCACCCCTGACGTGGGCAATGGCATATATAAAACCTCTATCCAATAAACTGAGTCTTATAGAGTTAAACCAAGGGTCGGTAGAATTCCCATAAGAGCCGTAGGCATAAAGGAGTAAAGGGTTTTGGTCACTTTTGACCAATCCTTTTTTATAAACCAGTGAAATAGGTATCTGAGTACCATCTCTTCCTTCTGCAAACAATCTTTCTGTCGTGTATTTGGAAGGCTCATGTCCCCCCATGACTTGGGTCTCCTTGAGAATTGTTTTGCTCCGCTCATTCATATCATACTCAAAAGTCGTATTGGGCGTGGTCAGCGAAGCATAAATGAATCTAAGTTTTGTCGTATTGAATTCAGTATTGGTGGTGGGGTAAACAACATAGGCGGGTTCATCAAAAGAAACCTCATGATGATTTCCTGTTTTTTGATGGATCACCTTGAGGGAAGTAAGTGCATTGGATCTTTGAGAAATCACCAAATGTTCACTAAATACTTGAATGGAACTTAACAAGGTATCTGGATTGTTTGGGATCAACGCAGACCAATTTTTAAGATCGGTAGCCTCTTGAGAAGTTTCCATCAACCTAAAATTCTGTGCTTCCCAATTGGTAAGGACGTAGAACTTGTCTTCAAAATGCTCAATCGAATATTCGTGTGGTCCATTTCTCGGAGTAAATTGACGGAAGGTACCCGTGGGTTCATGGGCGGAAAGGATGTGATAATCTTTGATCAGCGTACTTTGACAAGAGATCACAATATAATCATCTGATTTTGATTTTTTAACACTGATATAAAAAGAAGGGTCCTGCTCATGATACATCATGACATCTTCTTTCTGATCTGTTTTCAACTGATGCCTCCAAATTTTCTCAGACAAGAGCGTAACATCATTTTTCGTTGTATAATAAAAGGTGAGATTGTCATTGGACCAAGCACCTCCAGGCTCTGTATTGGTTATTTCATCCTCCAATAATATACCCGTCTCAAGATTTAAAAATTTATAGGTGTACACCCTTCGGCTGAGGGTATCAACAGCGTAGGCCAATATATTGTTGTCTTTACTAATGCGAAGCCCGCCAACCGCATAGTAGTTATATCCTTGGGCCAATTGATTGACATTTAGTATGATAGATTCTGCGGCATCTAGGCTGCCTTTCTTGCGACAATAAATGGGATATTCTTGGGCTTCTTCAAAACGGGTATAATACCAAAAACCATTTTTGAGATAGGGTACAGAGGCATCATCTTTTTGAATTCTCCCAGTCATTTCTTCAAATAGCTTTTGTTGCAAGCTGTCTGTGGGTTTCATGATCTCGCTGGTATAGGTGTTTTCATCTTCAAGGTATTGAACGACCTTTTTTGTTTGGATATCAGGATCAGTAGCTATTTTTTGCTGGTCAGTGAGCCGCATCCAAAAATAAGGATCCACACGGGTGTTTCCATGTGCTTCTAACAAAGAATCTTTTCTTTCTGCAATAGGGGGAGCAATCTCTTGGGTCTGCATATCTGTTGTTGGATGGGTATCTTGGCAAGCCAATAAAAGGCTAAAGGCACAGAGGGATAATAATATTGATCTTTTCATGACTTAAAGATAAGTAAAGAAAAGATCAATAAATCATTTGAGGGAGCACTATGAAACTGCCATTCATCAGGCCATAATGACCTGGAAAAGAACAAATAAACTCATAGTAGCCTGGTGCGGGGGCATCAAATGTGATGGTAGTACTTTCGCCACCTCCGATTACCTTGGTAGCGGCAAGAACATTTTCTTTCATATCCTGGGGCACATAACCTTGTTCTTTGGCACTCATTGCCGCCATTCCAAAGGCAGCTTTGTCCGTACCCAAAGAAAGCAATATCCAATTATGACCCATACTGAGGGCTGACATTTGTCCTGTATGGGTTAAGGTGAGTTCTACCGTTTGCCCAGCATTCACTTCGATTTTGTCAAGGTTATAACGCATCATGTCATCCCCTTCAATGCTGATTTTAACTATTTTTGGGATTTCGGTGCTTATAATCTCTTCAGTTGTTTTAGTGACTGAAGTTGCTTTTTTCTCATTGCCTCCGCTACATGACATCATAAATAAAGTAGATAGCCAAAGGATTTGAATTTTTTTCATTGATAATTATTTTGATTTGAATTTTTTAACCTGCCATCACAACGCATAATTTCTACGCTTGGTTTCTTTTTTTTCCTTATTTTATTCAAATTGTTTACTGACCGTAAAATCTTTTGAATGGTGCTCGTATTTATAAAAGCCTTCACCTGTCTTTTTACCTAAATGACCCGCGGCAACCATATTTACCAAAAGCGGGCATGGTCGATACTTATCATCACCAATTCCTTCCTGAAGTACTCTCATAACAGAGAGACAGACATCAAGTCCAATAAAATCGGCAAGTTGTAAAGGCCCCATAGGATGTGCCATACCTAGTTTCATCACAGCGTCTATTTCGGAAACCCCGGCTACTCCTTCAAAAAGGGTAAATATGGCTTCATTGATCATGGGTAGCAGTATGCGATTGGCTGTAAATCCAGGATAGTCTTTGACTTCAACCGCTATTTTTTCTAGATCAGTGACCGTTTTTTTAATCGTCGAGACGGTCGCTTGCGAGGTCCCGTAGCCCTTGATGACTTCAACCAATTTCATGATGGGAACAGGATTCATAAAGTGCATCCCGATGACCTGGGCTGGCCTTTGGGTGACTGCCGCTATTTTAGTAATGGATATGGAGGAGGTGTTGGTAGCTAAAATGGCGTCTTTTGGCGCAGAATCATCTATCTCTTGAAAAATATTTTTTTTGACTTCATAATTTTCCGTAGCGGCTTCAATCACCAAATCGGCCAAGGCTACTCCATCCTTGAGGTTATTGAAAGGGGCTATTCTAGATAGGATTAAGGCCTTTTCTGAATCTTTAAGTTGGTCTTTAAGTATTTGCCGATCAATATTTTTTTCAACATTTTTAAGGCCATTTTTCAGACGCTTCTCATCAATATCAATAAGCGCTACGTTAAAGCCATATTGAGCAAAGATGTGTGCAATCCCATTACCCATGGTACCTGCGCCAATGATTGAAACTTGGTTTATGTTTTTCATGATGTTAAGCGTCTAATGGATAAATGAATCTTAAAGCTGACAAAGCTATAAAGAATACAAAAATTGATGTTGATTAATGCCTTAAATTATTTGAATAATTTATATTGGGAAATCAAAGTTTGTCACATAAAAAAAGGCACTAAACATCACGTTCAGTGCCTTTTTTTATTGGGAGCTACAGAGCTCAGGGTAAACCTGAAACCTTAGCTCATCCTATTTATACATTCTTTTTGATACAATTCAAATCTTCAAAGGCTTCGCTGAGCCTTTTCACAAATGTTTTTTCACCTTCTCTGAGCCATTTTCTGGGATCATAATATTTTTTATTAGGTTCATCGGCACTGATAGGATTTCCTATTTGACCTTGAAGGAATCCTTCAAATTCTTTATAGTAATTTTTTACACCTTCCCAATAGGCCCATTGCATATCGGTGTCAATGTTCATTTTGATGGCTCCGTAAGATATGGCCTCCCTTATCTCTTCGGTAGTGGATCCAGATCCGCCATGAAACACGAAGTTTACAGGATTGGCTCCAGTACCAAACTTTTCTTGAATGAATTCTTGAGAATTTTTAAGAATGGTTGGGGTAAGCTTTACATTTCCGGGCTTGTAAACGCCATGAACGTTGCCAAAAGCAGCGGCAACTGTAAAGTGGTTACTGATGGCTTTTAACTTCTCATATGAGTAAGCTACCTCCTCTGGTTGAGTATAAAGTTTAGAGTTGTCAATATCGGTATTGTCTACTCCATCCTCTTCACCACCGGTTACGCCCAATTCTATTTCTAAAGTCATGTCCATTTTAGACATTCGGGTAAAATATTTCGTGGAGATTTCCATATTCTCCTCGAGCGATTCTTCAGAAAGGTCTAACATGTGCGAACTGTATAGAGGGGCACCCGTTTTTTCAAAATGCAATTCACTGGCATCAAGTAATCCATCAATCCAAGGGAGTAATTTTTTAGCTGCATGATCGGTATGCAGTACGACCGAAACCCCATATTTTTCAGCCATGTGGTGGACGTGGTGCGCACCTGCGATGGCACCTGCAATCGCTGAAGCTTCATCCTTATTGGATAACCCTTTTCCGGCATGAAACTGTGCGCCTCCATTTGAAAATTGAATCATTACTGGCGATTGGACTGCTTTGGCTGTTTCGAGTACCGCATTGATGGTATTAGAACCGGTCACATTGACGGCAGGTAAGGCAAATTTATTGTCGTTTGCGTGATTAAGAAGTTCGGTTACTTCGGTTCCAGTTAAAACACCAGGTCTGAATTGCATAGGCTTAAGGTTTTATTTATAATTAACAATCGGCAAATTTACCTGATAAATTCTAAAAATTTCATCGATTCTATTGAATTAAATAATAGGGGGTTTTTATAAATAATTCTATATTTTGGGGAATATTAAAGCAGACATTTTGCTAAATTTTCAAAACTGAGGGTTTTCTTTCATTTAAAAGCAGTACACAATGTTTATTGCGATCAAGGTTTGGATACATGTAATGCCTAAATCTTTAAAATTGAAAAAAAAATTAAAATGATAAACTAATTAATACCATTGCCATATGAAAAAACCAAAATTATCTACCGCGCAAATATGGAACATGAGCATGGGGTTTATGGGCATTCAATTTGGGTTTGCACTCCAAAATGCGAACGCAAGTAGGATTTTACAGAACTTTGGTGCTGACATTGAAAGTTTATCATGGTTTTGGCTCGCGGCTCCGATTACAGGTCTCATCGTACAGCCCATCATAGGTCATTACAGTGATCAAACTTGGACGCGCTTTGGACGTCGAAAACCTTTCTTTTTGACAGGAGCATTGCTAGCTGCAATCGCCTTGTGCATCATGCCTAATGCGGGCGCCTTGGCCGTAGCCCTTCCACCGCTCATGATAGGTGCGGGTATGTTGATGATTATGGACGCTTCTTTTAATATTGCCATGGAACCTTTTCGGGCATTGGTAGGAGACATGCTTCCGGAAGAACAAAATACGACGGGTTTTTCTGTTCAAGCTACGTTGATAGGTATTGGTGCGGTGGTGGGCTCCTGGTTGCCTTACATCTTGGTTAACTTTTTTGGCGTTTCACAATCGGCGTTGCCCGGTGAGGTGCCTGACAATGTTATTTATAGTTTTTATTTTGGAGCAGTGGTCTTGGTGGGTGCTATCCTGTGGACCGTTATCAAGACCAAAGAATACAGTCCCACTGAATTACAGTCTTTTAACTCTCAAGAAGTCGTAGAAACGCAAGAGGGTTTGATGAACATCTTTACCAGTTTCAAACAAATGCCTGAAACTATGAAACAGCTCGGATGGGTCCAATTTTTTAGTTGGTTTGGCTTGTTTTGTATGTGGGTTTATTCAACACCCGCCATTGCTCAACATATCTATGGTACTGATATTGAGGATAGTAGTTCGTCTCTTTTCAATGAAGCAGGCAATTGGGTTGGGATAATTTTTGGGGTGTACAATGCGGTTTCTGCTGGTTTTGCATTGTTTCTGCCCATAATAGCCAAAAAGATTGGGAAAAAACAGGCACACAGTATGGCTTTGACGGCTGGTGGACTCGGATTATTATCGATCTATTTTGTCCAAGATCCGATCATGTTGATCCTCTCCATGTCTTTTGTCGGAATGGCCTGGGCGAGTATTTTATCTATGCCTTATGCTTTGTTGGCCGGAACGATACCCTTGACCAAAATGGGAATTTATATGGGGATATTTAATTTCTTCATTGTGGTCCCTCAAATAATCAGTGGGATCATTGGAGGACCTATTGTAAAAAACCTATTTGCTTCACAGGCCATATTTGCCTTGATGATGGGGGGGATCTCACTGCTTATAGCTGCCGTTTTTGCAATGTTCGTGGTAGAAAAAAGGAATACTGAAGTTACATGATGCTATAAATCCTAGTTTCTCTAAACCCTATACTCATCCGATTTCCAATTTTTGATCTCTTTTTTTATTTCTTTTTGGGTAAGATTTTTATCTAGCGTTTGCTCGATCAGATGTAAAAACTCGTCATCTGGGGCAAAGCGAAGAGCCACAATTTGAGAAATTTTGAGATTGGGTGGTAATAGCTTACCCGTAAGCACATAATGTCTTAGGTTTTCCTCAGCTCTAATGGCCCGGTCCTGGGCTTTCAAAGGAAATATTCTGAGATACCACATGATCACAGTTAACAAAAGAGAGATCAGTATGAAGAGCGAAGCTGGATAAGTGGCATTAGCATCTCCTTGAAGTAAATAGCTTACACCTCCACCGGCCAGTCCCAATATTCCTATAGAGAGGAGGCCATGAAATCCTTTGAGGAAAATGGTATGATTTTTGAAATTTTGCGTCTGTTTCATCTTCATTTATTAATTTCATATTGCGATAGGCCGTAAGATATCACAAAGAAGATTAACTTATTTATCAGTATGAAGTTGAAATGAAGAGAGGTATTTTTCAAATTGTTTCATTACATACAAATGGGCTTTGGCCTGAGTATATTTATAGATGATCCAAGGTAATCGAGGAACAAATTCATGAATGGCTGTAATGATGTATTCACCCTCTAAAATAGATCTAAACTCTAACCAGCCGGTATTGCTTCTTTTGGATAACAAACCACCGGTGATATAAAAAAGCTGCCGATTTTTATCGCTTCTGTTTTCGATAAACTCCAATTGTAATAACGGGATGCCTAAAAGAGTAAATTTTAATATTTTTTCATCTTCTTTGGAATCAATAATTTTTCCAAACATATCACTCAACCAAACAGGATATTGTTTGGCCGCCCAAAGCGAGGTTTTTCTGCCTGGATTGGCAATCCTTTGAACACTTCTTACCGTATTTTTATCTTTCACAGGGGCAATGCCCTGAGGTATTATTGGGATAATCACTGATTTATCAAGCGCTCTTTTGATGGTTTCAGTTAGGGTAAACTTTGGAAAAATGGATAGAAAACCTTGATCTTTCAACGTCATGTCATGTCTCAGACTTTCTATCAATGGAGACACAAAATTAGAGCTAGATCCACTGAACAAGCCTACCCATAATTTCGACATGCCCAATGAAAAAAAAGGTACGGAAAAGATCCATCTTTTTTTATTCATTTCTTTAGCTGTTAATTTTAACAGATCCATGTACTGAACGATTTGGGCACCTCCTATTTCGAGTGGATGGCCATATAAACTTGAATTACCAAGCGTATGATTAATGCAGGCTAGGGCTACCCTTAGGTCTATGGGTTGGTTGTTGGACTTTGTCCAGCTTGGACAAGCCATGACAGGTAAATTTTTTACTAATTTTTTAACAATATTGAATGACGATCCTCCGGGTCCAATGATGATGCCGGCACGAATGGGAGTAATTGGGGTTTTCCGAGACCCTAGGACGCGTTCTACTTCATATCTCGATTGTAAATGCTTTGAAATATTTAAATTGTCTTTTGGCAGGATACCGCCTACATATACAATATGAGAAAGCGAACAGGCTTCAGCCGCTCTAGAGAAATTATCAGCTAGCAACAGATCGGTATCTTCAAAATTACTCTGATTTAACCGCGTAGAAGGCTGCATGGAATGGACAAGATAAAGTGCATAATCTACATCTTTAAGGGCTTCGATACTACTGGATATTGAAAATAAATCTACCGTTCTCCATTCGATATCCGAATTTGAAGGAGCTATTTTTTTTCGTGAAAGGGCAATAATATGATAGTCATCTTTGTAGGTTTCAATGAACCACCTACCAATAAATCCCGAGGCACCTGCAATGGCTAATTTCTTTTTTTGTTTCAAGTTTTGGATCTCATCTAATTAAAATTATAATATTTAAACGAAGTTATTTTCTAAACATTATTTTTATCAAATTAGTTGTGATTTTCATTATAAAACGGAATTATTACTTAGTCAATCCAAAGTTAATTAATGAAATTTCTAATCAGCTAGGGGATCACAACCTATTTTTCAAATAGCAAAAAAAATCTTCGGTGTCTCATCCTTATTGATTTTTAATAAAAGATTAAAAGCAAAAACTTTTTAATTATTTTGGTTTTATAGCTTAACTCTAACTCCGGTATTTTGACACATTCCAATTAAAGTAAAATAAGGATCATATTATTTTATATTGAACTTGTTTTATTAAATTTGTTTAATAACTATTTTTTTAGATAAAATCGGATAATTTATGCCCAAATGTGTTGCTTTCGGCGCCAAGTTAAAATGCTCCTTCGGAAACAAGCCGGTTGACATGATGGTGCTACCTTTAAATAGTACTATAACAGCAATGTTTAAACCTATTGCGAATAAGATGGATTTTATTCCGGCGTTAAATGTTCCTTCATTTGGATTGTGCTTGTCTCCTGCAAATCCTTTGAATTGGAAAATGGCAGGCCCAGTTCCTGTATTTGTCCCTTCTACATGTATCCCTCTTCCCGTTTCACCTTGGAGTCCTGTAGCCGAAAAAACTAAAATAGGGGGACAGCCTGCTATGCTGGAAACGAGTAAAACAACTTGTGCTTTTGCGGGATCTATTAAAGTAGATGATCCGGGTCAAACGACCGTTGAAGCTAATTGAACCTTTGATATTCATTCTAAGCTTAGAAATAAACGAGGCATAACATGGAAAAGGAAGTCTTAATCAAATATTCTTAAGGGCTTTCAATGTGTTTTCTAACCAAGTTGAATAGTTTATCAGATTCAACATGAGATAAATGTATCAAATAAAAAATAAAAAGTGGAACGCTTAGAAAAAGATATTAATCCATATTAATGATTAGAAATTTCCTTTCATTACTGTTATTATTGGTTATTTCCCTAGAAATTTCAGCACAGTGGCATCCTGATCAAATTGAGATCATTCGAGATCAGTGGGGGGTACCACACATTTATGCACCTACCGACGCACAGGTATCCTATGGATTGGCCTGGGCACATGCCGAAGATGATTTTGGAACTATCCAAACCACTTTATTGGCAGCCAAAAGTATGTTGGGCTTACATTTGGGGAAGGACGGTGCCATTGCCGATTATGTGGTGGGCTTGCTTCGAACCAAAGAAATAGTCGCGGAACATCTGGATGAAGTTTCTCCAGATTTTCTAAATATTGTTAAGGGCTATCTGGCGGGCCTCAATGCTTATGCTCAACATCATCCTCAAGAAGTTTTTGTTAAAAAATCTTTTCCCATCACAGTTCAAGATGTGTTTCAAGCGTATGTCCTTCAGTTGGCAGTTATGGATGGTGCAGATGGGGTCATTGGGGGATTGATTAAGGGCAACATTGACCATGGGGCGCTGATTGGTATTGGTTCTAATGCTTTTGCATTCAATCGAAAGAAAACAGGAAGTGACCATGTCATGTTGGCGGTCAATGCTCACCAGCCTTTAGAAGGTCCGGCCGCATGGTATGAAGCCCACTTGGTGAGCGAGGAAGGCTGGAATGCAATGGGAGGTCTCTTTCCTGGGGGGCCGGTCATATTTCATGGAACCAATGAATATTTAGGTTGGGCACATACGGTAAACCACCCCGATAAAATTGACATATTCGAGTTGGAAATGGATCCTCAAAATGAACGTAGATATCGGATGGATTCAACTTGGCATACCTTAGAAAAGCGGAAGATAGCGCTTCGAATCAGCATTTTTATGGGTTTAAAAATTAGGGTAAAGAAAGTAGCTTATTATTCAAAATATGGTCCAGTCATCAAAAATGATAAGGGTTATTTTGCCTTTAAAATGTCAGTTTTTGATGAAATAAGAGCCATAGAGCAGTGGTACAATATGAATAAAGCACAAAATTTAAATGAATTTAAACAAGCTTTAGAAATGGTAGCTATTCCAAGTTTCAACATCATGTATGCGGATAGATACGACAATATCTTTTATGTAAGTAATGGCAAGATTCCTTTTCGGGATTCGAAATTTGATTGGAAAAAGACCTTGCCTGGAAACACGTTTAGAACCCTCACCAATGACTATCATAAATTTGAAGACTTGCCTCAGTTGACCAATCCCTCATCGGGTTATTTGTTCAATACCAATAATTCGGCCTACAGTGCCAGTGCTGCACAGGACAATTTGAGTTTTGATGATTTTGATTCCACCATGGGCTATCAATTGCATGAGAACAATAGAAGTATTCGCTTTATGCAACTCATGGAGGAATATGTTACCATTACATGGGAAAATTTTTTATCCATTAAATATGATGCGACACTGCCTGATTCCCTCTATTATAATATCAATGTAAATCCAGTATTCCGTATGGACCCATTACTGGCTGGAAAGGCTGCTCCAACTGTTCGTATCTTACAAAAATGGAATCGCAGTGGTGAATTAAATGAAATAGGAGCGGCGCATTTCAATGAATTTTATTTTCATCTCATAGGCAAGAAAAAGTGGATTGATGTGGATGAGGTGAAAGCGGTGCAAATGATAGAATCGCTGCATTATGCTCATGAAAAATTACTGAATAATTTTGGAAAAATTGAGGTCACCTTAGGGGAGTATCAGTTTTTAGTTCGAGGAGATAAGACATTACCTATACGAGGATTAGGAGATGTCTTGGCAGCTATGTACAGCAGACCTTATAAGGAAGGGAAAGTAAAAGGAGTGGCGGGAGATTCCTATATTATGTTGGTGCGTTATCCGAGTAAAGGACTTCCCATTATTGAAACGGTCAACAGCTATGGCGCCTCAAACCGGCCCGAAAGTCCCCATTATGCGGATCAAATGAATATGTTTGTGAATCAAGAGCGAAAGCGGATGACCCTAGACATTGATTTAGTTCGCAATCAGGCGGAACGAATTTATCATCCTAAATGAGTTTTTTTTTAATATCTCTATAATAATATGCGGATACGCATTAATTTCGTTTGGTTGTAAGACTTTAGTAGGGTCTTAGATCTTCCTTGATTTAATTGTAATTTTTCAATCACTTTTTTTCATTAATCACTAGGCCAAAGTGTTTTAAGCAAGTGATTTTGGGCTTATCTTAATTTACAATACTTATGCGTACTTTTTTAAATAGACTAAAGATTTGTTTTTTGTTTTTTTTACTTGCCTGCCAGACAGATCAAATTGATCAGGTGAACGAGCCTTTATTAGTTGTTCGGGAGGCGCCTACAAGTAGTTTTTCAAAAGCAAAGGAGGTCACTGAAACCACGCCCATTCAATTGGCAGAAGGCTTACGCATAAACCTTTGGGCTACGGATTCTTTGGCACCTGATCCCATCGCCATGTCCATAGATGATTTGGGTAATGTATTTCTGACAAGAACCAATCGACAGAAAAACTCGGAATTTGACATCAGGGGACATGAAGATTGGATGACCAGGTCGATTGCCTTAAAATCGGTTGAGGAACGTCGGAATTTATTAAAAGACATATTTGCCACTGAAAAAAGTGAGGAAAACAGTTGGTTAAAGGATCTCAATTCAGATGGGGTTCATGATTGGAGAGATTTAGCAGTAGAACGAGACGAAGTTTGGAAATTGCAGGATCTTGATGGGGATGGTATGGCCGAGGTATCGACCCGTGTATTGAATGATTTCCATAATGAAATCACTGATGTGGCAGGTGCTTTGTTGGTTCGAGACCAAGACATGTTTGTGGGTATTGGTCCAGACATGTGGCGATTGAAAGACAAAGACCAGGACGGTTATTATGAATCGAAAGAATCCATCAATACAGGTTTTGCGGTTCACATTGGCTTCAGTGGGCATGGGATGTCGGGTGCCATAGAAGGACCCGATGGGAAAATTTATTGGGGGATAGGTGATATTGGAGCCAATCTTACAGATAAAGAAGGAAAAAATCATTTCTATCCCAATCAAGGTGTTTTGGTAAGATCCAATCCGGACGGATCAGACTTTGAAGTGTTTGCTGCTGGGTTGCGAAATACCCATGAATTTGCCTTTGATGAATATGGAAATATCATTGGTCAAGACAATGATGGCGATCATGAAGGTGAAAGTGAAAGGCTGGTTCATATCGTAGAAGGTTCAGACACCGGTTGGAGGTCTAACTGGCAATACGGCAAGTATACAGATCCCAAAAACAACGGTTATAATGTATGGATGGATGAGGTTATGTTCAAACCTCGATGGGAGGGCCAGGCCGCCTATATGCTTCCCCCAATAATGAATTATCACAATGGCCCAACGGGGTTTACCTACAATCCAGGCACTGGTTTAGGTAAAAAATGGAAAAATCATTTTTTTGTGAGTGAATTTGTTGGCAATCCCTCTAAGTCTCATATTTGGGGATTTACCTTGAAGCACAAAGGATTTTCATTTGAGTTGGAAAAAGAGACCGATGTGATCAGTGGATTGCTCCCAACAGGTATTCGGTTTGGTCCTGATGGGGCCTTGTATTTTGCGGATTGGATCAATGGCTGGGGAACCAAAAATTACGGCCGTGTGTGGCGATTGGATGTGACAGAAGACGAAAATGATCTTCAAGCTGAGCGTCTTGAGACCGAATCACTGATGGAAATGGATTATCAAAAGGCCGATGCCTCCAAGCTCTTTGAATTATTGAATTATGCGGATATGCGGATTCGTCAAAAAGCACAATTTGCATTGGTTGATAAAGGGGATTCTGAAAATTTAGCAAAAGCCATTGCTCAGCAAGAGCATCAATTGATGCGGATTCATGGTATTTGGGGTATGGGTCAATTGATGGCTCAGGGCAGTGACCTCGGTCCAGTATTGATGAGATATTTATCCGATGAGGATGCTGAAATCATGGCACAGACGGCTAAGGTATTGGGAGATGTCAAATACGCTGCTGCCGGACCTCAATTCATCGCTTTATTGGGAAATGCACATCCTCGTGTTCAGTTTTATGCCGCCCAAGCTTTAGGCAGAATAAAAGACCAAGCGGCCGTGAGTGATTTGCTTCAAATGCTCGTTGAAAATAAAGATCAGGACGTATATTTAAGACATGCGGCTGTATTGGCATTGAGCCGAATAGGTGCAGAGCAACCTATTCTTGATCTAGTGGACAGTCCAAATAAATCTTTGAGATTGGCAGCAGTATTGGTCATGCGAAGATGGTCGCATCCAGATTTAAAATATTTCTTAACAGATGAGGATGAATACATCGTACTGGAAGCTGCCAGGGCCATCAATGACGATTGGTCGGTGGAAGAAGCATTACCTGATTTGGCTTCATTACTTAAAAATACTCAATTACAATCCGAAGCATTGGGAAGAAGGGTGATCAATGCTGCTTCAAGACTGGGAAGTCCAGAAACGCTGGCATGGCTGGTTCAATTTGCTCAAAGCGATGAAATTCCTTTGGTGCTGAAAGTGGAGGCGATTAATGCCTTGAGCCATTGGGCTGAGCCTTCTTTATTGGATCGGGTCGATGGACGCTTCAGAGGCCCTCAAAAGAGAGATGGAGAATTGCTAAAGCGTCATTTGAAGTCAATGATAGCACGCTTAGATATCGAAAATGAGATGCAGGTGAAGGTAGCTTTGGTAGGTATGTTTGCTCAAGTTGGTGAGCGGGCGGCATCACAGAAAATCGTTGAGTTATTAGAAAACAATGAGGGTGCACAGGTCCGCGCGACGGCCCTATTGGCCCTTGGTCAATTAGATTATGAGCATCTTGATCAAATGGTGATGCTAGGAATGAGGGATAAATCATCTGTAGTGCGTTCGGAGGCCATTGGACTTTTGACTGAAGTGCCCCTCGCCAAGGAGAGATTTGATGATACCATGAGAGCCGTTCTCGGCGAGGGTTCCGTTTTAGAAAAGCAAAAATTATTTAAGGTATTAGGTCAGCTGGATACGCTACTTACGCAAGGGCTGATCGAGAAATTAATAGTAAGGATGGGTAATAATAATTTAGATCCCAACCTTCACCTTGACTTGAGTGAAGCCATTGCACGAACGCATTCTGAATATCTAAGTATTCAATTGGCCGCTTTAGTAACGGATAAGTCTTCGGATTTTGATGAGGTCATGTATGGAGGGAGCATAGAAAACGGGCGAAATTATTTTTATGAGGGCAGTGCTGGGCAATGTGTGAGATGTCATGGTGTGGAAAAAGGTTCTGTGGGTGTAGGACCTAATTTACGTGAAATTGGAGGTCTATTGACGCGTAAACAATTGCTAGAAGCGTTGGTTGAGCCAAGTAAGCGACTGGCCCCAGGTTATGGCGTTGTAACTCTTACCCTAAAAGGGGGTCAAGTGGTGGCTGGTATTTTAATGGGAGAAAATGATGAAGAGCTCATCTTAAAAACAACGGAAGCCGAACCTATGGATATTCCTTTGGAAAGAATCCAAACGCGTACTAATGCGCCTTCAAGTATGCCTCCGATGGGACAGATTCTGACTAAAAGAGAGCTTCGGGATGTTATTGCATTTTTGGCGAGCTTACAAGGGGACTAAATAAGAAGATTTGAGTAATTATTATCTATTAATTATCTAGGGAAATCTGCTTGTTTGGTTACCTTATTCATAACTCCGCAGATAACTATTTTGATTAAAATAGGCTACCATTCTAGAAATATTTTATAATTTAGTAATTGTACTTTCCAATATGACAAGGGGCTAGCATTCTTTTACGTCCGCTTATTCTGGATGGTTATGAGATATAACTTTTTATGAATTCAAATCATTTATTGGTTTCTTATCATACGTTTTTGAAGGATCTTATGACCTTCAAATTTTCCTATTAATTAGTTTTGCTAGAAGGTTATAATTAATTAATTTTAGTTACACTATTGAAGTATGAGAAAGCATAGTAGGGTAGTCCTGGTTGGTCTTGGTTTTGGGGTAGAATTTATTCCCATATATCAGCAGCATCCAGCGGTCGATCTCCATGGTATCTGCCGTAGAGATAAGTCTGAACTCAAGGTTATTGGGGATCATTTCAATATTAAAAACCGGTACGATGATTATCAAGAGGTTTTGAAGGACCCCTTGGTAGATTTTGTTCACATCAATTCACCCATTGGTGACCATGGCTGGATGTCTATTGAAGCATTGAAATCTGGCAAGCATGTTATTTGTACGGTTCCCATGGCCACTGTGATCTCTGAATGTGAAGAAATCGTCGCATTGGTTAAAGCCACAGGGCTCAAATACATGATGGCCGAAACAGTGGTCTATAGTAGGGAGTTTCTTTTCATCAAGGAAATGTACGAGTGTGGTGACCTTGGAGATATTCAGTTTATGAAGGCATCACATCTTCAAGATATGGAAGGTTGGCCGGATTATTGGAAAAAAATGATACCCATGCACTATGCTACCCATGTGGTTTCTCCAGTATTGGGTTTGGTGAATGGTTGTGCCGAGTACGTCTCATGCTTCGGTTCGGGTAGCGTGAATGAAGAAATCAGGCAGCTCTCTGGTAATCCTTTTGCGGTTGAATCTTGTCATATCAAAATCAAAGATATGGACCTTTCAGCTCAAGTATGGCGGTTTTTATATGATACGGCGCGACAGTATACAGAATCTTTTGATGTTTATGGTACAAAACAATCATTCGAATGGGGCTTAGTTGAGGGCGATGAACACGTTATTCATACGGCTAAAAAACCTGAAAATGAAATCCCCTCACGAATCAATATTCCTGATTTCGCGCATTTATTACCCCCAGAAATCAGATCTTTTACTAAAACTATTCAAGATGACGAGCATCTTTCTTTTCTGCAAGGGGGAGGACATGGCGGGTCACACCCCCACATGGTTCATGAGTTTGTCACGGCATTGGCAGAAGATCGTGAACCTTGGCCCAATGCCGTAAAAAGTGCCAATTGGACGTGTGTAGGGATATGCGCTCATGAATCTGCGATGAAAGGAGGCGAAAGAGTAAGACTTCCAGAATTCACCATCGAGCCTAAAGGTTGACCTCTCATAAGCCTTCTTTTGAGAAATAATGAGATTGGATGTTAACATTTGAATTAAATAATAAGTATGATGAAAGCTTTGATAAATAATTATTTTTCGATTTTAGTGGTCATGGTTGTTCTTTTTTCTTGTCAAAACAACAAGGAATCAGTTTATGGGCCCGCAGGTGAAATCAATCTTCACATCATAGAAAATCAGGAATTAGGAACCATTGAAATATACCGAAAAGGGGGCCAATCACCCATTTTAACCCAGCACGCGCGATCCAATCATCGACCTTACATCCACCCAATCATTGCGCCGGATGGCAAAGGAGTATTGACGGAATATAGCCCCTTGCACCATCAACATCAAACGGGATTATACTGGGGTTTCACCAGAGTCAACGGAGACAATTCACTGGTTCCAATGGACAGTCTTTCGACCTGGTTTTACCATCGGTCTTTCTTGCCGGCTAAGGAGGGTCAAGATAAGTTAGCTAGGTCTCCTGAGAAAATCAATTTAATCAAAAAGGGTGTCGGAAGGGATTATTTTCATAATGTAGGGGGGCAATATTGGCAATTGGATTCCGCCACCGTATTAAAAGCCAGTGGAGATCACATTTCTTGGCAAACGGTATACAACATGTTGGATGATCAGGGAAATAAACTCATGATTGAAACGCAAAGGTGGTCCATGCACATAGTTGATGGGCAATACATTATAGACCAGGAGTGGTTCGGTGATGCTGTTGAGGAAGTAGTCATCAATGAGTTTGGATACGGAGGGATGTTTTTACGTATGCCATGGCAGGAAGGGATGCCAGCCGAAGTAATCAATGCTTCTAGACAAAAAAATCAAGCCGCTGAAGGTCAGAAATCCATATGGTTGGATGTAGCCATGCAGGTAAAAGGTAGAGAGGATAAGGTACATGTGGCCATTTTGGATCATCCCAATAATGCAGGATCTCCGACCGCTTGGCGCGTGGATCAACAATTTGGCGTAGGTCCAAGTCGCGGGATCAATGGAGATTGGCAGATTGCCAAGGGTACGACGGAGCTCATTCAGCATCGGTTAGTCATCTCTACGGGCACGCTCAATGGTATTGAGCTTACAGAACATTGGGTACGATGGGGTGGAAATGCGTATCCTTATGCAACACAGCTATGGGATATGGCGCGAGAGGAAGCCTACAAAGAAAAGTTTTTAAATCCCAGTGAAGCGGTGGCTGCCATGACGTTAAATGAAGATTTTAAGGTCAATGTATTTGCTTCCGAGCCCATGATTACCCAGCCCATGGCTTTTTGTTGGGATGATCGAGGTCGCATGTGGATTGCTGAAAATAGAGATTATGAAAGTAGGGGCCATGGCTTTTCGAATTCTGGAGATAGTAGAATATTAATTTTAGAAGACGTTGATAAAGATGGTGTTGTGGATGATGTCAAAGTATTCCTAGAAGGCATAGCTTTTCCTTCGGCCATCGCAGTTGGCTTTGATGGATTGTTCCTGGGTGCTCCGCCCAATTTGTTATTTGTACCAGATGCCGATGGTGATGATAAAGCAGACAAAGATGAAATAGAAATATTATTGACCGGTTGGGGTATCAGAGACCGTCATGAAACCATCAACAGCTTGCATTGGGGTCCAGATGGATGGCTCTATGGATTAGAGGGCTTTGCCACCCCCTCCAAAATCAGAAAACCCAATAAAAACACCAAGCTATATGGCCATCAAGAATCTTTTCCAGAAGGTTTATTGGAGGAAAAAGGGGTCGATGTGAATGGTGGCGTATGGAAATACCACCCGATCAAAAAGCGATTTGAAGTGGTTGCTCATGGGTTCAGTAACCCTTGGGGGATAGATCACGATGCTAAGGGCCAGCTTTTCATCAGTGCGTGTGTGATACCCCATTTGTTTCATGTGGTGCCTGGGGGTATTTATCATCGACAAGGAGGACAACATTTCAATCCTTACGTATATGAAGATATTAAAACCATTGTTGATCATCGGCACAGAAGTGCCCATGGAGGTGCTCGAATATATCAATCCGATGCTTTTCCTAGTGGGCACCAAGGCCAAATTTTCATGGCTAACATCCATGAGCATGCCATTCTCTCAGATGAGCTGAAAGCCGTGGGCTCCGGATTTACTGCTTCTCATAAGGAAGATTTTTTGTCTGCCAACAATGCTCAATGGATTGGGTTTAGCTTGGAAATTGGCCCTGAAGGAGGACTTTATGCCCTCGATTGGCATGATGCAGATATTTGTGGACAGGAGGTCATGCATAAGGAGACCGGAAGGGTTTTTAGGATTACGCCCAAGCAGTCATTAGCCAAAGATTGGGAGGGGCGCTATGAGGATCTCCGAAAATTATCAGATTTCGAATTGGTCAATTTACAGCTCAGTGAAAGTGATTGGCATGCTCGGCGCGCCCGAGTAATTCTTCAAGGAAGGGCTGTTTATCAGTCTATTTCCCAAGAGGCTCAAGCCCGCTTGCAAGCTATATTTGTCAGCAAGGGCGACGCGAATCATCGGTTGAGAGCATTTTGGACCCAATCGATTGTGGGTGCGGCTACAGAATATAATCTAATGGCAGCCCTTGAGGATTCGGATGAATATGTAAGGGCGTGGGCCATTCAATTTCTATGTGAAGAACCGCCGAGTCCAGAAGTAGTCACGCGACTGGTCAAGATGACTAATGATCCATCAGCTGTGGTGCGGTTATATTTGGCTGCAGCCATGCAAAGAATTGAGCCCAGCCAAAGGTGGGAGCTGGCCGCAGGGCTGATAACGAATCAAAAAGATGAACAAGATCACAACATCCCCAAGATGATTTGGTTTGCCATAGAGCCCTTGATTGCAGCAAATCCCCAAAAAGCTCTTGATTTGGCTTCTGAAAGTAAAATTGGGCTCATTAGTAACCACATCGCAAGAAGACTGGTAGATGCGGGATCGCTTGTAATACTTTTTGATGGTTTGAAAAAAACGGGTGTGGCAAGACGGTCATTATTGCAGGGGACGTATGATGGTTTGGAGGGACAAACCAATATGACAGTGCCCAATAATTGGGAAGCGCTGTATGCATCCCTTCAAAATGATTCTGAATTATCGGAAATTGCATTGAATATATCCCAAAAATTTGGAGATCTGGAAGCCAATCAATTTTTTTTAAAGCAGTTGGATCGTGAGGATATTGACGAGGATCAAAGGATCACCGCGATCAAAAAATTAGCAGCAAATCAAGAACCTCAATTAGCTAAAAAAATCCCCCAATTATTAGAGATACCCGCCTTAAGAATCGCTGCGATTCAAGCGATTGCTAACTTTGAGGAAGCTTCGGGCCGATATTTAGCTCAGCTCGTATTAGATTCATACCCTTCATACGACGTATTGGAGCGACAAGAAACCATTCAAACATTGGCCGCTCGGTCTTACTCGGGCTGGATGTTGGCAGAGGCCATTAAGAGTGAGAAAATACCAAAGCGTGACATCCCTTCCTATACCGCCCGACAGTTAAGGCGCGTGGTGGGCAGTGGTTTTTTAGAAATTTGGGGACCTTTGCAGAAAGAAAACTCTGAGAATTTACGCGCCATTGAGCATTACAAAGAATGGTTAACCGCCGAGCGAATGGCAACGGGAGATCTCCTGAAAGGTAAGCAAGGATTTCAAACCCAGTGTGCCTCTTGTCATAATTTGTATGGTAATGGAGGCAATATTGGACCTGAATTGACAGGGGCCAACCGTACTGATGTGGCTTATTTGCTCAGCAATATCATGGATCCAAGTGGTGTGGTTCAAGATGATTATAAGCTCGTTACCTTGACAACCACAGATGGCCGAACGTATTTGGGCAATGTGATTAATGAAAATACGCGGAACCTCACCCTCCGAGTAATTGGTCAAGAACCAGTAGTCATTAGTCAATCAAGTATTCAGTCAAGAGATGTTTCTGAGCGCTCCATGATGCCAGAGGGATTACTCGATCACCTGTCAGAAAACGAAATTATTGATCTCTTTTCTTATTTAATGTCTAAACATGACATCGATTGAGTTCATGGTCCGATCGGATAAAATGAAATCAAGCCATGTGATCATTGATCTTCAAAAAAAGTGCTTCTATAGAATGCCAACGATATCTCAAAGCCTATCTAAGACTAAATTTTAGCTATATAATCAATGATTGCTAAGGATGATTTTAAAATTCTCAAGAGCTTAATATTTTTCAGAAGGATTAAAAAATACCGTTAATGCTGGGTTTCCTCTTATATTTACTTAGATCTTAGACAAGATGTGGTCTATCATGACTATTTCCTTGCAAAAAAAAAGTTCAAATGAAACTATACTACAAAGCTTTTGATCTTCATCTGTATGACACCTTCAAAATAGCCCATGACGAGCGCGATGTTCAGCAGACATTGATTGTAGGACTTGAGCATCAGGGTAGGATGGGTTTTGGAGAAGCGACAGCCAGCAAGTACTACCAAAGACCTATTTCGTCCATCATTGAAATTCTGGAGAAAAATAGGCATCACATTGAAAAAACTCCTTTTGAGTCTTTAGAGCTGTTTATTGAAGACTTACAATCTTTTTTCCAAGGAAATAATTTTGCCTTGTGTGCTTTGGATGTGGCGGCACATGATTTATATGGTAAAATCAATGGGGTTCCGATCCATCAATATTGGGGTTTAGATACCTCCCGCATCCCTTTGACCAATTATACGATTGGGATAGATGAGCTCTCCAAAATGGAATCAAAAATCAAGGCTTTTCCTTGGCCTGTTTACAAAATAAAATTAGGAACTGATGATGACTTAAGCATCGTGCAGGCACTTCGAAAAATAACGGATGCTGTTTTCCGGGTAGACGCCAATTGTGCTTGGACGGCTGCCCAAACCATTGAATATGCCAAGTCTTTTAAGGAGCTGGGCGTAGAATTTATTGAGCAGCCCCTCGCGGCAGGAGATTGGGAGGGGATGGCCGAAGTTTATAAACACAGCACCTTGCCGTTCATGGCTGATGAAAGTTGTATTGAAATGACCGATGTGGCACGTTGTAAAGACTATTTTCATGGAGTAAACATAAAATTAATGAAATGTGGAGGCTTGTCGGTGGCCCGGAAAATGATTGCTCAGGCCCAATCACTCGGCTTGAAAGTCATGGTGGGTTGCATGACCGAGTCATCCGTGGGTATTTCAGCCATCAGTCAATTGTTGCCCTTGTTAGATTATGTAGATATGGATGGCCCCTTACTCATCCGCGACGACATCGCTTCCGGTCCCCGTTATCACAAAGGAAAGGTGATGCTTTCTTCTGAAAATGGGATTGGTGTAGTCATGCATACTCCCTGGATGTAAGACTCAATTCTTCTTATATTATTGATATTATCATTTGATATGTTGGAGTCTAAGCGGGTCGGTCGTACTTTTGTGCTTATGAAGTCAGTAGGGGATAAAGGCGTTGTTTTTTGGCTATTTTCGGGTTGTTTATTGGTGGCCGTTATGGTGATTGTGGGTGGTTTGACCCGATTAACCCATTCTGGATTGTCCATGGTGCAGTGGAGTCTTTTTATGGAGACCATTCCCCCTTTGACCACCGCAGATTGGATGGAAACTTTCCAGCGCTATCAGCAAACGCCTGAGTTCAAATTAAAAAATTATGATTTCACCCTAAGTGAATTCAAATCCATATTTTGGTGGGAGTACATCCATCGCATGATTGGGAGATTCATTGGCTTGGTTTTTCTCCTACCTTTTGTTTATTTCCTGATCAAAAAAAGACTGTCCAAAGGATTGGTTCAGAAACTTTTAATTGCTTGCCTGTTAGGTGCGATGCAGGCAGGTATGGGTTGGTACATGGTCAAGAGTGGGTTGGTAAATGATCCCAATGTGAGTCATTACCGATTGGCGGCACACCTCACCATCGCCTTTGTATTATACGCTTATTTGCTTTGGATCGTATTGGGTGAAGTCTATTCGCAGAAATTACTAAAGACCAATACTTCATTGATCGGGATTCAGGTATTGATTCTTGTCACGGTTCTTCAGATTATCTATGGAGCCTTTGTTTCAGGATTAAAAGCAGGCTTGGTTTACAATACGTTTCCCAAGATGGGTACTGAATGGATTGCTGAATCTGTTTTTTATGCTTTTGAAACAGACGGCATCATCAGTTTTTTTGAGAACCTGGCTTCGGTTCAGCTGATTCATCGTTATCTAGGGATTGCCGTGTTGGTGCTGGTGGTTTATCGGTTCATTGCCTCACGCTATCAAAAACAAAACAAGGGCCAATGGAGAAGTCTTCATTTTATGGTGGCCATGGTATCCGTTCAGGTGCTTTTGGGCATATTCACTTTGCTGTATGCGGTGCCGATTGGGTTGGGGGCGATACATCAGTTTGGGGCGTTAATGCTTTTTACCAGTCAAATTTTATATTATTTCTATTCCTCCAAGCACATTGAGCAATGGCAATAATACACATGAAGCAGGTAACGCTTCTTCTCAGTAAATGAGCTTCAACAAAGATGCGGCAGCAGTAAAAGGGATTTTTTTAGTTAATGGGTCTATTTTTCTTCAACTTCCTTTAAAAAAACACCTTCCTTCTTCAATAGGACTTGTTTGTTTCGGTAGAGGATACCTAGAGATTTTTTAAAATTCTTTTTACTCATTTGTAGCACCGATTGAATTTCTTGAGGATTGCTCTTATCGGTCAGGGCGATAAAACCTTCAGAGGCTTTTAATTCCTTCAAAATCGCTTGAGCGCCTTCTTCAAGGTTTTCCATTCCCTTTTTTCTCAAAGTCACATCAATTTTCCCGTCAGGCCGAATCTGTTCAATGAATCCTTTGATCTGGTCACCCATCATGACATCTTGGTAGATTTGGTTGCTGAAAATCATACCGCTATAGGTATTGTTAATCACCACATTGACCCCTAAATCACTATCATTGGCAATGAGCAGCTCTACTTCTTGGTTTACTTCAAGTTCAATATTTTCCTTTTCAAAATGCTTCTCCACTTTGGCCGTTGCGGCCAATCGATTGGTGAGCGCATCAATATACAAATAGACCAAACACCATTGGCCAATATTCAGGCGTCCATGCTGCTGTCTGAATGGGACAAGCAAGTCTTTTTCCAAGCCCCAATCCAAAAAAGCACCTATATTATTGACATCTTTCACCTTCAAGCAACCGAATTCATGCAGCTGCAATAAAGGTCTGAGGGTCGTGGCCACAATACGGTCCTCAGAGTCATTGTAGACAAATACTTTGAGCTGATCGCCTACTTTTGTCCCTTCAGGTATGTATTTATTAGGGAGGAGGACATCATTTTCTTCACTGTCTATCAAAAAAGCACCTGGGGTCAATATCCGATCAACTACCAGTTCATTGTATATTCCAATATGGATCATAGAAATGTAAAGTTACGCTGAATCTAAGCCAATATGATGATCGTTCCCTTTATTTCATGAGAGCAAATAAATTGGAGCTAACTTTGCCGCTCAATAAATCAGATATTTTGGCATCATTTAAATCATTAGGCGTTACTCCCGAAGTCATCCAAGGCTTAGAAGCACTGGGCATCGTTAAGCCCACAGAAATTCAAGTTCAGTCTATTCCCAAGCTCATTAAATCACCGATAGATTTTATTGGTATGGCGCAAACAGGCACAGGAAAAACAGCGGCATACAGTATTCCTATCATACAGAACATAGATCCCAACGAACCTAAAATTCAAGCTTTGATTTTATGTCCAACCCGAGAATTGGGACAACAAATTGCCAAGCAAATTTTTAAATTCACGAAATTCACGGAAAAGATTTTTGTTGAAGCCGTTTATGGAGGAGAAAAAATAGAAGCCCAGATCAGTGCCCTAAGGCGTAAGACCCATATATTGGTGGCTACACCGGGGAGGTTGTTGGATTTGCAGCGCAGAAAAGCGGTGGACTTGCGACAAATAAAGACGGTTGTATTGGACGAAGCGGATGAAATGTTGAGTGTTGGGTTTAAAAAAGATTTGGACTTGATTTTGGAACAAACTTCGCGCGGAAGCAATACCTGGTTGTTTTCTGCGACCATGCCCAAAGAGATCACACAGATCATCAATAGCTATATGGATCCTGCGGCAGTAAAGGTGGAGATCAACAGGGATCAGCGGGTCAATGCGGATATAGCACATCAATACGCCATCTGTGAACAAGCTCAAAAAATTGAAGCTTTGGTTTTTTTCCTAAAGTCACACAAAGATGAAAGAGGCATTGTCTTTTGTAAGACCAAACGGGTCACCAAACAGCTTCACGAACAATTAACGGCTAAAAACTATCAAGTAGGCTGCATTCACGGCGACCTCAAGCAGATTGAGCGAGACAAAGTCATGCGGGCCTTCAAGGGGGATAAACTCAAGGTATTGATTGCCACAGATATTTCTGCGAGAGGCATAGATGTAGATAATTTAGCGTATGTGTTTCATTATCAATTACCTGATCAAGTAGAATATTATACCCATCGGAGTGGGCGTACGGCTCGGGCAGGAAAGAAAGGCGTATCCATCCTGCTGGTTACCCCAAAAGAAATCAAAGACATGAGGTTGATCAGTCAACAACTTCATATTGAATTTAAGCAGCTGCAATAATTCATGGACAATTTGGCGGAGTTTTTGGCTACGCTCGATCCAGACAATCGGGAATTCAATGCGGCCGTAGAATTTGTTCAGTCCACGGATCGTCCCATTTACCTCACGGGAAGGGCCGGAACCGGTAAGACGACCTTTCTGAAATACGTTACCGCTATTTCCTCTAAAAAAACGGTGGTGGTAGCCCCCACAGGCGTGGCCGCCATCAATGCGGGAGGCGTGACCATACATTCGTTTTTCAAACTTCCTTTTGAGCCCTTACGTCCAGATGATACGCGGTTCAGTACTCGAAAAATGAGTGAAGATCATGTCAATATCTTCGAAATGCTCAAATACAATCGCGAAAAATCTCAAATCATTCGTGAATTGGAATTATTGATTATCGATGAGATATCTATGGTGCGCTGTGACGTGCTGGATGCCATTGAATACATTTTAAGGGTATACAGAGACAAGCCCTACCTACCTTTTGGTGGGGTTCAGGTGTTGATGTTGGGCGATCCTTTTCAGTTGCCTCCCGTGATGAAGCGTGAGGAGCAGGCCATCTTAGGAGCATATTATAAAACCTTATATTTTTTCAGTTCCAATGTATTTAAAATCATCAAACCAGCACAACTTGAATTAAAAAAAATATATCGACAAAAAAATCAGCAATTTGTTGAATTGCTCAATAAAGTGCGGTTCAATCAAATGACTTCCGATGACATTGCCCTATTGAACCGTCGTCATGTCCCTAATTTCAAGCCCAAAGTAGAGGAGAACTACATTCAGTTAAGCACGACTAATAAAAGGGTAGATGAGGTCAATGAAAATAAATTGAAGGCCTTAAAGACTGACGAAAGAAAATATGAGGGCTTGGTGGAAGGTATTTTTCCTGCCTCTTTTATGCGTACCCAAGAGAATTTAGCCTTAAAAATCGGGGCTCAAATCATGACGGTCATCAATGACCCAGGGACGGTTCCTTCCGATGATGGAGCCGATCAATATACGTCTAAAAAATTCTTCAATGGAAGTATTGGTACCATTTTAGAATTGCACGAGGATCACATTGTGATCAGTACCGAATCCCATGAATACATTGCCGTTTACCGGACCACTTGGACCAATATTTCGTATCGATGGCATCCAGAGCGAAAGACCATTGTATCGGAAGAAATAGGTGCATTTACCCAGATACCTGTACGACTGGCCTGGGCCATTACCGTCCATAAAAGTCAAGGGCTCACTTTTGACAAAGTGATTGCGGATATCAACGGTGCCTTCACCAATGGTCAGGCTTACGTGGCCCTGAGTCGATGTACGTCATTGGAAGGATTGGTTTTCAAACATTTATTTAACCCAAGGGCCATTAAGACCGATCCGATTGTGGTTTATTTTTCACAATACTACGATCAAAAGAGCCAAAATGAGCAGGACCTACTCAATGGGAAGGCTGATTATTTTTATAAATTGGCAAGAAAAGCTTTTTTTAACTATGGATTTTTGGAATGTCAAGAATGTCTTAGCAATGCGGTTAGCTATAGAAATGATGTTCAGCACCCCTTGTTTGACAAATGCAAACGCATTTATTTGGAGTGGATCAATCAAAGGGAATTGTTGCTGAATGATGCTCAGCAGGAAAATCTGAATATATTGAAGCAATATTTAAAGCAAGAGTTAAACATCAAGATTTAAAAGAATGAAGGGTACCCAGCAAAGCCATATCCAAAAGGGTTCAGAAGTGCACATTGTGCTCAAGTCTGATCAGCGTACCGGCCATTTGACCCATGGCTTTGTGAAAGACATCTTGACTAAATCAGCAAATCATCCCCATGGGATCAAAGTCCGGCTAGAGGATGGTCAGGTAGGGCGTGTGAAAGCTGTTATTGCAACATGAGTCCCTCTTTTGATCCTAGGTTGTAATAAAGAATAGCTAAAAATCATGCCGTAATGATTGTTAAACTATGTTAAGGGATGTTGCATTTCTCCAAAAAAAACATAGATTTATACTGTATTATTAATCATTTTTTTAACTAAAAATCGTAAATGATGAAATCTTTAAATAAAAATTGGTTTTTAATAACCATGACCGCAGTAGTTTTTGGTTTATTAGGTTATTTACTGGGTAACCAAAACAGTCAAAAAGGGCCTAGAATGATGGAAGGACCCCGCGGTCTTCATATGGAGCATATGAAGGGATCAGATATGATTATGTTTGAATCTGATGGAGCGATGATGTTGGGTGAAGATGGGAATATTGATATTGAAATAGACACACTGTTATCCGGAGGCGAACAAAGGATTAAAGTGATTGTGAAGAAGGAAACCAAATAGCTTAAAAAGCTTGTAAAATAGGTCAATAGACTCATTTCAATCAGCCTAATCTATTCGGGCAAGATTCATACAGGGCAATGGAATGGGTGCATTGGCTATTAATTGTTTAGGAAGCCACAAACCCTTAAACAAGGGGCTATATACCAAATCGGATATAAATTTTGAGATCAATTATATTTGAATAATTGTATCTACTTTATCTTCCAGAAGATTTCAATACAATAAATATTTTTTAGAAACCTTTTTCCAGCCCGCCTGATAAGCTGAAGAGACAAAATATATTTTGAGATCTGCTTGATAGTCGGAGGCGACAAAATATATGTTCTTGTCTGCTTGATAATTTGAATCTGTAAAAAACCATTTTCCATCGTTGTCTCCAGCTTGATAGTTGGAGGATACCTTGTAAACCAAGAGGTCTGCTTGATAGGCTGAACTCACGACAAATACCTTGACATCAGCTTTATAAGCGGCATCTACTGCGTATACTTTTTGAGCCTGAGCATTTAAAATGTTAAAAAAAATACCGGCGACAAAAAGGATTACTGAAATGTTTTGGAGGGGTAACTTCATCATCTTCAGTTCTATTTTCAAAAGGAAGTTAATGCATTTTTATCGGTTTATAGGGCCAATTTAAAACGAATTTGGAGTCGTGATCATAAGAAGAGCCCCATTGGATAGCCATTAATACAACGTATAGAGGACTTAAAAAACTTCCTAATTTTGAAAAGACAACAGATTAAAATTACCTATATATGAGTATTGATACAAAAAAATAGGAGCAGATCAGTTACTATTAGGAACCTGAGAACCTGCGCCCGCGATTTGGTAGCTACAATAATTATCATCGCTGATGAAGTAGGATTATTTTCACATTCATTACGATCCATGAGATCACCGAATTCTTCAATACACGTCTGAACGCCATTGGTATAGACATACCGGATATTAGAGGATCATTATTTCGATGGCATCTCATCAACCCAATCAAAGGGATGATGAGAAGGATAAGAAGCCATGATTTTATTTATGGTTGATCATACGATCCATAAAATTGAATGGTTTAGAGACATTTTAATCATTAAAATGATATAGGAATACTAAGATTGCTGAAAAAGCGGGCTTTTTATGGTCTTTTATCTCTAGTTTGACATCGACTTCTATCTTGTTGATACCGCGTAAATTGACGGCTGATTTTAAGGTAGCATGTAGTTTAACTTGCGCGCCTACGGGTACGGGTTGATTGAAACGGAGGGCTTCAATACCATAGTTAACCATCATTTTTAGATTTAGAACTTCCAGTATTTGCTCCCACAAATAAGGAACCAAAGAGAGGGTAAGATAACCATGGGCAATGGCTGTACCAAAAGGGCTTTCTTTTGCCGCGCGCTCCGGATCTGTGTGAATCCATTGATGGTCCAGCGTTGCCTTGGCAAATTTATTGACTTGACCTTGGTTGATTGTAAAATATTCAGAGGACCCTAAAACGGTACCTATTCTAGATTCAAAATCTTCAAAATTTGAAATAATCAAACGTCCCATAGGTATTTAAACGACTTATTTTTTGTAAATTTAATACGTTAGATATTAAAAAATCGATTGGATGAAAAATTCAATGACATTGAAACAGGTCAAAAAACATAAGGTACCTTTATTTCACATAAATTATATAATTTTGAAAACCAATTCAATCATATGAGCGACTGTCCTTCAAGAAAAATTATTTTTTACACCGAACAGGAGGCCAAAGAAGCTTTGATCAGAATTCATGTCAAATACCAAAATTCCTCAACCCGAGCATTTTATACCTGTGATCAATGCGGGCATCTTCACTTGACTTCTTCTGGAGACATGGATAATACATTGAAACAAGCGCAGCAGGCGGGTAGGATAGACCAACTCAGTGAGTCTGACCATTGGACGCGCAAGTTGAGCTGATCAGTTTTAAGTCAACGATACGCATTTATTTGAAATATTTAATATCAGTTATCTTTAGTAAAGATGGATGACTTTTTTAACCAAAATGAATATGAAAAGGATCACTTATTTTATTTTTCTACTTGCATCTCTGGCCTCCAATGCCCAGATAAAAGCGCTGGTAGGGGGAACTTTGATAGATGGATTTGGGTCAACGCCTATTTTGAATAGCGTCATCATCATTGATGGGACGCGTATTGCTGCCGTGGGTACAATAGAAAGTATTGAGATTCCTGCAAGCGCCGAAATCATTTCGACCGAAGGCATGTCCGTTTTGCCTGGACTTTGGGATATGCATGTGCATTTGATGATCAATGGCCATGCGGATTATGCGTATTGGGATAAAATTTATCCTCCCTTGTTCGAAAAAATAATCATGCCTTCTTCTGCAAAACAACTGCTGATGGCCGGGGTGACGAGTGCGCGAGATTTAGGAGGCCCCCTCAAGGAAAGTTTGGCAGTTAGAGATGCCATTAATAGGGGAGAGATACCCGGACCGACCATGTATATGAGTGGGCCATTTATTCAAAAGCAACCCTATCCCGGTACTGAACAGTTTAGATGGGGCGTGGATGGCCCCAAAGATGCTCGGGCCAAAGTAAAAGAACTTGTCGATGCGGGGGTAGACTGTATTAAGCTCATAGATCAAGACCAGATGACCGATGAAGAAATATTCGCTATTGTGGACGAGGCGCACAAAGGAGGACTGACGGTAGTCGCTCACAGTCATCGACCCGAAGAAATTAGAAAAGGGTTGAAAGCAGGGGTCGATTGCTTTGAGCATACAGGATTATCTTCAGCTCCTGAATATCCAGAAGATATATTGAGTGCCATTAAGGAAAGAACCGCCCAAATGAATTTAGGGCCCTTGTATTGGACTCCTACAGTAGAAGGACTGTACAATTATGAAGCCTTGAGAGATAATCCAGAGATATTAGATGGAGATAATTGGCATCTGGGATTGCCGGACTCGGTCGTACTAGACATTAGAAATTCATTTGCACATCCAGATCGATTGCCTTATTTTCAAATGACACCCATGCGAAGACCTACTTTAGAAAAGAAAGTGAATCAACTCAAAGAGGCAGGTGTCGTTTTGATGATTGGTACCGATAGTGGCATCCCTATGAAATTCCATATCCAATCTACCTGGAATGAATTAGATGTATGGGTCAATGAATTTGGTTTTGATCCGATTTATACCATTAAGGCGGCTACCTATTGGCCGGCTAAGATGATGGGGGTTGAAGCTGATTACGGCACCATCAGTGAAGGTAAATTTGCAGATATCATTGCTGTTAAGGGAGATGTGTTGCGTCATATTAGTCTGCTTCAAAGAGTTGACCTAGTGATCAAGCATGGCAGACAAGTCAAATAGATTACTCTACATCATACGATTTCAAATACTAAAAAACAGTAAATACTTTTAGTAATATAATAATCAAATGTATTTAAATCTTATCGTTTTTGATTCTAGTTTTGCGTCATTCAATCAGCTATATTACGCCATTCAAACAATCTCTTTCTATGCTCAGAGCCGTAAATTTCGTTAGATTACTGTCTATAGTGATTTTCTTAGGGACTTTAAGTCTGGTGTATGCCTATTTAGATCCTGTAGTAAGTTTTTCCTTAGAGACCGATACGCCTACCCTGCACCGAACAGATTTTTTTTATCTGGGCGCGTTGATCTTTTTGGTGATCAATATTTTTCTGTGGTTGTTGATTAAGATCGTAGCACCTAAAATAGCGCAACGATTTGGAATCCTTTCGGCCGGTTGGTTTGCAGCGCTTCCCGTCGTAGTCAATTTTTATATCTGTTTTCTGATAGGATTTCTTGGAGCACTCAACAATACGTCAAGTCTTCAGCTTTCGAGTTATGCCTATTTAAATTATTTAGGTCCGATATTATTGACGATTTGGATGGTATTGGCAATTTATTTTATGTCTACCAAAAAATCATTAGACTAATTAAATACTTGTAATTCAACACTTTGATTATATTTATTTAAATAATAGGTCGAATGTAAAGCAAATATTTTTTAACAATACCTGCTTTTTTTTTTATAATTTCCCACTTGGTTACAGCGATCCAACATATTCAATTATTATAAATGGCAACAGGTAATTCTAACTACACCGAAGAAAGTATAAAGTCCTTAGACTGGAAAGAACACATCCGACTGCGTCCGGGGATGTACATCGGAAAGTTGGGAGATGGTTCTGCGCATGATGACGGGATCTATGTATTGGTCAAGGAAATCATAGACAATTGTATAGATGAGCACATGATGGGCTTTGGTAAGACCATTGATATCAAGGTCAGTGATCATAAAGTTAAAATTAGAGATTACGGTAGGGGTATTCCTTTAGGAAAAGTTATTGATTGCGTTTCTAAGATCAATACAGGAGGCAAATATGATTCTGGAGCCTTTCAAAAATCAGTGGGCCTCAACGGAGTAGGTACCAAGGCGGTAAATGCCTTATCTAGTTATTTTAAGGTGCAGTCTTTTCGTGAAGGTAAGACCAAAATGGCTGAATTTAATCAAGGAGAGGTTACCTCTGATGCTCAGGTAGTCAGTACTTCAGACCGAAATGGGACTTACATCACTTTTGAGCCAGACAATGTCATTTTCAAAAACTTTCATTTTATTCCTGATTATTTAGACAATCTCATTTGGAATTATGCGTACTTGAATGCGGGGTTGACGCTTGTGCTCAACGGTAAAAAATACCATTCAGAGCATGGCTTGTTAGATCTTTTGCGGCGTAAGACCGATGAAGAAAACATCAGATATCCCATCATGCATATGAAGGGAGAGGATATTGAAGTTACCTTGACCCATTCAAATCAATATGGAGAAGAATATTACTCCTTTGTGAATGGCCAATATACTACCCAAGGGGGGACACATCTGGCGGCTTTTAGAGAATCTGTTGTCAAGACGGTCAGAGAATTTTTTAAAAAAGATTTTGATGCGGCAGATATCAGGGCAAGTATCGTCGCTGCGATCGCAATCAGGGTTCAAGAGCCGGTATTTGAGTCTCAGACCAAGACCAAATTAGGTTCTCAAAATTTGGGGCCAGAAGGACCTACGATGCGAACCTTCGTCAATGACTTTATTAAAAAGGAATTAGATAACTACTTGCATCAAAACAGCGAATCAGCAGCATTGTTGTTAAAACGTATTTTGCAATCTGAGCGCGAGCGAAAGGAGATAGCGGGGATAAAAAAATTGGCAAACGATCGGGCCAAAAAAGCCAATCTACACAACAAAAAGCTTAGAGATTGTCGGGTACACCTCAATGATAAGAAATTGGCCGAAGAGCGCCGCAATGACAGCATGATCTTCATTACAGAGGGAGACTCAGCCAGTGGATCCATTACCAAGACCCGAGATGTACAAACTCAGGCCGTTTTTAGTTTGAGAGGTAAGCCTTTTAATTGCTATGCCCACACCAAAAAGGTCGTGTATGAAAATGAAGAATTTAATTTATTACAGCATGCCCTGAATATTGAAGATGGTCTGGAAGGATTACGGTACAAGAAAATCATCATCGCTACCGATGCGGATGTTGATGGAATGCACATCCGTTTGCTTTTGTTGACTTATTTTTTGCAGTTTTTTCCTGAATTGGTCAGAAACGGGCATGTATTTATTTTGGATACACCCCTTTTTCGCATCAGAAATAAAAAAGAAACGTTTTATTGTTATGATGAGTTGGAACGTCAAACTGCTATAAATAAATTGGGAAAAAATGCAGAAATCACTCGATTTAAAGGTTTGGGTGAAATTTCACCTAATGAATTTGCAGCTTTTATTGGAGAAGACATACGTCTTGAACCCGTTATTTTGAGAAAGGAAACTAAAATCAAAGATTTATTGTCTTTTTATATGGGAAAAAACACGCCAGATCGACAGCAGTTTATCATCAATAAACTCAGGGTGGAGAAAGATTTGATTCATGAAGAAAAGGCAATAATTTTAGAGGAACATGATAATGCATAAAAAATTAGTACCTATTATTTTTTGGAATTTGTTATTGTTAACAGGTTTATTTTTGACCTCATGTGACAACGACGAGGCATTGATTGGACTGCAGGAAGAAGATAAAATACTTGTTCGATTGATCTCAGCAGATAAAATGAGTAAACCAACGGTTGCTAATGTAAAAAGTTTAATTAGCTCTAGTGGCCTAGATTTCCCAATTACTCAAATGCAATATGATGTTCAAATATGGAAAATAACTTATGAGACATTATACAAGGGATCTAATATCGTTGCTTCTGGCATGGCATACATACCTCTTGGTGATGGAGAGGAATTTAGTTATTTAGCATTTGCTCATACCACTATTGCAGCCAATAATCAGGCTCCAAGTGAATTGTCAATGGCGGATATACAAACGTTTTTATACGCAGCGATGGCTTCAACAGGACTGATCACAGTGGTACCCGATCTCATCGGATTTGGTAGTTCTAAGGAGATCATGCACCCTTATTATGTTGAGGAAATGTCTTCGTTAGTAGTTTTTGACGAACTAAGGGCAGTAAGAGAATTGCTAAAACAAGAAGAAATCAGCTCGGATGGAGAGTTATATTTAAGCGGTTACTCTGGGGGTGGGTATGTGACGATGGCCACACAAAAATACATAGAAGAGCACGATCTTGAATATTTTGATCTGAAAGCGTCTTTTCCAGCAGCAGGGGGTTATGAAATGAAAGGAGTTCGTGATTTTTTCTTTGACCAAGAAGTATATGAACCCCCTTATTTCATGGCTTATATTGCAGAATCTTACCGAACGTATTACGATTATGATACGGCCTGGGCGCAACAAATTTTTAATGAACCCTACGCACAACGAATCATAAATATTTTTGATGGCCTTTCTGATGGATCTCAAATAAACAGTCAGTTGAATGATACCTTGGCTGTATTAATTTCACCCGAATTTTTATCAGATCCCGACAATGAAAAATTCTCAGAAATTTCTCAACTTTTTGATCAAAACAGTTTGTTGGATTGGATACCAGAGATTTCCATATACTTGTATCACGGAGATGCTGACATAACGGTCCCTTATCAAAATACAGTCGATACTTATGATGCCTTCTTGGCTTCCGGATCTCCACCTGAGATCATTACATTGACCACTTTTGAAGGCGCAGATCATTATACGGGTTTCGTCCCGTATTTAGAAAGCTTTATGAATACAATTATGAAACTTGAGGGGAAATAAGTGAGCAATGATGTGAATAGAATGATTAAGAATTATGAATGATGATTTAAAGGAAGATGAGATTCACGAAGTACTTCCCGTCACAGGGATGTATGAAAATTGGTTTCTTGATTATGCTTCTTATGTAATTCTTGAAAGAGCCGTTCCTGCCATAGAAGATGGCTTAAAACCTGTGCAAAGAAGAATTTTGCATGCCATGAAAGAATTAGATGACGGTCGCTTCAACAAGGTGGCCAACATCATCGGAACGACCATGCAATTCCATCCTCACGGAGACGCCTCCATCGCAGATGCGATTGTAAACCTAGGCCAAAAGGATCTATTGATTGAAATGCAAGGCAACTGGGGCGATGTGCGTACTGGCGATGGTGCTGCAGCTTCTCGGTACATTGAGGCACGCTTGTCAAAATTTGCCTTAGATGTCATTTTTAATGCGCAAACCACGGTTTGGCAGCTATCTTATGATGGTCGTAAAAAAGAACCCGTCACCTTTCCCGTAAAGTTTCCTTTATTGCTTTCTCAAGGGGTAGAAGGTATTGCCGTCGGACTTTCAACCAAAATGTTGCCACATAATTTTGTGGAGTTGCTCCATGGCTGTATCAATATTCTAAAAGGAAGATCCGTAAAGCTATTTCCTGATTTTCAAACGGGAGGAAAAATAGATGTAACCGATTACAATGATGGACACAGGGGAGGTAAAGTACGCGTCAGAGCCATCATCGAAGAGGAAGACAGCAAGACTCTATTGATCAAAGAAATCCCTTATGGGACGACGACTTCATCACTGATTGACTCCATTGTTAAGGCCAATGATAAAGGGAAAATAAAAATCAAACAAGTCATTGATAATACTGCTGCTGAAATAGAAATTAAAATTATATTGGCCAGTGGTGTGTCCCCCAATATCACGGTTGATGCTTTATATGCCTTTACGGATTGTGAGGTGTCTATTTCACCCAATGCCTGTATCATCATCGCAGATAAGCCCCATTTTGTTGGAATTAAAGAAATCCTTAAACACAGTGTGGATCAAACGGGAGATCTTTTGAAGCAGGAGTTAGAAATACGTAAAAATGAGCTCCTCGAAAAGATTTTATTTTCTTCTCTTGAAAAAATATTTATTGAAAACAAGATCTACAGGGATATTGAAGAAGCTGAAACATGGGAAGCCGTACTTCAAGCGATTGATCAGGGTTTAACTCCCTTTAAATCAGATTTTTATCGCCAGATCACTGAGGAAGATTTGGTTCGTTTGACGGAGATCAAAATCAAGAGAATTTCAAAGTTTGATGCTTTTAAGGCAGATGAGTTGATGAATAAGCTTCAAGAGGAACTCAAGCAAACGCTTCACGACCTCGACCATTTGACTGAATTTACGATCTCGTATTATCAGCGGTTGCTCGAAAAATATGGTAAAGGGAAGGAGCGAAAGACTGAAATCGCGAATTTTGATACGATTAAAGCAGCTTTTGTAGCGGCCAATAATGCCAAGCTTTATGTAAATAGGGAGGAAGGCTTTATTGGGATGGGTCTTAGAAAAGACGAATTCATAGGTGAATGCTCGGATATTGACGAAGTCATTGTGTTTAGAAATGATGGTGTCTGTGTGGTTACCCGCATTCAAGATAAAGTTTTTGTGGGCAAAGACATCATCCATGTGGACGTATACAAGAAAGGTGACGAGCGTATGGTGTACAATATGATCTATAAAGACGGATCTTCAGGTAGATCCATGATCAAGCGATTTAATATACTGAGTGTAACCCGAGACAAGGAATACCGTTTGGCCAAAGAAGCCAAAGGATCTAAAGTATTGTATTTCACGGCCAATTCGAATGGAGAGGCGGAGGTAGTTACCGTACATTTGACTGCGGCGAGTACGGCGAGAAAGAAACTTATTGATGTTGATTTTGCAGATTATGAAATCAAAGGTCGCTTGGCTTCCGGAAATATAGTGACTAAGTATCCTGTCAGAAAAGTGCAGCTGAAAACGGCAGGGGCATCTACTTTGGGTGGACTAGATATTTGGTATGATGAAGTGATTGGTCGTTTAAATACGGACGATCGGGGTCTTCATTTGGGTAATTTCAAAGCAGAAGATTTGATCATTGTTTTTTATCATGATGGTCATTATGAGTTGACCACATTTGAAATGAGTAATCGTTATGAGTCCAAAAACATATGTCACTTGACTAAATTTATACCTGAGGGTATCATCACAGGTATCTATCAGGAAGGTAGTACCAAAGCTTTTTTTATCAAAAGGTTTAAAGTCGAAACGGTTAAAACACAAAAACCTTTTTTCTTCATTTCTGAGACTAAAAATTCAAAATTGTATTTTGCCAGTGATGCCCTAAAAGTAGAAGCATCTGTGACGTATAAGGAGAAAAACAAAAAGTTACAGAAAATTTTAAATTTGGATAGTTTAATAGATGTCAAAGGCTGGAAAGCCTTGGGAAATAAATTTCCTTTACAAAATGTAGTCAAGATTGAATCAGTTTCTGGTGTTAAGGAGGTCGAGGCTCAAGACCCTGAAAAAGAAGATATTGCCTTGTTAAAATCTTTTATTCAAGAGGAGGTAGAGCGTGAGGACAATCAAATAGGGCTGTTTGATTAAGGTCCTTTCCAAGACGCATCTAATTATAAATACTTTAACTTTGTTGAGGAAGGTCAAACAGATTAGGCGGTTGTGAAGAAATGGTTTAAACGGATGTTTATTTCTTTGGGCTTTGGATTTTTATCCATACTATCTCTCAATATTTGGATTTTAGTCAGTACGTCCGATCAAATATTCAAAGACGATACTTTGCCACCTGCCCAAAGGGTGGGCTTAGTACTCGGAACTTCCCGGTTTACCACTAAGGGTGTCAAAAATGAATTCTTTGAAGAGCGGATGGATGCGGCCGCCGAGCTTTTTGAGCGTGGCATTATAAAGCATATCTTAGTCAGTGGCGACAATAGGAGTATATACTACAACGAGCCTCGGGACATGCTTAACGCTTTGAAAGAAAGGGGTATTCCTGAATCAGCGGTTACTTTAGATTATGCCGGATTGCGAACTTTAGATTCGGTAGTGCGTTGCGCACAGATATTTGGACAAAATAATTTCATTATCATTACCCAAGAATTTCATTTGTATAGGGCGCTGTTTATAGCGAATTATCATGAGTTAAAGGCCTATGGGTTTTCCCCAAAATCTTCCAGGACAACGGTACCCACAAAAGTGAGAATGCGAGAACTCATCGCACGTGTTTTGGCAGTTTTAGATCTTTATGTTTGGAACAAAAAGCCTGAAATTATGGGTAAAGAAAGCCCTATTTGAAAAATGAGCCATGAAAAAATAAGTTTTTAATTGAAAATTATTGGGGAGCTATTTTTTGATGTATTTTCGCAATGATAAAAAAGGATAAACAACAGCATGTTAAAGGAATTTGAAGAATTACGTGAGGATGAAATTGATTTGATGTTGAGTGTTCCTATTCTCGTCTCTGTTTTGATTGCCGGTGCAGATGGCGACATTGATCAGAAAGAGAAGAAAGAGGCCATTTTATTGGCACATACCAAGCAGCATCATGTGACCAAGCAGCTGGCCGGCTATTATAAACTGGTAGGACAAAATTTTGAGGAAAAACTACTTACTTGTATTGCGAAAACATCGGATGATTTAGATATAAGGAATGGAGATCTTACCCAAGAATTGAGAAAATTAAATTTAATTTTACCCAAACTGGATAAGCATTTTGCGATTAAATTTTATGATAGTATCGAAGATTGGGCCAAGCGGATCGCAGAGGCCTCCGGAGGTATTATGGGTTACATGTCGGTAACGTATGAGGAGGCTAAATTATTAACCCTGAAAATGATTCGTTCTCCTCAATAAACAGCAATCATCTATTGTTCACATCAAAATTAGAAGGTTTATGCTTAACGTGAATAAAGTATATGCATCCCGCAGCTAGATCTTCCGTTCTTAGGCCCTTCAGATTGCTTATGCTGATGTGGCTTTTTTTTTCGGTAAGCTTCTTTTTTAATATTGATTTTGGATTTCTAGGCATCTTACCTAGGAGTTATTTCGGTCTCATTGGAATATTTACAGGTCCATTGGTTCATGGAAATTTGAATCATATCTCCTCCAACTCAGTACCCGTATTATTTTTAGGGACGATTCTTTATTTTTTTTATCCCAAAATAGCCAACAGGATCTTTCTTCAATGTTATTTTTTTACCAACATCTTAGTTTGGTTTTTTGGAAGAACTTTTCTTCATATTGGCGCGAGTGGCTTGATTTATGCGTTGGCTTTTTTTTTAATCTCTATTGGTTTTTTTGAGGGTAAATTCAGAGCATTGATTATTTCTATCGCAGTTCTGGCTGTATATGGTAGTTTGATTTATACCGCTTTTGATTTCAATCAAGCCGTCAGTTGGGAATCCCATTTATTTGGCGCCTTGGTGGGCTTCACATCCGCCTATACCCTTTCTAAGTATCCATAATTAACTCATTCAAATTGTATTAAGTTAGGCTTACTTGATATCACATGTCTATTTCATGCTCATGAATGTCTCGAAAAAGATGATGACTTCTATATAATTAATAACGGTGGGGTTTCCATGGCCTGATAGTGCTGTACTCACGGGAGGCTCGGTCCTTTTATTTGGATATAATTTCTACATCAGAGGGTATCTAATCGACTTTAAGACTGTTGTTATTT